>JACJYK010000002.1:267500-605104 GCA_020636135.1 Lewinellaceae bacterium
GAGACTTTGAAGCGGTCACGCTAGTGGTCGTGGAGTCGTCCTTGAAATACCACCCTTCCTATATTTAGGTTCTAACCCCGTAACAGCGGGGGACAGTGTGTGGTGGGTAGTTTGACTGGGGTGGTCGCCTCCAAAAGAGTAACGGAGGCTCGCAAAGGTGCCCTCAGCATGGTCGGTAATCATGCGTAGAGCGTATTAGTATAAGGGTGCTTGACTGTAAGACCGACGGGTCGAACAGGTAGGAAACTAGGCTAAAGTGATCCGGTGGTTCCGCATGGAAGGGCCATCGCTCATAGGATAAAAGGTACTCCGGGGATAACAGGCTTATCTCCCCCAAGAGCTCACATCGACGGGGAGGTTTGGCACCTCGATGTCGGCTCGTCACATCCTGGGGCTGGAGAAGGTCCCAAGGGTTGGGCTGTTCGCCCATTAAAGTGGCACGCGAGCTGGGTTCAGAACGTCGCAAGACAGTTCGGTCCCTATCTGTTGTGGGCGTAGGAATATTGAAGAGGTCTGACTTCAGTACGAGAGGACCGAGTCGGACGAACCTCTAGTGCACCTGTTGTGGCGCCAGCTGCATCGCAGGGTAGCTATGTTCGGTTTGGATAAGCGCTGAAAGCATCTAAGCGCGAAGCCAGCTCTGAGATGAGTATTCCATTTCCCTTCGGGGATAAAAGGGTCGTGGTAGATGACCACGTTGATAGGCTACAGGTCGAAGTGCAGTGATGTATGCAGCCGAGTAGTACTAATAACCCGAATGCTTCCTTTTTTTTATCTTCTTTGCACCTCATTCTCCAACTGTCTTTTTTACTACCAGCACAAAAAGACATGCTGAGTACACCGTCAACGGACGGTCTACGCACAAGATTAATGGTGGTTATAGCGAGGGTGTTCACCTCTTCCCATTCCGAACAGAGAAGTTAAGCCCCTCAGCGCTGATGGTACTAGGTCAAACCTGGGAGAGTAGGTCGCCGCCAATTTTTATGAAAGCCGTTTCCGCAAGGGGACGGCTTTCTCCGTTTTAGGGCTTTTGTTTTGCAGATCTCTTCAATGACGCAAGAATTTCCCAACCAACCTATTTTCTTGTGGATATTGCCTTTACCTGCTCAATGCTCCAACGATACAACCACTCCTAGATGGTGAATGCCGGCTCCTCCCCAGAAAAGATTATTTATCCAATGGTATAAAAGAAAGCCCATCAGGTTGCGTCAGCTTTGTCCATTGAATTGCACAGCAGTGTTCTATATTAAATTCCCTAACTTGTAAGAGCTAAATTTAATGGAAAGAGTGGCCCTTTGCCTTGATCAAAGCATAACGGGTGCCCACTCACTAATACTCATTTCGTCTGATTTGCTATATTTGTAGGACAATAAATTTTGATCCAGATATATTTTATCAGTAAATAGATGCATTACATTACATCTGCACCAATACGTGGGATGGTTTTCTTGACCAGAAGTACATATGAATAGATGGTTTCGGACAGTCTGAAAATTACCGACCAAACAACCACCCTGGTTGACAAAGTCGAAGAAAAATTGCTCAACTACATCAAGGAAAGCAATTTCATGCCTGGTGATTCACTACCTAATGAAAAAGAACTC
Organism: Lewinellaceae bacterium; assembly: GCA_020636135.1. Classification (NCBI taxonomy): domain Bacteria; kingdom Pseudomonadati; phylum Bacteroidota; class Saprospiria; order Saprospirales; family Lewinellaceae; species Lewinellaceae bacterium. The sequence goes on from JACJYK010000002.1 coordinate 269,105, forward strand.
GCTGAAGCACTCGGAGTTGCCCGTAGCGTATTACGGGAAGCCCTGAGCAGATTGCGTATGATGGGCCTGATCCAGTCCCGGACTAAAAAAGGCATGACTCTCGCAGAACCGAACATCCTCAATGGGATGAGGCGCGTCATGGATCCCCGCCTGATGAGTAAAGGAGACCTGCTGGATATCCTTAACCTGCGCATTATCATCGAGATCGGAATGTGCAATTCCATTTTTGTAAACAAGACCGATCGCGAGATTGCCGAGCTGGAAGAGATCGTAAACCGGGAGAGTGTGCTCAGTGATAATCTGTTATCCGTGGAGGAAGAATCAAATTTTCACCGTAAACTTTATGAGATCACGAAGAATAATGTAATCATTCAGTTGCACCAGATATTCAATCCCGTTTTTACATATGTAAAAGAACATTACTCAGAGATCCTCGATGACTACCGCAAAATATCCGGCAATACCAAAAGACCTACCCATAAAGACCTGGTTGGAATTCTCAAGAACGGAAGCGCCGATGAATTTCAGATCGCCATGAAGAAACACCTCGATCTTTATTTTCACCTTTTTGATAGTAAATACCGTAGAAAACTGAACGCAACTCAAAATTCGAGCAAGTCTGCCAGCGATAGCGCATGATGAGCTGGTACATTCTCCTGCATCTGTCATCCTAGCCGTCCTATAACTCAACCTGCCCATAAACTTGCATCGGTCTTGATGCACTGTAAATATCTTTATACCCATACTTCCATTGCTTTGATCTCCCTATCTGCCATATTATAAGGGCAAGAAATCTCCATTTGCCCATTTCTACTTCGGGTGTCAGTTCCGGAACAAAAATAAATTCTGTTTGAAATTTGGATTAGTCTGAAAAAAGTGATTTTTTAGCTGCTAAATATGATTTGTCAGACAAAACAGTATAATCAATAACCAACTTTACGCCAACGATATGTCATCTCCTTTCCTTACCGGTTTCATTGCCGCACCATTTACCAGCATGTTGCCAGATGGCAGCATCGAACTGTCGACGACTGAATCGTATGCCGCATTTCTCCGGTCTCAGGGCATCAGTGGTGCCTTTATATTGGGTACTACCGGTGAAGGCATATCACTCACCATTCAGGAAAGGAAGAGCGTTGCAGAAGAGTGGATGAAATACGATACACCGGACTTTAAGATCATCGTGCACGTGGGAAGCGCCAGTTTGAAGGTATGTCAGGAACTTGCAGCACATGCACAGGATATCGGAGCCAGTGCCGTCGGAGTGATCGGGCCATCTTTTTTTAAACCTGCGACCGTCCCTGATCTCGTGCATTACATCGAACAGGTGGCTAACCAGTGCCCCGATACACCGGTATACTATTATCATATACCCTCAATGTCGGGCGTGAATTTGCCTATGCCGGAATTTCTGAAACAAGTTAAGGGCCGTATTCCAAACCTGATCGGCATAAAATTCACACACCATGACCTGATGGAGATGAACGAATGCCTGATGTTGGAAGGCGGACAGTTTGAGATCCTGCACGGTTTTGATGAAACGCTGCTGTGTGGATTGGCTCTGGGTATTCAGGCAGCGGTAGGTAGTACCTATAATTATTTCGTTCCGGTCTATCAGGCATTATGGGAAGCCTTTGATTCCGGGGATCTGGAAATGGCCAGGAAGATGCAACAACATTCTGTGAAACTGGTCCAGGTACTAAAAAAATATGGAGGTGGTATTGTCTGTGGTAAAGCCATCATGAAAATAATCGGCGTGGACTGTGGCCCCTGTAGAACGCCTCTGGGTCAGTTGTCCCCCACCGAACTGAAGAACCTTTATAATGATCTGGTAGCTATCGATTTCTTTTCATTATCCAATACCAGCCCGCTGCATTTTGATGGGATACAAATTAAAAACCAAGGATGAGATTGCAATCAGTTGCGGTTGAGTCCGGATTATCGATGGATTATGAAGGATAACTAAATGGTTGAAAACCAATTAAGTGTAAAATCAACAATCCATCAGAGCTAAAATAAATTGACCATTTTTTAAAGTAAATCGCAATGAGATTGAAATTCGTTACACAATTTCCATTTAGAGCGGGACTGTACACCTTTTTATGGTTACTCTTTTCAGCAGCAGCGCTCAGTCAAACCAATACTGTTACCGGAGTGGTTACCTCTGGAGAGGACGGGATACCTTTACTGGGGGTTACCATTTCTGTCCAGGGCACCGGTAAAGGGACAATTACGGACCTCGATGGCTTGTTTTCCATCGATGTTCCCGTAAACAGCGTATTGGTCTTCAGCTACATTGGCTTTTCAGACCAGGAAGTTAACGTCGGTAAACTCTCTACCGTAAATGTAGTCCTCCAACCGGATGTCAAGAAACTGGATGAGGTCGTGGTGATTGGTTATGGAACCAATTCCAGGCGGACCCTGACTACTGCGGTATCCAAACTGGATGGGGAAACTCTGGCGGATAATCCAATCAGCAATGTTGGGGAAGGCATCAAGGGAAGAATAGCCGGAACACGGGTATTTTCCAGTAATAACGCACCCGGGTCCGATCCGGAGATTAGAATTCGCGGAGGTTCATCCATTAATAAGAGCAATGCACCGCTGGTATTGATCGATGGTGTAGAATTGAGCCTGAGTGACATCAACCCAAACGACATCGCCTCGATCGAAGTACTGAAAGATGCTGCTTCTACTGCGATTTACGGATCACGCGCCTCCAATGGTGTGGTTTTGGTTACAACGAAACGGGGCAAACTGAACCAGGCGCCGCGAATCACGTTTGAAGCTACTCTGGCCCAGCAGGAATTTGAGCGATTCTATGATTTTATGGATGCACGCCAGTACATTTCCGCGGTGCGGCCCATCGTAGCCACCAGCCCGTTTCCGGCACGCAATCAGCAATCGGGCTATTCTGCCAGTTCGGGCAATACCGAAAGTTCAATCTATACAACGCGATATTTACAGGATGGCGAAAGCGTGCCGGCAGGTTATGAATCCATGCAGGATCCGCTGGATCCTTCCAAGACACTGATCTTCCAGAACAACCCTGCCGAGGATCTGCTCTTCCGTAAGGCATTGTGGCAGAATTATTTCCTGGGGATTAATGGTGGCAATGAACAGGTCAGGTATTCCGGAAGCCTGGGCTATACCGGCGATGAAGGCATCGCCCTGTCTTCTGGCTGGAACCGGGTCAGTGCGCGATCAAATGTCGACGCTAATTTGTCAAAAAAGTTAAAGCTCAGCACGAATATTTCCATGACCAAGAGCACCTCTCAGGTGCCTTATAACCAGCAGAATGTGATTTCCCGTGGTTTGGCCACAGCTGCCACCCACCGGGTATACTGGGCTGATGGTACGCCTGCTCCCGGATACAATGCAACATCCCCGGCTCCCTTATGGAACGATTACGTCCGGCGGGATAACCGCGAAGAACTGCGACTGACTTTAGGAGGTCTGCTTAACTGGGAAATTGTGGATGGATTGCAAGCCAATCTGGCCACTTCTTATTATACCCGTAACTGGCAGCGTGATTTTTTTATGCTCGCTCAGGAGTTTGATGGCTCCAGGCATGCCGAATCCTCATTTTCATCCGATGCACAATCAAAACTGGAAGCATACCTGTCCTACGACAAGGTATTCGGAGACTATGGCTTGTCAGCGGTTGCAGGTTACTCCTACCTTGACCTCACCTTTAAAGACGTGAATGCAGAAGCTGAAGGGGCAAGTACAGATAAAATTCAAACGCTGAATGCGGCACCGACTAAAACCGATGCCAGCAGTGAAATACACGAAGAAACCCTATTGGGTTATTTCGGCCGTGTGACACTGGATTTCCGTAAAAAATATTTCATTTCCGGCACTTTGCGTAGGGATGGCTCTTCGCGTTTCCTCCAGGGTAACCAATGGGGTGTCTTTCCCGCCGGATCGCTGGGATGGAGAATCTCCGAAGAGGACTTTATGCAAAGTTTTCCCACGGTCAGTAATCTGAAATTGCGGGTAAGCTACGGTCAGACCGGTAATAATCAGGTAGGTCGTTATGATGCCCAGGGTATCTATTCTGTGGAAGGTAAGTATGATGGAAACCCGGCTATCCGCTCCGTGCAAATGCCGAACAATAACCTTACCTGGGAGACATCCACGCAGCTGGATGCCGGTCTGGACATTGGATTTTTTAACGACCGGATTAATATCACCGGAGATTATTTCGATAAGTTGACCAATAATCTCCTGTTCAGCAAACCGCTGCCCAACACTTCTGGATTTTCCAGTGTGGAAACGAATATTGGGGAAGTGCGTTTCTATGGATTCGATCTTGAAACGGATGCACTGGTTTACAAGGGAGATCATTTCAACTGGACCACCGGGTTAACCTGGAGTTTCGTGAAAAACCTGGTGTTAAAATTACCGGATAACGGAAGGTACAAGAACCGGATCGGTGGCATTGTCCTGGACCCGGATGACCCCACCCTGGATTATGGAGGCATAGCTGAAGGCGAGCCACTCTACCGTTATTACGGGTATATGGTTGATTACATCATCCAGACTCAGGAGCAGGCGGACAATGCCAATTACGATGAAGCATCCAGAGGGTTCAGTCCGGTGGATGGCAAGCGGATCAAGGGTCGGAAGTTGCCCGGCGATTATGAGTGGGTTGACCGCAACAACGATGGCATCATCGACTCCAGGGACCAATTTGAACTCGGCGTGACCGTTCCTCACACCACCGGTGGATGGAACAACAATTTCAACTACCGCAATTTTTCTTTGAATGTAGTCATGGATTGGGCATTGGGTCATTCCATCAATGACAATTCCTACATGCGCTACTTCATGAATACGTTTGCTTACAACTACAACCTGGTCGTCCAGGCCAATGACACCTGGACTCCGGAAAACACGGGCGCCACCTATGCCCGTCTTACGGCCAACGACCCGGGGGATGGCAGTAACAACTTTGCACGAACTTCAAGCGCATTCAATTTCAAAGCGAATTATCTGTGTCTGCGTGAAGTCACTTTGCGGTATCAGATCCCGGAAAAGACCTTCCGGAAGGTAGGCATCAAAGGTGCCAGTGTATATCTGTCCGGATACAATCTGCATTATTTTACTTCTCTGCTCGGTGCATCTCCCGAAGATGGAGCCGAGACGACCTATGGATCCGGGTACAACAATTACCCGGCGGTAAGGAAGTTGGCAGCAGGCATCAAAGTTTCCCTTTAATTAAAATTCAAAGCAACAAAAATGAAAGCTTCATATCGTTTCTTATTCATCCTTGGAATGGCCGTTTTCCTTCCATCCTGTGAAAAAGATCTCAACGTCATTCCCCGTAGTGTCATCACAGCTGCTTCCATGTGGCAATCGGAAGGAGATGCTGTCGCAGCTCTCAATGGTGCTTTATCCCAGTTTCGGGCAGCACTGAGCGATGCCTATATTCAATGGGGAGATTACCGGACCGGGCATTTCGGTGATGCGACCGGTTCACAGGCTTCTTTTCAGGATCTGTATCTCAATTCTCTGGACGATCTGGATGTAGGTACCAACTGGGCGGCCATTTACAAGGCCATCAACGACTGCAATCTCATTTTAAAATACGTACCTGAAATTCCATTTTCAAATGCAAATACGAAAAACTACACCCTCGCGACGGCCTATTTCTTAAGAGCGTTTTCTTACTATTACATTGCACGCGTCTGGGGAGATGCACCCATCGTACTTGCCGGTTTTGAGTCCGACACCCAGGACGATCTTTATCCCAGCCGGTCTCCGGTAGCAGAGGTTCTTAGCCAGGTGAAGAAAGACATCGATGCCTCTACCGGTTTATTTCCGGATGATGCTCCGGGGTCACGGAAAGCCGGATCAAAAGCTGCAGTGCTCATGTTGAAGGCAGACTTCAATCTGTGGATGGCCAAGACACAAAATGGGGGAACAGATGCCCTTAATGCTGCCAAATCAGCGGTTGACGCTGTACTTAATAATGGCAGCTATCAGCTAGCTGATGATTTCTCCAGTCTCTTTTCTTCCGATGATAACAATGAAATCATCTTCGCTTTGAATTTTGCCCGTGACGAATACGAAGGCGGATTCGCAGCAGACTGGCTCGTGGCTGTTCAGTATCTGAATGACAAAAGCCTGGTTGAAAATCCGGTGAAGGTGGGTAGTCATCAGCAGTGGGTTACCTTTACGGATGAATTTGAATCCTTCTTGTTTGAGCGCACCAATGACACCAGGGCGCCTGCATCACTGGAATCGTATAATGAGGAAGGCAATCAGCGCTTTAAATGGATCAATAAATATCCTGGTGAATGGAGCGATGGGACTCGTTTTTTCACTTCGGATATTAAAGTATACCGCCTGGCCGAGGCCATTTTGTTCAAGGCTGAAATTGAAAATGCACTTGGAAATACCGCAGAAGCCATTGTCCAGCTCAACAAGATTGCACAACGAGCCTATAAGGAAGACAATTACTATGGGGCAGGGCTATCCCAATCCGAGGTAAACGACATTATTCTTGATGAGCGCTTGCGTGAATTCGCTGCGGAAGGTAAAGCCTGGTGGGATCTTATCCGGTTTGGTAAGGTTTACGATATGGTTCCGGCGCTTCAGGGTCGGGAAGGTGAACAAAATTTATTGTTATGGCCGGTAAATGCCGCCTCCATAAATTCCAATCCGGCAATTATCCAGACTCCGGGGTATTGATTGAGCATACCGGGACTTCTTGAAACTTAAAATTGACTGGGTATTCTATGATTCGAACGTATTTCATAAAAGCATTTTTTGAACTGGTGATCATCGTATTGGTCACAGGATGTGGTCATCCGTTACCTGTGGACACGACCTATTCAAGCCACCGGGATCATACACCAATTTTGAAATATAAAGACCATAATCCTATTCTGCAGGTCCGGGTGGTCCATTCTGGAAATGAGCCGGTCGAGCTTTCGGAGATTACTATAACGATGGGTGGAAATGCAACATCAGATGATATAGCCGGCATTCAAGCCTGGTATATGGGACAGTCAGACCGGTGGGCCCTGACCGATGATCCGGTTGGATTCGGAACTGTCCTGTCATTCAAACCCACCCTGACCTTTACCGGCCAGCAAAAGCTTTTAGCGGATACCAGTTACTTTTTGATCACCTGTGATTTAACGGGCAATGCGGACTTATTGCACGGACTTTCGGTGCAATGTCCCGGGATTAAGGTCAATCAGCATCAGATATCATCCAATACGTCCGACAGTACTCTTTTTATACAGCGTTTCGGGGTAAGCGTCAGAAAACACCTGGATGATCATGTAGACACGTATCGAATCCCCGGTTTGGTTACGACGAAAGCAGGAAGTTTACTTGCCATTTACGATGTACGCCGTGAAAAGAGCAGGGACCTGCAAGGAGATATTGATATCGGTGTGAGTCGGAGTACCGATCGGGGAAATACGTGGGAACCCATGCGCATTGCTCTGGACCGGGGAACATGGGGAGGCCTGCCGGAAAAATTCAATGGCATAAGCGATGCCTCCATCCTGGTCGATGATAAAACGGGAACCATCTATATTGCCGGACTGTGGATGTATGGCGTGCTTGATGCCAATGGACACTGGATCAAAGGCTTAACCGAGGATTCTGCAGCCTGGGCGCATCAGTGGAGAGGTCGGGCGTCGCAACCTGGATTTGATGTGAAAGAAACAGCACAATTTCTGCTGACGCATTCCGATGATGACGGCCAGACCTGGAGTGAACCAGTGAACCTCACCAGGATGTGCAAAAAGCAGGAATGGTGGCTATGGGCACCGGCACCTGGTCACGGCATTACGCTTGCCGACGGCACCCTGGTTTTTCCTACCCAGGGACGGGATAATCATGGAGAACCGTTTTCGAACATAACGTATAGCCAGGATCACGGAAGGACCTGGAAGACGAGTAACCCAGCATATTCCAACACCACTGAAAATATGGCAGTCCAGCTGAGTGACGGTTCGATCATGTTGAATATGCGCTTTAATCCTAACCGTGGCAATCTCGGCGATGATAATGGCAGGGTGATCTCCATAACCAAAGACCTGGGCAATACCTGGACAGAACATCCGACCTCAAGGCATGCATTGATTGAACCCACCTGTATGGCTTCGATCCACAAACACCCTTACCGGTTGGAGGGTAAGACCGGGGAAATTTTGTTTTTTTCAAATCCAAATTCAAAACAAAGCAGGACACATATGACGCTGAAAGCGAGCCTGGATGATGGCAATACCTGGCCAGAAAAATATTGGCTTTTGCTGGATTCAAACAAAGGCCGCGGTTATTCCTGTATTACTTCTATCGATGAGAATACGATTGGTATTTTATACGAAGGAAGCCAGGCCGATATGACCTTCGAACAGATACCTGTCAATGAGTTAATCCATGGAGACAATACCGGTCAACCGAATTAATTTCTATCATTAATACAGATTTATCCTCTGCATATGAATAAGCTATTTCTTGTATTGATTGCCTCGGTCTTGCTGGTTCCTCTGGTCCATGCGCAGGATACTGGCAAAAAAGAGAAAAAGCAGTCAAGCTGGAATGCACCATTTATTAAAGTGGATGGGGACGCGCCTAATATTTTATGGATTTGCACCGATCAGCAACGCTGGAATACCATTGGGGCCCTCGGGAATCCATTTGTAAAAACACCGAATATCGACAGGCTGGTTCATGAGGGCGTAAGCTTTGATTACAGTTTTTGCCAGGCGCCATTTTGTACGGCGAGCCGGGCAAGCTTTCTGACCGGTATGTATCCTTCCCGGGTTCATGCTACGAAAAATGGCGCTGCGGAATGGCCTGAAGCTGCTCCCCTGGTGACAGAAACACTGAAAGACGCCGGATACGAATGTGGATTGGCCGGGAAACTCCATCTCTCCACCGCGATGGCGCACCGGCCTGAAAAAAGACCCTTGGATGACGGGTACCAGGTATTTTACTACAGTCACAGCCCTTACCAGGGCGGTTCCACAAATGATTACCTTACCTACTACCGGGATCGTGGGGTCGATGTACTTGCATTGAAACAAGAATTGGGATACGTACCTACCCAATACCACCAAACTACCTGGTGTACTGACCGGGCTATTGATTTCATTAAGGAAAAGCGCGAATGGCCCTGGCTGTTCAGCCTGAATATTTACGATCCCCACGGACCTTTTGATCCACCCCAGGAATACCTGGACCGGTATAAGGTCGATGACATAGCCGGGCCACTTTTTCAGCCTTCGGACCTGGAAGAAAAAAGTGTGTTTAATAATGTCATGTTCCAATCGAAACCAAAGCAATATCCGGATCATGAAAATAAAATGCGCCTCGCTCAATACTGGGCGCAAATAGATTTGATTGATGAAAACATCGGAAGGATCCTGAAAGTCCTGGAAGAAACCGGCCAGTTGGAAAACACCCTCATCGTATTTACCTCTGACCATGGGGACATGGCGGGTGATCACGGACTGGTGGCTAAGGGCTGCCGGTTTTACGAAGGCCTTGTCCGGGTACCACTGATCTTTTGGTATCCCGTAAAATTCAAACAAAATCTTCGCAGTGAAGCACTGGTAGAATTGATGGACATCGTCCCGACGCTACTTGAATTGACGGGGCTACCAGTGGATAAACAAATCCAGGGGACGAGCTTGCTACCAATACTTGAAGGCCAGGCAAATGCAGATGAGCATAAGTCTTTTGTACGTAGTGAATTCTACGATGACGGACAAGCGCAAGCCGGCCAGATAGGATTCGCTACCATGTACCGTACCAAAGATTTCAAGCTGATCACTTATCACGGCCATCCCATGGGCGAACTATTTGACCTGAGGAAAGACCCGGATGAATTCCATAATTTATGGAATGACCCCAACTATCAGGACATTAAGTTTAAGTTATTGAAGGACAGTTTTGATGCCACGGTATTATCCATGGACACCGGTCCGGAAAAAATCGGGAGATACTGATCTAATTTATAGTCAATTTATCAGGTATGATTCCAAATTGGTACTTGTTTCTCGCGTTGTTTTTCATCATGAAATCGTCTTATGCACCACAAGAGGTGAAAGTGCATCCAAATATCCTTTTCATTGTTTCGGAAGACAACGGGCCTGAGATGAGTTGTTATGGTGCGCCGGTTAACACACCCAACCTCGATCAACTGGCAGATAAAGGAACCCTCTTTGAACTGGCGTTTGTTCCTCAGGCCGGCTGTTCGCAGTCGAGAGCATCTTTTCTTACCGGGTTATACCCGCACCAGCATGGACAAATCGGGTTGGCGACCTGGGAATACCAGATGTACTTTGCCGATATACCCAATGTCGTGACCAGCCTGAAAGAGGCCGGCTATGCCACGGGAATCATCGGTAAACTGCATGTAAACCCGGAATCTGCATTTCCATTCGATTGGGCGCCGCAGTCCAAAGAACTAACCGGAAGTAATTTCGGGCGTAAACATCTGGACCAGTATGCCGTACAGGCAGAACAGTTTATGATGGCAAGTGATAAACCATTCTACCTGCAAGTCAACTATCCGGATGCCCATGCACCGTTTACACCGCAGGTTGACGGTGTTCCCGCAGTTCCGTTGGTCGGAGACGAAGTTCAGGCGCTTCCCTACATGGAGGTGACGGATTCACTGCTTAAACAAAAGACTGCCGATTATTACAATTGTATGATGCGGCTGGATAAATATGTGGGAGATCTCTTAGAGTCATTAAGACGTACCGGTAAAGCAGAGAATACATTGATTGTTTATATCGGCGACCATGGAGCAGACTTGCTGCGCGGAAAAAGGACCAGTCTGGAAGGAGGCTTGCGGATCCCGATGCTGATCTACGACCCGAGTCATCCGGCCCGGTTAAGAACCAAAGCGATGGTGAGTACCATCGACTTATACCCAACTTTTTTGGAAACGGCCGGATTGTCCATCCCCGGATATTTGCCAGGAAGATCATTGATCCCCTACATCCGGGGAAAAAAAGCCCGGGATCGTAAATACCTGTTTGCAGAATACCACACCCATTCCAATCACAACCCCTATCCCCAGCGGTCGGTCAGGGACGAACGCTATAAACTTATCCATAACCTGGTCACCGGTATTGAAAATCCGGGATATGCCTTTACCCTCGATCACACGGTGGAAATTACGGAAGAGGAGCTGAAGCGTATAGCTTCCCCAGTCGTTTATGAGGCATACCAGCGGATGAAGTATCCACCGGAATATGAATTGTATGATCTGGAGAAAGACCCCAATGAATTGGTTAACCTGGCCAATGATGCCGCATACCAGAAAATACTGAAAAGGCTTCAGACTGTATTGCTCGACTGGCAAAAGAAAACGCAGGATCCCATGATTGATCCGGAAGTGGCACGGAAAGTCTTTGAGGCGATCATGGAAACCGGGGTGGATCAGAAACCGAGAAGGATCGTGCCTTATCTTGAACTTATGACACCGAAAAAGCCTGTGTGGAAATAATGCAGATCTTATTCTATTTTTTCTTGCTAATCGGACGATTGGTTATTCCGGATTCTGTCCCGGACAGGCCCAATGTGCTCTTCATAGCAGTCGATGATCTGCGTCCTGACCTGGGATGTTATGACAACCACCGGGTTATTTCACCAAACATTGACGCATTGGCTAAAGAAGGAATCCGGTATGAACGGGCCTATTGTCAGCAGGCAACGTGTGCACCTTCCAGAACTTCATTACTTACCGGCCTGCATCCGGACGAAGCAGGTGTTACGGATCATGTCACTCACTTCAGAACCTTGCACCCGGATATTGTCACCCTTCCCCAACTCTTTACGCAGGCAGGCTATTCCACCTGCGGCATCGGGAAAATATTTCATTTCGCGGAGGGCTACCAGGATGCCGAATCCTGGAGTGAGCCGGCCCAGTTTGAAACGACATCCAAAGTAAACACGTATGTACAGCCGGGAAACCAAACCAAAGGCAAAGGAGTTTCGTTTGAAATCACGGATGCACCGGATACGGCCTTCACGGATGGGAAAATAGCCACGGAGGTCATCAATAAATTGCACCATTACCAGAAAGAGGGTCAGTCTTTTTTTCTGGCAGCAGGTTTTCTGAAGCCGCACCTTCCCTACTCGATGCCTCAAAAGTATTGGGATAGCTATGCTGAAGGTGACTTTTCATTACCGGAAAAGGATCAGTTGCGACCGGAGGGTGCGCCGGACATAGCCTTCCACCACTGGCAGGAACTACGGGGATATAAAGATGTGCCAAACCAGGGTCCGGTCAGATCATCACTCATGGATTCCCTGCGGAGAGCATATTATGCATGCATCACGTTTGTGGATGAGCAGATTGGTAAAATACTGGATGAGCTGAAAGCCACCGGCCTGGATAAGAATACCATTGTGGTGTTGTGGGGAGATCATGGTTATCATCTCGGGGAGCAGAACCTGTGGCATAAACATACCAATTTTGAACTGGACACACATGTTCCATTGATCTTTAAAGTGCCCGGAATGGCTGCTAAAAGCATAAGTGATGTGGTTGAACTGCTGGACATATATCCTACACTGGCAGAACTGGCGGGACTTAAACTTGCTAACCCGGTGTCAGGAATTTCATTGGTAGACCAGATGAAAAAATCCAGGAAGCAAAATACCCATTTTGCTTTTTCTCAATATTTCCGGCCTTATGGTGCCATTTCCGGCAAGGTCAGGCCAACCCATATGGGATACACGGTCCGGTCTGGTGAATTTCGGTACACCGGATGGTTCGGGACGGATGCAGATATTCCTCAGTTTGAGGAATTGTACGATCTGCGGCAGGAAGCTTTCGAGCGAAAGAATGTAACCGGTGAAAATCAATACAAAGCGATCCTGGAAGATCTGAGGAGGCGGGTCGTGAACTATAAAAATAAAAGATATGCGCAGGCTTATGCTATTGGAGGGTGAGGCGGAATATGCAGAGTATTGCAGATGGATCAGGTGTATAGCCCCGTGTAATGTAAATTGATCAGGATGAGGTTTACAGGATGTATTTTATTAATGCTGAATCTATTTGCTTGTACAGAGCAAAAACCAGAGCAGAGGCCTCCCAATATTCTGTTTATTGCAATTGATGACCTCCGTCCTGTTTTAGGATGTTATGGAAACAAGACCATGATCTCTCCGGTCATGGATTCACTGGCCAGGGCCGGGGTGCTTTTTGAAAATGCCTACTGTCAGGAAGCAGTCTGCAATCCGTCCCGGGCATCACTCATGACTGGCCGGAGACCGGATAACATTGGTGTTTGGACATTAAAGACGCACTTCAGGGAAAAGAATCCGGATGTGGTCACACTGCCTCAATTTTTTAAAGATCACGGGTACAGTTCCCGGGAAGTTGGCAAAATATATCATGACGGCGCCTATTTCAAAGACCCGGCATCCTGGTCTGGCGAATCCTATTACAATGTGACAAAGAACGATGCCGGGCACAAATACAATCTGGAGGAAAATCTGATCCCTCCCCGGAGTAAGGCTGCTGCTACTGAGGAGGCAGCGGTTGCAGACAGTGCTTACATTGACGGCAAGGTGGCAGATGCAGCAATCCGGTTATTGCATGAATTGAAAGACACTTCGTTTTTCCTGGCAGTGGGGTTCAGGCGTCCCCATTTGCCTTTTTCAGCACCTAAGAAATATTGGGATTATTACCAGCGATCTGATTTTGCGGAAGAACTGACCCATCTCAATGCACCGGACGGGACGCCGGAACTCGCAATGACCAATTCAAACGAATTGCGAGGCTATGAGGATATTGTTCCCGAGGGACCAATTGATGGGGAAAAGCAATTGGAACTGCTCCATGGATATTATGCAAGTACCGGCTATGTGGATGCTCAGATCGGCAAATTGATGGAGACACTCCGGCAGCTGGACATTGCTTCGAACACCATCGTAGTCCTCTGGTCTGACCATGGATACCATCTGGGGGATTTCGGACTTTGGTGCAAGTCTACCAATTTTGAAGCAGCTACGCGCGTTGCGCTACTCTTCTCGGGAGGGCCTGTTGCCCAAAACAGAAAAGAAAATGATATTGTTGAGCTGCTCGATGTCTATCCGACCCTGGTCGATCTCGCCGGTTTTCCGGTACCTGATTATGTGCAGGGTAACAGCATCAAACCATTGTTATTTGGTCAGGAGATGAACAAAGACCCGGTGGCCCTCAGTCAATTTGTACGTCCGTATGCTGCCATCAATCAACAGGATCCTCAGATCATGGGTTATTCAATACGCACGCCGGAATACCGGTTCACCGAATGGAGGAAATTCCCCGGGATGGAAGTGATTGACCGGGAGTTGTATGATTTACACGAAAACCGGGTCGAAGCCGTAAATCTGGCGCAGAGAAAGGAATTTAAGCAGCTGATGGACAGTCTCGCGGTTAAAATTGACCAGATCCGAAACTAGAGCATAACAGATAGCCAATGCATTGCTTACACACCAGTTCAACGACAAAAACCTGAAATAGAAAGGATCAGCCAGCCTATGAAGCGTCTTGTCATCCGGAATATGATCTATGTGATATTGGGGTTGTTTATGGTCGCTGTGAGTCATGCACAGGAGCCTTTTCAATTTGAATTCCTTCCCGATTTGCCGCCAAATAAGGGGCTTCAAACCCAGCCTGGATTGGCTGGACCCTACATAGGAGTCACTGAAGGTGCCCTGGTGCTTGCAGGAGGAGCCAACTTCCCGGAGGGGATGCCCTGGGAGGGTGGAATAAAACAGTATTACGACGGTATTTTCTATCTGACCAAAAGGGAGGATGGAACAATAGAGTGGAAATTATCAGCATCGGTATTGCCACAACCGCTGGCTTATGGAGGATGCGTACCGGTACCCGGTGGGTTGTTCGTTTTCGGTGGGAAGAACATAAGTGGTACTACGGATCAATCCTGGCTTGTCAACCTGGACCCGGTGACCGGATCATGCCAGATCGATGAAGGTGAACCATTGCCCATGGCTTTATCTGATTTTGCTTTTACGGTGGTAGGCGATTACGTATACGTTGCCGGTGGTGGAGATCAGGCAGGGGTAAGCACCAACACTTTTTGGCGCTATCCGGTCAGTGGAGCCAATGCACTGAAAGGTGGGTGGCAGCAACTCGAAGACCTGCCGGGACCGCCCCGGAGTTTCGCATTGGCTGCGTCCCAGAGTGATGGCAACCATAACTGTTTCTATCTTTTCAGTGGCCGGACGATAACCCAGGATGGTTCGATAACCTTATTACAGGATGGCTACGTGTATGACCCGGAGCTTGGGCGATGGTCCCGGCTGAACCAGAACGTTGCATTTACCGTGATGGCAGGAACCGCTTTCCCATTAGGCGCAGCCTCCATCGTATTTCCTTCCGGAGCGGATGGTGAGCTGATGTCAAGGGAACTTGCATTGCGTGACACACTGCAATTAGCCCAATCTGCAGGCGATTCTTCAGAAATGAAGCGCCTGGATAGGGCCCTGACCGGTCATATCACCGGACATCCGGGATTTAAAACCAAAATCAGGATTTTCAATACCATTACACAGGAAATGGAAATCAGAGGAGACCTGCCAACCACCGGACAGGTGACGACCACGGTCGTCAGCTGGGACGGCGGATTCATTTTGCCTTCCGGAGAGATCCGGCCGGGCGTACGCACACCAAAAGTCCTGAAGATCATTCCGGAGAACCATAAAAAGACCCTGGGTGTCTGGGACATCCTGGTTATCATCATCTATTTTGCTTTGCTGGGTTTTATGGGTTATTTCTTCTCCAACCGGCAGAAAGATGTCAATGACTACTTCAAAGGAGGGAATCGGGTGCCGTGGTGGGCGGCAGGACTTAGTATTTTCGGTACGGCCCTGAGTGCCATTACCTTCATGGCTATTCCCGCCAAAACGTATGCCACCGACTGGTCTTATTTTATGATGAATATGACCATATTTTTGGTTGCCCCGATTATCATTATCCTGTTTATCCCATTTTACCGGAACCTGAACATTACCACCGCCTATGAATATCTGGAGAAGCGATTTAATCTTACTGTCAGGTTACTGGGCAGCTCATCATTCATCCTGTATCAGGTTGGAAGGATGGGTGTCGTACTTTTCTTACCCTCCCTGGCACTAAATGTGGTAACCAACATCGACATCATTACCTGCATCGTTCTGATGGGAGTGATCAGTTTGATCTACACGATGATGGGGGGCATTGAAGCGGTCATCTGGACGGATGTGGTTCAGGTCGTGGTATTGATGGGTGGAGCTATACTGTGTCTTGGCCTGATCTTATCCCAGTTGGATGGAGGCATTGGTGAAGCCATTCAGGTGGCTGTGTCAAATCACAAGTTTAATGTGATCAACCTGGATTTCTCGCTGAAGCAGCCTACGGTTTGGGTCATGTTAATCGGTGGGGTTTTTGCCAATCTGACCACCTACGGTACGGATCAGACCCTGGTACAGCGATACCTCACCACCAGCTCCAGACAAATGGCCAATCGAAGTGTCTGGACCAATGCCATACTAACCATCCCGGCTACCGTGATCTTTTTCTTCCTGGGCACAGCGATGTATGTCTTTTTCAAACGATTTCCGGAAGAGCTCAATCCGTCGCTGGCAAATAATGATGCCCTCCTTCCCTGGTACATTTCTTCCCAGCTTCCGACCGGAATTTATGGCTTGCTGATCGCGGGTATCTTTGCAGCGGCCATGAGCAGTTTGTCCAGTAGCATTAATTCTGCGGCAGCTGCCTATGTGACGGATTTTCATTTGCGTTTTAACTGGACACCTATGGCCAGTCACCTTTATGTGGCGAGGATCACCTCAGTCGTTTTTGGCGCTGCCGGAATATTTTTTGCAATATTGATGTCGAGCTGGGATATCAAGTCCCTGTGGGATGAGTTTCAGAAAGTGCTGGGCCTGATCATCGGCGGGGTAGGTGGTGTATTTTTATTGGGTATCCTGACGCGCAGGGCGACATCCGTCGGCGCCATGATCGGGATCATCGGCAGTATTGGAATCCAGACCCTGGTCGCGTATTATCAACCGGTACATCTGTTATTGTATTCCATGACGGGAGTGGTATCCTGTTTCATCATCGGGTGGTTTTTCAGTTTATTCCTGGGTGAACCGCTCACAGCGACTGATCTGACGTATAAAGATTTACGGGCGAATAATAAACAGATCAGACCGTGATACGCATCCTGCTTCCAACCTATTTATTCCTCGTGATGGTATGCTGTCGGTCTGCACCGGATCAAGTAAAAGGACCGCTCAATGTACTGATGATTGTGGTGGATGATCTGAATGACTGGATTACCTTGTTTGATCCGGCGAATCCCATCAGGACACCAAACCTGGCCAGACTTGCGAGCCGGGGTGTATTCTTCTCCCGGGCGTATTCCGCTTCACCTGCCTGCAATCCCTCCCGGGCTTCCGTTTTATCCGGCCTGAGACCCAGCCGGACAGGAGTATATGGTAATGCCTCGGATTGGCGCAGTGCGACTGTCGGTAAACCTACACTTCAAAGGTATTTTAAAGACCACGGATACTATGTCGCCGGTGCCGGTAAGATCTTTCATCACCACAAAGACTGGGCCTTTCACGACAACGGCTCCTTCAATGAATATTTGATGATGAGCATAAACGAACCATATCCTCCGCACAAGTTGAATGGTTTGGAAGACTATGGTACCAGGAATACCGACTGGGGGATGTGGCCGGAGCATATCGAGGAGACTGCGGACTACCGCACCATGAAATATGCTGTGGATTTCCTGGAAAAAGAACACCGTGATCCATTTTTCCTGAATGTCGGGATCTACAAACCGCATTCACCATTTTTTGCTCCAGCGGACTACTTTGAACAGTATCCGATGGAAACATTGACGATGCCAGACACTTCCCCGGACGATATGAGGGACTTGCCGCAAGGAGCCAGGACTTTGCTGGAGCCTTCCGATTGGTTCTGGACCGGTATGATGGAGTCCCTGAAAATCAAACCGGAATCCTGGAGGACCTACGTACAGGCATATCAGGCCTGTGCCAGTTTTGCAGACGATATGATCGGACGGGTCATTGATGCTCTGGATCAAAGTTCGTATCGAGACAACACCATCATTGTCCTATGGTCCGATCACGGATTCCACCTGGGTGAAAAGGAACACTTTGAAAAATTTGCCCTTTGGGAAAAAACCAACCATGTACCCTTCATCATTATTGCTCCAGGCGTCACTTCTCCTGGTTCGGTCGAAAATATACCGGTCGATCTTAGTGTAATCTATCCGACCCTGAGTGAACTGTGCGGGTTGCCGGTACCGGATGTAGACGGTACCAGCCTGGTTCCTTTATTGCAAAATAGGCCCATGCAGCTGGGACCGGCTTTGTCTACGTACGGGAAAGGAAATCATGCATTACGTACGGATCGGTGGCGTTACATAAGATATGCCGATGGAAGTGAAGAATTGTACGATCATTCTTCCGATCCTGACGAGTACACCAATCTGGCTCTTCAAGCCGTGTATCGGACATTAATGGACAGTCTTGCGCAGTTTTTACCGGTTAATGAAGCCGACCAGGTACCCGATCTTTAATGCGTAGTGGGTTTCTTCGGGAATAAAAAAGGCCGGAACCTAATGGTTCCAGCCTCCTCTGAAATTATTTGAAGCGTTTGGATTAACTACACGAATCGGTACAGCTGCGGATGTCATTATCCACCTTCCAGTTGTTTCCGGTGGCTTCACAGCCGCATTCAGGCGCCTTTTCGGCCATTGCATCTTCTTCACTCATTGAGATTTTGAAGGCAACCGCCTCATCACCGTTTTTGGCGGTGACGGCATAAAAATAGGCTCCGGAATCTTCGTTCTTGACGACCGAAACGGTCTCTACTGCCGTGACATCATCAAAAGATTGGCTAATGGCGCTCGAAAGCTCCTGGTTTGAGATTTCTTTCACCGTCGTGAATGTGGTCGTTGCATCCTGGCCCTGGAATTGATTCGTTGGTACTGATAAAAACATGATAGCACTAGCTATCAGGCTAGCAATGAGCTTGACCATAAGATTACTGATTTAAAAGATGAATTAAAAAGCGTCTATTCGTGGAGGATGACTGTATCTATATAATCGCTATTTGTAAGTGGTTATTATTTAGGGATAATAAATTAACAAATGTTAATGGGATCGGAAACAGTATTCAGTACTCAGTATTCAGAAGAGTATTATCAGGCGGCACAAACCCTTCAACAATCAACATTCAATCCTCAACATTACTCATATTGCCACACTTCCCGGACCGTAAAGTTCAGATTCTTTTGCATCCGGTTGTCTTCATGTATTTCCAGGCGAAATCCGTAAGCCGGAATAAGCGTCAGCTCCATGTTCCGGGTACCGGTGATCTGATGCATAGCGTAAGAAATGTGGATTGAATCAGGGGTTGACGTTTCACCCGGCCAGATCATGATGGATCGTACGTATGGTTTTTTACTGATAGCCTCATACGTAAGCGGGTTGTCCCTGGTCTGCCGGAACTGATCTGCGAAGGAACGGTCGTTCAGGGCAAAAGACTCCAGAAATTTAAGGTCCTGATGAAATTCAGTGCTGTCGATGGGTTTGGTTTCTGTTGCTTCACCGGCGTATTGTAGGGTTTTCGATACCGGGTGGAACTGGTTTTGCTGGTAGATCGAATGCAGCATGGCTGGCAAATCTACCGGTAATGGAGCCAGGTTTCCGGATGCCGCATCCTTATCGGAGCACGATACCAGGACACTCAGGAGTAGGAAATGCAACAGGAACCTGGTCATGAACTTCCTTTAAGTTCCCGGATCAGGGAGTGGCCGGTCATCTCCCGGGGTTGTGCAATACCCATCAGATGCAATAAGGTCGGTGCTACATCCGCCAGGATACCGTCAGACACCTCATAGTGATGTCCCGGATAAATGACGATGCACGGAACCGGATTCTTGGTATGAGCGGTATTGGGAGTTCCGTCGTCGTTGATCATATAGTCCGAATTGCCATGATCGGCTATGATTACCAACCGGTATTTTTTTTCAATGGCAAGCGGGATCAGCCTGCTCAGACAGGTGTCCACTGTTTCTGCAGCTTTAATAGCCGCCGTGAATACTCCGGTATGACCTACCATATCCGTATTCGCAAAATTCAGACAGATGAAATCCGGGGGATCATTGGATATGCGGTTCATGATGGCATCGGTCACCTCGATGGCACTCATTTCTGGCTGTAAATCGTAAGTTGCCACCTTGGGGCTGGGAATCAGGATGCGATCTTCGCCCGGAAATTTTTCTTCACGACCACCGGAGAAAAAGAAGGATACGTGAGGATATTTCTCGGTCTCGGCGATACGTACCTGGGTTAAGCCTTGAGAAGAAACTACCTCACCCATGGTATTGACCAGGTTATCGGTCGTAAAGACCACCTGTAAACCTTTAAATTCCTTATCATATTCCGTCATCGTGACGTAGTCCAGTTTGAGGGCCTTCATCCCCTGTTCCGGAAAGTCCTGCTGGGTTAACACCTGGGTGATTTGCCGGGGACGGTCTGTCCGGAAATTAAAACACATGACGGTGTCACCATCCTGGATCCGGGCCAATGGATGTCCCTCCATATCGGTCACCACAATGGGTTTCAGAAATTCGTCGGTGACGCCTTCGTGATAACTGGATTCTACCGCTGAAACCGGATCAAGTGTTTTTCTACCTTCTCCGTGGACCAGCAGGTCGTAGGCGAGTTTTACACGTTCCCAGCGTTTGTCCCGATCCATTGCGAAATACCGGCCGATAACAGTGGCAATCTGCGCATGCCTGCCCTGCAAGAAGTGTTGCAAATCCCTGAGGTATCCGACGCCGGATTTGGGATCGGTGTCCCTTCCGTCCATAAAGGCATGAATAAAGACCTTTTCACATCCACAGGATTCCGCCATTTCGATCAGCGCTTTC
Source organism: Lewinellaceae bacterium (assembly GCA_020636135.1). Taxonomy (NCBI): domain Bacteria; kingdom Pseudomonadati; phylum Bacteroidota; class Saprospiria; order Saprospirales; family Lewinellaceae; species Lewinellaceae bacterium. The sequence goes on from JACJYK010000002.1 coordinate 290,065, forward strand.
AGGTGGTTGATGTGGGAGTGAACACCACCATCCGAAACCAGACCGATAAAATGCACAGGCTTCCCGGACTTAGCTGCCTGATGAAAAGCATTATTTAGCGTGGGATTATCAAATAGTGTCCGGTCACGGATCGCTTTATTTATCCGCGCCAGTTCCTGATAGACGATGCGCCCGGCACCGATATTGAGATGCCCGACCTCGCTGTTACCCATCTGGCCTTCAGGCAGCCCTACATCCTCTCCATAGGTGATCAGTTCACTATTGGGATAGTCCCGGTAAAGGGCATCTACAAAGGGTGTATTGGCTTGAGCTATTGCGCTTCTGGATGGATCCGGACCATGTCCCCAGCCATCCAGTATGATTAAGAATCCCTTATTTGTCATGATAACTGCTTGATAGGCTTAGTTGGCACAAAAGTCGGAAGAATGGCAATAAAAAATACCATGCTTAGGTTAATATCTTGTTATATTCTGCCGATTCGCATGGTATTTGACAGCCTGTTTGTGACGGACCGGTATCTGGTCGTCAAAAGGTAAAAGATGCAGGATCGAATTTTCATCCGCATTCATTTGTTTACATTTTTAGTTTGTTTTGCTTATACGTTGTAGAACTACATTGAAACTAAATGATTGCATATGAAAACCTTATTGTTGAGTTTTGTCGTAGTCACCTCGCTTGCTGTGGACCAGAATATGGAGTCCATCTACCAGGCGATGTCTTCCGGGCAGGTAGATCAACTATTGGCCCAAATGGATGACCAAATCGAGTTACACGTCCTGGATCATCAGACAATATACGACAAATCACTGGTTCGCAACCACTTACAGAAGTTTTTCCAGGATCATAAACCGAAATCGTGCCAGCCCATCCATAAGGGGGCAAACAAGTCGGATGAAACTTCATTTACCATTGCCAAGCTGACAACTGAGGACGGAGAATACCGTGTATTCTTCTACTTTAAACAGCAGGGAGATAAGTTTCTGATCCAGGAGATGCGCATTGACCAAGACTAAAATCGAAGTTTGGTGCAGACGGGGACCATTTGATCCTCAGAAAGTAAATGATCAGAAAAGAATATTCTGGATACGGGTGTCTGATGTGAATCTGGCACCCTTTTTTAGTAGTGACAGAATGAAATGATACGATACAACAAACCGAATGAATGTCGAAGGCAGAAATGATCCAGTCAATGCCGGTCAAATGTATCCCGGTCGTAGAAGTAGCGTTGGTCCTGCGTAGGCTCATCTTCATAACTGTAGCGTATTTCTTCATCCGGATCTTTGGCATGCCGGAATATAAAAGCTACCAGGATGCCGACCAGTGCTCCGTAGAGGTGGCTTTCCCATGAGATACCCTCCTTGATGGGCAATACGCCCCAGATAAATCCGCTGTACAATATGGTCACGATCAGAGCCAGTACGATGGAGCGAATGTTGCGCCGGAAGACACCGGACCAGAAGATAAAGGAGAGCAAACCGTAAACAACCCCGCTGGCGCCGATGTGATAAACCGGCCGTGCAAATAACCATACAGCCAAACCAGTGCCCAGATAGATCAGTACAAAACTGATGAATGCAATGCGGCGATAGAAGACGGCAAGAATGAGGGTCAATACAAACAAGGGTACCGTATTGGATATTAAGTGTCCCCAGCTGCCGTGGATCAGAGGAGCAAATAAGATGCCTTTAAGTCCGGAGAGATGGTGGGGATAGATTCCCAATGCCCCTAGTTGACCATTTAACAGATACTGAAACCCTTGGACGATCCAGATCAATACAACCAAGAGTACCGGCCATCGCAGTCTTTGTCCGGCTTGTTGCATAAAACTAGCTTCAGGTTCCGTGCCTTGGTTCATGGTATTAATTTAAGCGTACCCTGCAAAAATCCTAAGGTACCGCTTTGCATGCATCCTTTTTCGATGAATAGCCGGATTAGACAGATGGATATTTTCGGCGGATCAACCGGATAAAGGAGGTTGCTAATTCTGATTTGTCATCCTCGGCCCAATGATTAGGCATGGCAATTTCCCGTACCAGGTAAGCCTTGGCATCGTTAAATTGTGCAAATGAATTCAACCTTCTGATGGTATCAACAAACTTTCCGGAATCCCCTCCGAATAATTCATTGATGATCAGGATCCGCTCATTGACCCCAAAGGCTCTGGACAAATCCGAGATGGGAAGCTGCGAAAGTTTTTCAGACAGATCAGATGCCTTATTGGCATCGAACAATCGCAGGACAGCCTGTGACGGATTGATGCTTTGGGTGTAACTGGGTGCGGGTACTTCTACCGGATCCGGATCAGGTGCTGGTATGACCGGGTCAGACGGAATTACGGGTTGATGTACGGATAGGGTACGTTCCGGGACCGGTAGTGGATCGGCTGCAACAGGTCTTCTTATTTCAGATGGGGTGACCCGTTCTTCCACATAATGGGTGCCATTGGTATGGACAAACGGTTCTTGTTTGGGTGGTTCGGCTGGTCTTGCAACAGGTTCCGTATATTTTGGAGTTTCCTGATGAACGATGGGCCGCGGCTCGTATTCCGGCTTAACTGGTTTGCTGGCTGCTACCGGTTCCTGGTGCAGCGTCTTGGTGGAGCTGGTCCGGTGCTGCTGTACCGGCTCAGCCTCATCCAAAAACGAGTCATAGAGCTTACGCAGGTAGCTGAGCATCAGATCACGCTCGAGAGGTGACAGGTCGTTATCCGTCATGCGGATGTTTTGCCACAAAAGATTGATTTTATCCAGGTTGTTTTTGGCTTTATCCCAATTCATATTTGTTATACTTACTACTGGTTTTTAATTAGAATGAATTCTCAGGTTGGTTTCGTATAACTATTGATTGATAATTTCTTTTTTTGTTCCACCAATCAGTCCACTATAGACAGTTGCGGCAGAAACCATGCCAAATATTATTAAAAAATGTAATATAATTTACGTTCTGGATGTTTTTAGAACCACATTTCAAAGGGCAGCGCAGTGGATGGATCGAAGTGATCTGCGGATCCATGTTCAGTGGTAAAACGGAGGAGTTGATCCGCCGTTTGAAGCGTGCCCAGTTTGCTCATCAGGAAGTGATGATCTACAAACCCAAGATTGATACCCGCTATCATGAGCAACGCATCGTCTCCCATGATGAAAATGCCATCCGGTCGAACCCGATTACGTCATCGCGCGAAATGCTGGATCAGGTCGATGGTATAGAAGTGGTAGGCATTGACGAAGCGCAATTTTTTGATCCCGAACTGCCGGATGTCTGCCAACAACTTGCCAATCGAGGGGTCCGGGTCATTGCTGCCGGGCTGGATATGGATTTCAGGGGCAAGCCATTCGGTCCCATGCCTCACCTGCTGGCCATCGCAGAATACATCACCAAGGTGCATGCGATCTGTGTGCGTTGCGGGAACCTGGCCACCCACTCCTTCCGGTTGACCGATGAAGCGGATACGGTATTGGTCGGAGAGAAAGACAAATACGAACCACGCTGCAGGACGTGTTTTAATATGGGAAATATCCTGGACCTGCGTTAACGACGGCTGGCTAGTTTAGCCAGTAATCGCAGGATCTCCAGATACAACCAGATTACGGTAACCAACAAGCCAAAGGCAGCATACCATTCCATGTATTTTGGAGCATTTTGCTGAGCTCCATCCTCTATAAAACGGAAATCCATCAGCAGGTTCAGGGCAGCAACAACCACAACGACCAGAGAGAAAACTATGCCAACAGTCCCATTATCATGGATGAGAGGTACATGCATTCCGAAAAGATTTGCAACCATAGAAATGATGTAGCATAAGGCGATTCCCGCCGTCGCTGAAAATACGATCATCCGGAAGGTGTCGGTCACCCGGATGATTCGCAGCCGGTAAATGATCAGCATGCCGAACAGAATGGAAAAGGTCAGTAATATAGCTTCCATTGCGATGCCCGGAACACCATCATCAAAGAACGCCGAGATAGCACCTAACGCCAGGCCTTCGGCAACGGCATAGACCGGAGCCAGGTAAGGAGCCGTGGTTTTTTTGAAGATTATGATCAAAGCAAGGATGAATCCGGAGATGAACCCGACCTTCATCAGAATACTCACCAGTGCGCCGTCATCCGCGCGTTGAAACAAATTCCAGGTAAACATAGCGGCAAGCAAGGTCGCAAAGCCCAATAGAAGCACTTTTTGGGTAGCTCCAAGAATGGTCATGGTGGGGGCCCCGGAGTCAATGTGATCAAGAGTTTGGAAGGTGCTGGCACCAAGAGCAGGATTTTTCGTTTTAAAGAGAGCCATATTATCCAGTTTAAGGGTAAAACAAATCTAAATATAATAATCTGTAGTCATCCTTCGTCCGGAAAAATGGGAGGTCAAAACCTTAATTTATTACTCAGGATTAATCTCATACCCGTAAGATGATCCTTCTTCTATAGCAGTTATCCGGTTCCTGGTACCGGTACTCTTCAACCACTGAACCATTTCATGTAACCAATGTTACAGATCAGACAGTTTTACTGCTGTACTTTTGTTCCTGCATTATAAAATAAATCAATTGATACCATGGCAACGGTCAAACTAACAACCGAAAAATTCAAGACAGACATTTTTGATTATACCACCGAAAAAGAGTGGAAATATAAAGGTGATAAGCCGGCAATCATTGACTTTTATGCTGACTGGTGCGGTCCCTGTAAAATGGTGTCTCCCATCCTTGAGCAACTTTCCAATGAACATCCGGAAATCATCATCTACAAAGTGGATACGGAGGTAGAACAGGAATTATCCATGGTGTTCCAGATCCGGAGCATCCCAAGTATTCTCTTCATTCCGATGGATAAAACGCCCATGATGCAAGCCGGGGCATTACCCAAAAATATCCTCGAACAGATCATCACCAAAGAATTACTGGCTCCAGCTGAATGAGGGGAGGGCAGAAAGGTGACAAAAGTTACAGAGGTAGAAGAAGTATCAGAAGTAGAAGAAGTATCATAGGTAGAAGAAGTATCAGAGGTAGAAGAGGTTGAATGCTGAGAAACCATCCATGCCAGACCTCTTACAAGCATATAAAAACCGCAATTCGTTGCGGTTTTTTTGTTTCCGGCAATAGCGACCATACTATCTCCTTTCGTGATTCCGGGATAGATTGAGACAACTGGTCCGCGGTAGTCGTGATTTTTCACCGGAAAGCCTAACCTAAGCCGTTCTCTTCGGACTTATCTTCGTATCAGACCCTACTTCTTGTCTTCCGGACTACTCAACTTACTTGCGTTCTCCTTACCTTTGCGCTTTCTTAAAATCAACAGACCAATTCTGAGCATGAAAAAGATCCAATCGGCCCTGATATCCGTCTACCATAAAGAAGGACTGGACCATATCATCCGCCAACTGCATGAATTAGGGGTTACGATCTATTCTACCGGCGGCACCCAGACGTACATTGAAAGCCTGGGAGTGCCTGTGAACACTGTAGAAGACCTGACCGGTTATCCCTCCATCCTGGATGGCCGGGTAAAAACGCTCCATCCGAAAGTATTCGGAGGTATCCTTGCACGCCGTGAAGAAAGCCATCTTAGCCAGCTCGACGAATACAATATACCAGCCGTGGACCTGGTCATTGTTGATCTTTATCCATTTGAGGAAACAGTCCGCACGACGAGTGATGAAAAAAAGATCATTGAGAAGATCGATATCGGTGGCATTGCTTTGATTCGTGCCGGGGCCAAGAATTTTCAGGATGTGATCATCGTACCTTCCCAGCAACAATACGGTAAGCTGGAGGCATTACTGGCAGAAAAGGATGGTTATTCGGACCTGCAGGACCGCAAGGAATTTGCAACGGCAGCTTTTGCAGTTTCTTCCCACTACGATACAATGATACACCGGTATTTCGCCGGGGGTTCTGTATGGGATAGCAACGTGCCGGCATTCAAGGAGAGCATTCCTGCTGCCATGGACATGCGTTACGGAGAAAACCCGCATCAATCGGGACGTTTCTTCGGCCCGTTGGATGAAGTCCTGATACAGTTGGGTGGCAAAGAAATCTCGTTCAACAACATGGTAGATATTGATGCCGCAGTGGGATTAATGACTGAATTTAAGGATGACGCTCCTACCGTGGCCGTATTAAAACATACCAACCCCTGCGGATGTGCTCAGGCCGATTCGGTTGAGCATGCCTGGGATAAAGCATTGGCCGGGGACCCGGTATCTGCTTTCGGCGGCATTATCATCAGTAATCAGAAAATTGATGTTGGAACTGCCGCCAAAATCGATGAACTATTTTACGAAGTGTTGATTGCTCCTGACTACACGCCGGAAGCACAGGCCCTTCTACTGAAAAAGAAAAAACGCATCATTCTGCAGTTGAAGGCCTATCCTTCCGCCAAATACCAGTACAAAAGCATCTTAAATGGAGTGATCGTACAGGAAACAGACCGGAAAAGAGAGTCTGAAAGCGATTTGACCTGGAGTACGGTACGGAATGGTAATGAGCAGGAGACAGCCGATCTTTTATTTGCGGTACGTTGTGTCAAACATTTGAAATCGAATGCAATAAGCCTGGTCAAGGACCGGCAGCTGGTAGGTATGGGATGTGGTCAGACTTCGCGGGTTGATGCCCTGAATCAGGCCATTCTGAAAGCCCGGCACTATGGGTTAACGCTGGAGGGTGCAGTCATGGCCTCGGATGCTTTTTTCCCATTCCCGGATTGTGTTGAAATTGCGGATGAAGCAGGGATAACTGCCGTTATTCAACCCGGCGGTTCGATCAAGGATCAGGAGAGCATTGATTATTGTGACCAACACGGCATGGCCATGGCGCTGACAGGTTTCCGCCACTTCCGGCATTGATGGATATATGACAGAGTTGGTCTTGGATATCGGTAACCAGCGGATCAAAGCCGGCATCTTTCAGGATAATATCCTGAAGAAAGTAGCAATCTTTCCGGTGGGTGATGTTAAAGAAATATTAAACCTTGGTGACCAGTATTCTCCTGTAAGCGTCATAATGTCAAGCACATCCGTTTTAGAACAGGAAATGGCCAAGGCATGGAATAAGCTTTCAACTGTAATGATCCTGGACCATACCTTGCCATTGCCGATCCGGAATGATTACGCGACACCCAAAACGTTGGGCAAGGACCGGTTGGCCGGTGCGGTAGCAGCAGCTGCCAAATTTCCCGGTGAGCCGGTATTGGTTGTTGACGCCGGAACATGCGTAACCTATGACCTGGTCGATGCGGAGAACTCTTTTAAAGGAGGGTACATCACGCCAGGCTTAAGGATGAGGTTTCAGGCTATGCATGATTTTACTGCACGGCTGCCCAGGGTGGAGCCTGCCGAACGAATAAATCTTTACGGCAGAACCACAGAGGACGCCATGCGATCCGGTACAACAGCCGGGCTGGTAGAAGAGGTGCGCGGTCTGATTCGTCGCTTTCGCCGTTCCTTTCCCGGCCTGCACGTAATCCTTACCGGTGGTGATGGATTTTTTTTGTCAAAACAACTTAAATCTGAGATATTTGTGGAGCCAAATCTAGTTCTGGAGGGCTTACATCGGATTTTAAGATTCAATTTATCTTTATGAGGAAGCTTTGCATCCTGATCATACTTTTCGCTTTTGTACAGGGAATGGATGCCCAACCAAAGGTAAATTCACCTTATTCAAGATTTGGCCTGGGTGATTTCTTCTCCCAGGATTTTATCGCAGTGACATCGGTTGGTGGCACATCTGCCTCCTATACCGATCCCTACCACGTCAATCAGGCCAATCCGGCCTCGCTGGGTTATCTGCGGGCCACTTCTTTTGACGTCGGTGTGAATGTCGGCCGCACCAGGCTGACCGAACCTTCCCAATCCGTCAGCCGCTGGTCAGGGAATCTCAGTTACCTTTCTCTTGCTTTCCCTCTGATCAACCCCATCAATGAAGTATTGGAACGCAAGCAGAAGCCACTGCACCTCGGCATGAACGTAAGCCTGATGCCCTATACCAATGTTGGTTATAACATTGAGGACAGTATCCATATTTCCGAAATAGGTCAGGTGTCCCGGCAATATCGTGGATCAGGTGGAACGTATAAAGTTCAGTGGAACAATGGTCTGAAATACAAAGACCTCGCTGTAGGCCTTAGTTTACAGTATCTTTTTGGCAACATGGCCTATACACGGCAGGTTGATTTCCCGGATGCCTCTTCCTTTTCTGATGTATATGATGACATCATCGGCGCAAAAGGTTTTTTGTGGAATGCCGGGGCGATGTACGACATCGTTCTGGATCGCGAGGAAGCCAAAGCCAAAGACCGTCAGCCGGATAAAATTATCACGGTGGGATTAACGCTGCACAGCAAACAAAGCATTCGGACCCGTTCCAGCTCACTGTATCGCCGGGTATTTGCCACCTCCGGGGCTCTGATCGATACCATCCAGTATGTGGATGATGTCCAGGGTGATGGAACCCTTCCGGGTGGTTTTAGCGCCGGTATTTCCTACCGGCAGGGATTTAAATGGCGCGCAGGCATCAATTTCGCTTCAGAAGGTTGGTCAAAATATAAAAACAGCGCCAAGCCGGAACTCTTGCAGAATGCTTGGACGTTATCCTTTGGTATCGGTTACCGGCCGGATATCAATGCCTTTAACCGATTCCTACAAACCATCGATTACCGTTTAGGAGTGCGCTTTGGAAGCGATCCGAGGGTCTACAATGGTGATCAACTTCATGAATATGCAATAACTTTGGGTGTTGGCGTTCCTTTCTTTGTTCAGCGCAAAATATCGTTCTTGAACGCCGCTCTGGAATATGGACAGTTCGGCCAACCCGATATACTCAAAAACTCGTACATTCAATTGAATGTAGGTTTTACACTTAATGACGATGAATGGTTTCTAAAACGAAAATTCAATTAATCATGAAAAAAATCATGCTTTTGATCAGCGGGGTATTCTTGCTGGGAACCGTAGAACTGCCGGGCCAGTGTACGACTTGGAACTCCTTGGCTCCGGCACAAAAAGAAGAAGCGGAGAACCTGCATGTTACCTACCGGGACTTTATCAAAAGAGAAGACTACGACGGTGCTTTTGCGCAGTGGCAAAAAGCATTTGATCTCGCTCCGGCTGCGGACGGATTGCGGGATGATCACTATGTAGACGGGGTGGCGATCTACAAACATAAATTCCAGCAGGCTACAGATGAAGCCAAGAAAAAGGAATTTATGGAAAAAGCCCTTGGTCTTTACGATCAGGCGATTCAATGTTATCTGGATAAAGCCATCCAGGTGCCCAACTGCAATGAGCAGGCTTGTATCAATCGTACCGTAGGTTTGCTTTATGGTCAAAAAGCATACGATCAGTTTTATACGTTCAATACACCTTATTCATCTACCAGAGAGGCCCTCGATAATGCCATCAAATATGCCGGCAAGGATAACCTGTACACCATTTTTATGCCTTACGCAACCATCGCCGTCTATGAATTTCAAAAAGGTCGCATGGAAAAAGAGGAAGTGCGTGATGTCTATGATATCCTGAATGAAATCGCGGATTATAATGTCGAGAACAATCAGGACTATGGCGAATATTTCCAGCAAGCCAAAGATGCCATGAACGGTAAGTTTTCTGAAATCGAATCGGAAATCTTCGACTGTGCCTACTTTAAACAAAAACTGGAGCCGGAATACCGGGCTAATCCTGAGAACCTTGACGTATTGAAGTATGTATACAGCAAGCTGACACAGGAAGGTTGTGATAAAGAGGATCCTTTCCTCGTTGAGCTCTCGGGCAAATATGAAAAATACGCTGCCGAAGAGAATGCACGCCGGATGGCTGAATTTGAAGAAGCGAATCCTTCCTTTGCAGCCAAGAGGCTCTATGATGAAGGCAACTATACCGAGGCCATCAACAAATACCGGGAAGCCATCGATCAGGAATCCGATGATGCCAAAAAAGGCGAATATTGGTTCTCAATTGCATCCATCCAGTTTCGGAAAATGGATCAGTTAAGCACTGCCCGCGAATCAGCTTATAAGGCGGCAAGACTGAAGGAAAACTGGGGACGCCCCTATATGCTGATCGGTGAAATGTATGCACAATCCAGTCGGAATTGTGGTGATGACGCATTCGAAAGAGGACTGGCGATCATAGCTGCAATCAACAAATGGTCCCAAGCCCGCAGCGTCGATCCGGAAGTATCGGATGAGGCTTCTGACCTGATCAGCCGTTACAGCAAATACAAGCCACCTAAGGAAGACATTTTTCAGCGTGGTGCCGACGGTAAATCCTATAAAGTAGGATGCTGGATCGGTGAAACGGTGACGGTTTCTCTGTAAGTAACAGAAGATCTTAACTATCCCAAATAAATGCTTCGTTTGTTCAACACACGAAGCATTTATTATTTTTGGAGTGGTACCATTAAAAGGACATTTATCATGAAGCGCGGATCAATCTTGGCATACCTGACCGGTTTATTACTGCTCATCGGCTTGGGCTGTTCACCCAAAGTGACGGATCAAACCTCGACGTCTACAAATAATGAACCGGAGCCCCCTAAAGAAGCCGGACCATGTTCTACCTGGTTTGAGACAGGCCATCAGGATGAAGCAGAGACCGAGCATGTCCTGTACAGGGATCTTATCCGCAAGGAAGAATTCGTCGAGGCATTGCCCCACTGGCGTAAGGTGTTTGCCTGGGCTCCCATGGCCGATGGACAACGATCCATCCAGTTTGATGACGGTATAGCGATTTACGATTTCATGTTCCAGCAGGCCACATCGGATGCTCAAAAAAAGCTCTATCTGGATTCCGTCATGTATATCTATGATCATTTGGGGCAGTGCGAACCGAAGGCTCAGATTGAAGGACGCAAGGCTTTCGACTATTATTATAAGTACCGTGCGATGACAGATGACTATACGATCTATCAACTGTTTAAACAGGCGGTGGATAAATATGGTCTGAAAACTGATTATTATGTCCTGAATCCATTCACTGCGCTGATATTACAGATGTATGTGGAAGACCGTATTTCCATGGCTGAGGCACAGAAGTACAGTCAAAAAGTCAAAGCTATTCTAGCAGAAGGACTTGCTAACTGCAAAGATGACAAAGCTTGTGAACCATGGAAGATCATCGAATCGTATGCCCCTGTTCGCCTGGAGGAATTTGAAGGCGTGGAAGGATTTTACGATTGTGCCTACTACATGGACAAATACTACCAGGAGTACCTTGATAATCCGCAGGATTGTGATGTTATCCGGACCGTTCTGGCCCGCTTCCGTTGGGGAGGCTGTGATCCCGAAGACCCAAAGGTAAAGGAACTGTTGGGTGCGCTCCAGGTAAATTGTGTGGTGACCACGGAGACAGGCCCGCTGCGGCAGGGATTTGATGCATTGCAAAATGGTAAATACAAGGACGCGATTGATCAATTCCTTGAATTCGTTAAGAATTCCGATGACCCGGAGAAAAAAGCGAAATACTTGCTGGTAGTCGCCAAGATCTACTACGGCAACCTGCGCAATTTTCCTCAGGCCCGGAAATATGCCCTCGATGCAGCGGCACTAAAAGATGACTGGGGCGACCCTTATATGCTGATTGGTAAATTGTATGCCAGCAGCGGACCATTATGCGGACCCGGCAGGGGCTTTGACAGCCAGCGCGTGGTCTGGGCTGCAATTGACAAGTTTGAATACGCAAAAAAAATTGACCCGTCAGTGGCTGCTGAAGCCAATAAGTTGATAGGCGAATACACGCAATACATGCCAACGAATGGAGACCTCCATATGATGAACATGCATGAAGGAGACCGCTATACGGTGCCCTGCTGGATCAATGAAGTAACCCGTATCCGGGGAGTAAAAGGAGAATAGGTCATCCTGGGAAACCGTTAAGATTAGAGTGCAGGTTGGACAAGCGGGGACAGTTTCTCAACCAGGAAGATCTTGGTTGGTACACCCGGAGCTCCCCAGACCAACTGGCCATGCTGGTAAATCATGATGGTGGGAACGCCCATGATCTGCATTTTCTGAACCAGGTCCAAATGTTTGTCTACGTCAATTTTGATGATCTTGATTTGTTCTCCGAATTCATTTTTCAGTTCCTGTAAAATGGGTAAAAAGGTCATACAGGGACCGCACCATTCGGCATAAAAATCTATCAGAACGGGAATTTCGGACTGAATCAACTCATCAAACCTGATTTTCTCCATGGACTTGGTAAATTATGTAACGCAAACAGCGCAGAATGAAAATAGTTCGAGATTCTTTGTGTCAAAAACGAGCCGTAGACCAATGAATAGCTGCACTTTGGTACTTATCGGATTGACCACTCTCCTGATCGCCTGTGGGCAAACACCCCGGACAACCGAACCCGAAACAGATACGGATCTGGCAGTGTACAGTTATTACCATACCAATCCGGCAACTCAATTTGAACGGGAAGAAAATGCGATCATTGATTACCTGGGAGCTCATTATCCTGGGGCGACACGATTGGATTCGGGTATCTATTTGAAGATCCTGGATCTGGGCAGCGGAGACCCCCTCAAATGGGGAGATCTGATCCAGGTGGATTACAAGGTATCATACGCAGACGGCCGGATGATCGATGGTACCGAACGAAGAGGGGAGCCACTGAAAACCTACATCGGTAACGGAGTGGACGGATGGAACCAGGCTTTACAGCAGCTGCACGTCGGAAGTCATGCCGTCTTTGGGCTCACCAGTTCCCGTGCGTATAAAGAAAAGGGGTTGGGTAATGCCATACCACCGGATACACCGTTGATCTTTGAAGTCACTATTGAAAAAATCCTGGATCCCAGTGATTATTAGCCGCGGTCGAAATGCTGGATGATCCTTTCAGCCAATTCAAGGCCGATGCGGGTCTGTGCTTCTTCCGTACTGGCGCCGATATGGGGTGTGACGGAGACTTTATCGTGCGATAACAGGATTGGATTCGGTGTCGGTTCATTCATAAAGACGTCGATGCCGGCTCCTCCGACCTTGCCACTATTGAGTGCACTTAACAAGGCATCTTCATCGATGGCTCCACCGCGGGCGGTGTTGATCAGAATAACTCCATCTTTCATTTTTTCAATCTCTGCAGCGCCGATCAGAGGTTTACCTCCTTTGAAAGGCACATGAACGGTGATCACGTCGGCTTCCTGCAGCATGGTTTCCATTTTTTCTGATTCCAGGTGCAGGCGAACCTTGATGTCGGAATACCGGTCGAATTCAATATCAATTTCGGCTTCGTCAATCACGATATCTACGGGGATCACATGCATGCCCAGGGCCAGGGCTATGCGGGCTGATTCCTGGCCGATACGGCCCAGACCGAGGATTCCGAGCGTTCTTCCCCGCAATTCAAAACCACTGGAAAAACGTTTTTTAAGCTTGGCAAAATCAGTGCCCTTGGGGAGTTCCCGGTTTGAGAGGTGCAGCCCCCTTGCCAGGGCGAAGATGTGGGCGAAAGCCAGCTCAGCAACCGATTTAGATGATGCTGCCGGGGTGTTGAACACGGTGATGCCTTTGCTCTGGGCGTAATCCACGTCGATATTGTCCAGCCCAACACCGCCTCTGGCGATGACCTTGAGATTTGGACACTGATCGATCAGATCTTTGCGGACTTTTGTAGCACTGCGCACAATGATTACATCGTACTCAGGTAGTCTCTGGGGTAATTCCTCCTGGGGAATTTTTTCGGTATCTACAATGAAATTAGCTTCTTCCAACAGGGTTTGACCATCCTGTTCAATACCATCATTGACTAATATACGTATCATACTCCCGGTTGATTTTACCTCACAATTTTAAATAAAATATAGGGAAATCCCTTTACAAGTAGGAATAACCCCTGGAATGAGGCCTGGGGTATGCCTTTCAATATTGCGTATTTTGAAAGAATGGTTGGTGATTATTCTATACCGGCAAATTAACAACCAATATTTATAGAGATACGTGAATAAGAGCAAATGAAATTTTTTTTGCCATTGGGATACCGAGAGCCATTCCAGGAACCGTCTACCCATACCTGTGCGGCTATTGATTGCCGGAATCCTGCCCTTTGTTCATCTTGTCCAGCAGGGCCTGCATATCCAGGATGTCCTTTTTCAGCTTTTCATTTTCTTTCATCAATTCCTCGATCCGGGCTTCTTTGATCCGGACCTGTTCTTTCAGAATATCCAGGTTGTCGGTGTTAGCCGGATCACTGGAGGTAACCGTAACTTCCTTGCCATCCAGGTGCAGTAAGTGTTTGATGTTGGCGATACCATCTTCGCCGTTCACATAGGCGGCTACCAGATAAGCGACAGGTGCCAGGATGATGATCAGAAGGAAAAACCGGAAACATCCGGTTGTTTTATAGGGTCTGCGACTCATAGTCCAATATGAATTTAGATGTTACCAATTTACCGGGAATAGCCTTATTTCAAAGCATCTTTTCTACTGAAGGGCTTCATTTTCGGATTAAGCTGTGTATTTAGGGGCAGATCATCCAATTTTACTCCAGGTGATCTGATCCGCAATATGGTCCAGATAGAATCGCAGGGGAGCGTTGAACTCGGACTGCAACTGGGGGTCTTTGGTCAGTATCGCTTTGGCCAGAGCCCTGGCTGCCTGCAGGATTTTCCCGTCTTTTCCGAGGTCTGCAATGGCAAACTCCATTTGACCACTTTGTCTGGTACCTTCGATGTCACCGGGACCGCGTAATTCCAGGTCCGCCTCAGCGATTTCAAATCCGTTATTGGTGCGCACCATGATATCAATGCGTTTTTTTGCTTCGGCGGAAAGATTGAAGCCGGTCATCAGCAGGCAGTAGGATTGTTCTCCTCCCCGGCCGACGCGGCCTCTGAGCTGATGCAGCTGGGACAAACCGAAACGTTCTGTATTCTCAATAACCATCACGGAGGCATTGGGTACATCCACGCCTACCTCGATAACCGTCGTAGAGACCAGGATCTGAGTCTTGCGATCAATAAATCGCTTCATTTCATATTCCTTGTCTTCCGGTTTCATCCGGCCATGCACGATGCTCATCTGGTATTTGGGCCGTGGGAAATGCTGGAGCAGCGCTTCGTATCCGGTTTGCAGATTTTGCAGATCCAGTTTTTCCGACTCTTCGATCAGTGGATAAACCACATAGATCTGCCGGCCGGCTTCGATTTGCATCCGCAGGAACTCGATTACCTGCGGACGGGTGGCTTCCGTCCGGTGCAATGTTTTTATTTCTTTCCGGCCCGGAGGTAATTCATCAATGACGGATACATCGAGGTCTCCATAAAGCGTCATAGCCAGGGTTCTCGGTATGGGTGTGGCGGTCATGACCAATACATGCGGTGGATGGGGTGATGCTTTCTGCCAGAGTCGGGAACGTTGTTCCACGCCGAACCGGTGTTGTTCATCGATGATACACAGCCCCAAACGCTTAAAGCGAACCGGATCCTCCAGTAAGGCATGGGTGCCTACGATGATGTGGATTTCACCGGCATGCAACCAGCGTAATATCTCCTTGCGCTGGTTGCCCTTCACCGAACCAGACAGGTAGGCAATGCGGATACCCAGTCCCTGCGTTAACGCCGTAAGGGAACGGTAGTGCTGGCTGGCCAATATCTCAGTGGGTGCCAGTAGGCAGCTTTGAAAACCGTTGTCCAGGGCGATCAGCATGCACATCAGGGCAACCATCGTTTTCCCACTGCCTACATCACCCTGAAGCAGCCGATTCATCTGGTAGCCGGACCCCAGGTCCTTACGGATCTCTTTGATGACCCGCTTTTGGGCATTGGTAAGTTCGAAGGGTAATTTTTCACGGTAAAAATCATTGAGGTGATCTCCTACGACCGGAAAAGCATAACCGGCGGTTGCCAGAGTACGCTGTTGCTTCAGATAAAGTAACCTCAGTTGGGAGAAAAACAATTCTTCAAACTTCAGACGGAAAGTAGCGCGATCCAGTCGTTCCTGGTCCGGTGGATAATGGATGAACTCAAGGGCCTCCTGCCGGTCCATCATTTTCGTTTTTTGCAGGAGGTAGTCTGGCAGTGTCTCCGGTATGAGGTCTCCTTTCAACCGCTCCAGTAAATGTGCGACCAGTCGGGCCCGGCTCCGGCTGTCCAGGCCTGCCTGGTTCAGCTTTTCCGTGCTCCGGTAAACCGGCTCAAATCGAACCGCCTTTTGCTGACCCCCGGTTTTTTCGATTTCCGGGTGCGCCATGGTTGCAGTCCCCTTGAATACATTCACCTTACCGTATAAGATGTATTCATTCCCGACAACCAGGTTCTCAATCCATTGAAATCCTTTGAACCAGATCAGCTGCAGGATGCCGGTATCATCTCTCAGTTTGCCAGTCATTCGTTTTTTTCGGCCGACACCGATGGTGCGCAGGTCGGTAAGAATGCCTTTGACCTGCACCGTACTCCCGTCATCGGTTATGTCCCGGATCTGGTGAAAGGTGGTTTTGTCAAGGTAGCGAAACGGAAAATCAAACAACAGATCTGCAAAAGTATGAATGCCCAGCTCCTGCTGAAGCAGTAAGGCCCTTTTGGGACCGACTCCTTTCAGGAATTCAATGCTGCTGAGAAGAATGTGATTTCTGGCGATCAATGTTTCGCTTTTCGTAGTCAAGTAAGGTATTGCCGCTTAGTGCAAAGGTAAGCACCATTTGTTATTTGAACCCGGAGGCACCGTACAGCGTTAAGAGGTGCTGAGAATTATAATATATTTGCATTAAATCTCGCTCCATGCCTTCCATACGACAAAGTCAGGTTGCTGAACTTATAAAACGGAATATTTCCATGTTCCTGACCCAAGAAGGATCCTATTTGTATGGTGACCCGCTGGTTACAGTGACCAATGTGGTGATGTCTCCTGACCTTCTGATTGCCAAAGTCTACCTCAGTGTTTTCAATACTGAAAATAAGCAGGCGGTTATCCTCGAATTGGAGGAAAACTACAGCAGGGTGAGGCAGGCAATGTCAAGCCGTCTGCGCAAACATTTAAGGCGGATGCCTCAGTTTGAATTTTTTCTGGACGACACCCTGGACGAAATGTACCGGCTACGGGACCTCTTTCAGCGTTTGCGTGAAGACCACCAGATGGGAGAAGAGGAATAATAAACGGAGGTCTCAACCACATCCGGTGATCATGCGACAAGCTGATGACCGGGATACCATTCGGAAAGTATGCCTTCCTTCAGAGCAAACGGAGTATACCAAACCTCCGGGATATCAAAATGCTCGATCAAATAAGCGATCAGGACACAGGCCATTACTATGTAACCTACCCGCTCTGACGGAATAGCCGGATGTGCTGCCCGTGCCTCCTGATTCATCGCGGTAATCTCCCGGCAAATCTTGAGCACTTCTTCAGCACCCCAGGGGCTGGGTATGGGAAAATAATCATCCAGCACTTCAAAACTTCCGGAAGCCCCGATCATGACCGGCCTGGTATCCCTGAACCGTGCAATCAGTGGCTGAAAAAATGGATCCAGATAAGTCCGCATTTGATATTCCTCCGCTGCACTTAGCGGATCACTGTGGTGAAACAACCGGTGCAGAACGGCTACGCCGACCGGGAAGCTTACGGCTTCCACAAGATCATCGTGAGTATGAAAAATGCATTCCACACTGCCACCACCGATATCCAGCATCATGGAGGATGGCATATCGTCCAGGGGAACATCCATGCGGATACCTTTGCTGATCAACTCAGCCTCCCGGTCCGGACTGATAACATCAATTCTGAGTCCTGTGGCTTGTCGGACACGATCCAAAAAAACCGGAGTGTTTGTTGCAGTCCGTAATGCGGCAGTTCCGATGGCACGATAGTCTTCAACCTCATAATCCTCCAATTGCTGTGCAAAACCAGCTAACGTGCGGATACCTCTTTCCATAGCTGCCTCCGAAAGCTTGTGGATACCGTCCGCACCCAGTTTGACGTAATCACGCACCTTAACCAGTGTGCGCAGAATAGTTCCATCCTGCTCGACAATAAGCAAATGAAAGGTGTTGGTGCCTAAATCAATGACTGCTTTGCGCTGCATGTTGATTTTTTACAAAGATAAGTCCTGCCCGGTGAAGTACTTTGTGTGCCGCCTGGTTCAAAAGTTATAAAATGTATAGAGCGCAATGAAATAAGCTTTCCAGTCACGTAGGACGGGACTCGCTATCCGGCTCTTCTCCGCATCAAAAAGCTTATTCAATGACCGGGAAAAACGGATACCCCAGCCCCAGTTACGGTTGATTTTGTAGGCAACACCAAGGATGAACCCGATATCTGTGGAATTAAACTCTCCTGCAATATTGTTAAAGTTTTCTGGCCGGACGGTTGGGTCCGAGATCCTGGTGCGGATGAGCCGGCCAATGGTCGCTCCGGCATAAGCATCGACCCGGTAATATTTCTCCTGCTCGTGTTGCCAGTCCAGTAAATGAAACAAAGCATTTACCTCTGCATATTCCGTGGTGACTTTAAGCGGGGAATCGAGGTAATTTTGCACGCTGAGCCGGTTTGACTTGCTACCCCGCTGGTTATACATCAGTTCGACGGAAAAAGAAAATCGACCGGTGATGTGCGCGGTGGAGTTGAGCCCTGCCATTAATCCCAAATGATCATAACCCTGCAGATTGTCACCATCGATCTGGGACAAAGACATTCCTGCTATCGCGCCCAGCGAAAAACGCAACTCCTGGGCTTCGGTCAAATGACCATAACCAAGCAGCAGAACAAAAAGATAAAAATGGTTCAGATTCGGCACAACATCTATTACTTGGGTTACTTTCAGCCAGCCGGATCATATGAGCACATTTCGCCATGCTGCTATGCTGGCTGAACCTCAGAAAACGAATATCTTTGTTTTAAATTAAACACCCAATGGGAAATTACACGAAAAGAACCCTGGAAAAATTGGAACACGTCTACAAAGAGTTGGATTACACCGTGCGTTATGAGAAAGGTAATTTTCAATCCGGGTATTGTTTGGTTGAGCATCAAAAGGTGGTTGTCGTTAATAAATTCTTTGAAGTAGACGGCCGCGTACAGGTATTGCTGGACCTGCTATCCACGATCGGGTTTAACCCGGAGCAATTCAGCGAAGAAGGAAAGAAATATTGGGCTTCACTTCGACCTTTATTTAAAGCAGAAGCGGTCGGTGAAGATTAATGTACTTGGAACCGGCACCTCCCAGGGTATTCCGGTCATCGGATGCCATTGTGCAGTTTGCCGGTCCCGTGATCCCAGGGACCATCGGTTACGTACTTCGGTACTGGTCCGGACTGCCACCACCACGGTGGTGATTGACGTGGGCCCGGATTTTCGACAGCAGATGCTGCGTGAGAAAGTGGAACAGGTAGATGCGTTGCTGATTACCCACGAACACAACGACCATGTCAGCGGTCTGGATGACGTACGCCCCTATAACTTCATGACCCGCCGTGATATGCCGGTTTTTGGGCTGGAACGGGTGCTGGACGAACTAAAAATCCGGTTCAGATACATCTTTGACGATAACCCATATCCGGGGGCGCCCCGCATCAAAGCCATTCCTTTGGAAGCATATCAGGCGCTTAAAGTAGGCGACCTGGATATTTTGCCCCTGGCCATAGAGCACGGAACACTGGATATTTTAGGTTTTTTGTTCCCTCATTTTGCTTATCTCACGGATGTTAAGTTCATTCCTGCCCGGACTCTGGAGTTGATCCACGGCATTGACGTTCTGATCATCAGTGCCTTACATCACCATCCTCATCATTCGCACATAAATCTCGAAGAAGCATTGCAGTACATCGAACGGATCCAGCCTAAAAGGTGTTACCTGACACATATGAGTCATAGTATGGGGCTCCACGCGGAAACGCAGGCTTCCCTTCCTTCACAAGTCTTTTTTGCTTACGATGGACTCGAAATCAACATTTGAATGAATCGATTGGAAAAATCCACCAGCCCTTATCTGCGACAACATGCGCATAATCCGGTGGATTGGTATCCCTGGGGTGCAGAAGCACTGGAAAAAGCCCGGAGAGAAGACAAGCCCATCCTCGTAAGTATTGGATATTCCAGTTGCCATTGGTGTCACGTCATGGAAATGGAATCGTTCATGGATGAATCCGTGGCTGCCTTCATGAACGAGCATTTTGTGAATATCAAGGTTGACCGGGAGGAAAGGCCGGACGTAGATCAGGTTTATATGGATGCGGTCCAGTTGCTTACCGGTCGCGGAGGATGGCCTCTGAACTGTTTTCTCACTCCCGGGCTGAAACCGTTTTATGGAGGGACATATTTTCCTCCACAACCCCGCCATGGCATGCCTTCCTGGATGCAACTGCTGGAACGCATCAATCAGGCCTATCAACAGGATCGCAGTCAGGTGGATCATCAGGCCGATCATCTGACCAATGCCATCCGTGCCCAGAAATCCCATTTACTTCAGAAAGCAGGAGATGACTATACAAACCGAAATGCTCAGGAATCGCTGGACGAATGGTATTATGAACTGGCTAAACAATTTGACCGTCAGTACGGCGGTATAGGTCAGGCACCGAAGTTTCCGATGATTACCAGCCTACAATTGCTGCTCCGGATCTATTATCATACCGGAAAGGAGGAAGCCTTGGAACAGGTACAACGGACATTGCGGTCCATGCTGCGGGGTGGGATTTATGATTTGGCCGGTGGAGGATTATCCAGGTACGCCACGGACCGGGAGTGGAAGGTGCCGCACTTTGAAAAAATGCTCTACGATAATGCCCAGCTCCTAGAATTGCTTGGCCAAGTCTATCAGCTGGACAGGAATGAAACCTGGGTCTATTTCATCCGTGATATCATATACTTCCTGCGGCAGGAGATGCAGCATAGTCAAGGTGCATTTTACAGTGCACTGGATGCAGATTCAGAAGGAATTGAAGGAAAATTTTATACCTGGACCTGGACGGAGTTGGAATCATTGCTCAACGCCGAAGAATGGACCTGGTTCAAAAATACATTTGCAGTCACTGTCCAGGGTAACTGGGAACATACGAATATCTTATACCTGCGGGATGAGGTCAGTGTAGAAACACTTTGGACGAAAGACGCCCCCTGGCAGACCATACGTAAAAAACTCATGTCGCGGCGAGGGGACCGTATCCGGCCGCAGTTGGATGATAAAATATCCACACACTGGAATGGATTGGTGATTAAAGCCATCTATCAGGCTGGTTCCATTCTCGGGGATCAGCAAATAATAGAGATGGCCGATCAGTCCCTGGATTTTTTCCTGGATCGCTTTCGGAGTACTGGTAAGCTGGCTCATATTTTTGCCGGAGGCCAATGGCAGGATGAAGTATTCCTCGATGATTACGCAGGTATGGTGGCTGCTCTGGCTGAACGGATCCAGTTACCCGGCGGTAAAGCGTATGTTCAGGACGTTCAGGCACTGGTAACCGAGATGACCGGACGGTTTTACCGGCCGGATACCCGTGAATGGCTCATGGTGCCCCACTCAAAACACGAATTACCGGTCGAAGTCAAACCAATGTATGATTATGTGCATCCTTCTGCCGCCAGCTCAGCCGTATCTGCATTGATGCGCCTGGGTAATCTGCTGGATCGCCCGGATTGGCTGGAGACTTCCAGGGAGACCATGGAGCAAATGCAGCCCCTGGTACAGGGATATGTATCCGGCTTTGTTTCCGGTGCGGTCAATTTGACCGAGCAATGGTTTGGAATTCATCAACTGGCGATCATCGGCCCGCGCGCTAATGCCTTTCAGGCCTTGCTAAGCAGGATTTATTGGCCGGATGTTGTTGTTATGGCCGCTGAAGAACGCGATGAATCAATACCGCTGCTTCAGCACCAGCCTGTAGACCCAAAGAAGACATATTATTTTTTATGTGATCAATATGCCTGCAAGATGCCTGTTGAAAACGTTAAAGATTTACAGGCATTACGACAAAACGTTTATTTTTAAAGGAGAAGTGCAAAGATTCTGAAGCGGTTCATCCATATCATTGTAGCATGGCTATTGTGCATTTCCTGGTTGCAAGCCCAGCAGCTGGGGCAGTCTTCTTTATTCTTTGCTGATAAATATTTACAGAACCCAGCTTATGCCGGGTTTGATCGTTCACTCAGTATATTAGCCGGTTACCGGACACAATGGCTGGGCCTGGAGCGCAACCCTGTAAGCCAGATCATCAGTGCTCACATGCCTGTGTATGCACTGAATGGCGGGGTGGGTATAAATCTGGTCAATGAGTTTCTGGGAGCAGAAAAGACGTTGCGGTTAAGTCTGTCTTACAATTATGTGATCAACAATGATCTGGGCACCTGGAGTGCTGGTTTAAGGATGGGTATGGTGCAGAAGAGCCTTGACGGAGCCTTGTTGCGTACACCGTTTGGCATTTACGAAGGCAATCAGATCAATCATCAGGATCCTATTTTACCTGAGCAGCTGGTCAGTGGAACCAATTGGTTCTCCAGTCTGGGAGTCTATTATCAGGCTGATGTTTTTCAGGGTGGGGTGAGCCTGGAATACCTGAACAGTCCCCATCTGCGGTTTAATGGTGTCGAAGGAGGAAGTGTGAAAATGTTGCCAACCATGGTCGTCTTCGGTGAGTATGGATTGCCGGTAGCCGACCTGCTGGAGGTGTACCCATCGATCTTGTTCAAATCGGATTTTCGCCAGTGGCAGGTGGACCTGGCTGCACAGGCTGTCTACCAGGACCGCTATCTGGTGGGACTGGGCTGGAGAGGATTGACAGCTCATACACTGGATGCACTCGTATTTCACGTCGGTCTCTACGTCAATGAACATCTGAAAATCTTATATGCATATGATGTACCTCTTTCTAGTTTAGGGGTCAACAGTACCGGTTCGCACGAACTGGTTTTGCATTATAACTTGAACAAAATCATTGGATTGGGTCTTCCGCCACGGATTATATACAGTCCCAGGTATTAATTAGTTGGACCCTTAACCCAAATTTTGGCAAAATTTTTGCGTAACACAAAATATGAATATAATCACGGGCGTTGTTTTAACATCCATCGTGTGAAAATAGGCCCGGTAATTAGTTTAATTTTACGCCATTTTTATAACAAGATTGTTGGTAAAGCTATGAATAGGATGAGAAACTTTATGGTATTCGGTGTGTGCCTGTTACTTTCTGCGGTGGTGCTTCAGTCATGCGGAAAGAAAGAAACTGGTCAGCTGGTTGGAGTTTTGGACAGACCGAAGTGGAAAGGGATCAACCCATTGGGTATGCAATACATCAAGTCAGGTGTATTTCATATCGGGGGTAATGATCAGGACATATTTAATTCGTATGTCCAAAGGCCTCGTCAGGTATCCATCGTTGGATTCTTTATGGACGAGACCGAAATTACAAACAATGAATACCGTCAGTTTGTAAACTATGTAAGAGATTCTACCGCTCATACGATCCTCGGAGATTTTATCCAGGATGACTATGGCAACGAATCCATTGATTGGGAGTTACCCATCGATTACGCGGATGAGACATTGGATGAGATGTATGTCTCGGAAGATGATCAGATCTTCGGCAAACGTGAATTTGACAATACCAATTTACGTTATGCCTGGACGGAAGTGGATTGGGTAAAGGCTGCACACAGTCCGAAGACACCGCGCAGCCAGTTGGTACGCAAATTTGAAGTTCCGATTTATCCGGACACCCTGGTTTGGATTCGCGACTTCGCATATTCATACAATGACCCGCTGGCAAGAAACTACTTCTGGCATCCTGCCTACGATGATTATCCGGTAGTCGGAGTCAACTGGCAGATGGCCCAGGCTTTCTGTGACTGGAGGACCAAAATGTGGAACAAATATCGTCCGGACGAGCGCCATTCCGAAGGATTCCGTTTACCGACGGAATACGAATGGGAATATGCAGCTCGTGGTGGTCACGATCTTTCCAGCTACCCATGGGGTGGTTATTATCTGCGCAATGCCAAAGGCTGCCTTCTGGCTAACTTCAAGCCCGGTCGTGGTAACTATGCCGATGACGGCGCTCAGTACACCACACGCGTAGACTATTATTTCCCGAACGATTACGGACTTTATCAAATGGCCGGCAACGTATCTGAATGGACCGTATCCGCCTACTACGATAATGCAAACAACATCATTCACGACCTGAACCCGGATGTGAAATATTATGCTCAACAAGACGATCCGGATGTCCTGAAGCGGAAAGTGATCCGCGGTGGCTCCTGGAAAGACATTGGGTATTATCTCCAGTGCGGTGTCCGGGATTGGGAATATCAAGACTCCACCAAATCGTACATCGGCTTCCGTTGTGTGATCACAAACTTAGGAAGAACCTTAACGGAGTAGTATTAGCATCAATGCACCATTCTGCTCCCCCCAAACCATTTATTAATGTGTCTTACGAAACCGACCAATCGTAGAACAAGGATAGATGTGTTAACTAAATTCAATAACTATTTAAATTAAGTAACAATGGCCTTTTACAAAAAAAGTTGGTTCAAGTACATGAAGAACTTTATCATTGGCGTCGGTGCATCATTGGTTATGATCGGTGCTCTTGGTAAGATCAACAGTGAGCCCTGGGGTGGACCTGCCATCACGATTGGTCTGGTCACAGAAGCCTGCTTGTTCCTCATGCTAGGGATACTGCCTCCGGAAAAAGACTACTATTGGGAGAAACTGTATCCAGGATTGGACAATTACCACTCAAATATCGCCAGCCTGACTGCCGGTGATATGCCCGCCGACCTTTCCCGTCCTTTGAACGGAGAAGTCGTAGAAGCACAATTAGACGGAATGCTGAATGAACTGCAGACCTTGTCTAAGAGTATCGGATCATTAAAAGCATTGCAGGAAGTTGATTTCTCTGAGACCAGCAATCAACTGAAAACAATGGGTAACTTCTACAGCCGGATGAGCGACGCAATGTCTACGCTGACGGAAACGGTAGAAGACACCAAAGTTTACCAGCAGCAATTGGGTGCACTGAACAAGAACTTGACGTCATTGAATTCAGTGTACGGTAACATCTTGAACGCCTACAATCAAGGTCCGCGTGTCTAAGATGTAACAGTGCAACATTCATTAATCAAGTTAAAAATCAGAAGCCATGTCAATACCTAAGGAGCCCAGGCAGCTAATGATCAATATCATGTACCTCGTATTGACTGCGTTGTTAGCTCTTAACGTTTCAGCCGAGATTTTCAATGCCTTCAAAGTCGTAGACGATGGATTGAAAAAATCAAACTCGGTGTTGGATGACGAGAACGCAGTTAAACCGGCACGCATTGACCAGCTGTCGAAGAAAAAACAAGAAGAATTTAAAATCTATGCCGAGCGCGCTCCCCAAGTACGAGCACTTTCTGCAGAATTTGCCACCTATGTTAACGGTATCACCGACTATATGATCGACCAAACCGGTAACAAGGACAATAAAGTAGACGAAGGAGACTATGTGGAAGTACAGGGTCACACGCAGTTGCGCGGCAAGAAAGATAAGGACATTACCACTCGTTACCTGGTCGGGGACAAAAAAGAACCCGGAATCGGTGGCGAACTGAAAGCCAAAATCCTGGAATATCGTTCGAAATTCCTGGATTTGGTAGACGAAGCCGATCGCGCAGAATTTGAGAAAAAGATCGCTTTGAACGTGGATGAAGAGACGTGGAAGCACGCCAAAGATAAGAGCAGCTGGGAAGATTATTACTTCCGTCAAATGCCTTTGGCCGCTACATTGCCGATCTTTACCAAATTCATCAATGACGCGAAGAGCTCTGAAAACGCCATCCTCGACTATTATCTGGAAAAGGTAGGTGGTACCGAAATCGTATTTGATCAGTTCCAGGTCGTAGCTTCTCCCAAGAAGTCCTACATCACCCGGGGTGAAAATTACGAAGCCGATATCTTCCTGAGTGCTTTCTCCAAAAACGTTGAGAATCTGAGTGTTAGGATCAACGGCGCCAATGTTCCGGTGAACAATGGAGTTGCTTCCTTCAAAGCACCTGGCAGCAGTGTAGGTATGAAGAAATATACCGCAACCATTTCCTTTACCAACCCGGTAACCAAGGAAGTGACCACCAAAACCCAGGATTTTGAATACGAAGTAGGCGAGCGTTCCGCATCCATCTCTCTGGATAAGATGAACGTATTCTACATCGGTGTTGAAAACCCGATCACCGTAGCTGCAGCTGGTGTTTCCACCAATGATCTGAAAGTGTCCGGTGAAGGCATCACCATGAAAAAGGCCGGATCGGCCAACTGGATCGTTGAAGCCACTCGTCCTGGTTCTGCTTCCATCACCTTGTCAGGTGGCGGACTTGCACCAACGAAATTTGATTACCGTGTGAAGATGATTCCTGACCCGACACCACGTTTGGGTGGCGTAAAGGAAGATGAGGTAGGAAACGGTGTTTTCAAAGTACAAAAAGGTCTGATCGCAGCACTGGATGGCTTTGACTTCGACGCTAAATGCAGCATTACCGGCTACCGTATGGTACGGGTTGCTCCACGGCAGGATCCTGAAATCACCGTGAATGCAGGTGCTTCTTTCTCGGATGATGCCAGCCGTATTCGTGACAAAGCAAAACCTGGCGACCGGTTTTTCTTCGAGAATATCCGTTGCAAATGTCCGGGTGATGCGGCAGCACGTAAATTACCTAACATTGCTATAAGCATTAATTAATCTAACCGATGAAAAACTTATTCATTTTTCCAGTATTGCTATTGTGGGCCGGCATTGGTTTCAGTCAAAATGACCAGCCGCAGGCCGAAGCAGCCTTTATCACCGAGGCAGGGGATCCGTTTGAAGAGCAAGTTATCGATGGTGTAGTTGAACGCAGGATTATTGTGGAGAATCGAGTCTTGCCCTATGAACCGGTACGTGAGGCAGATGTGCCTTGGGAGAAAAAGATCTGGAGTGTGATCAATGTTCGCGAAAAGATCAATCTTCCTTTCGCTTACCCGAAGATGCCTTTCTTCACCATCCTGGCAGATGCCGCTAAAAATGGCGAGTTCTCTGTCTATAAAGATGATGACTTTAAAGACATCATGACGGTATCGGAACTGGAAGGTAAATTGTTTTCTGTTGACACCGTGTCTGTGACCGATCCCGAGACGTATGAGGTGACACTGGCAATTACCAGAAGCGATTTAAATCCTTCAGACATCCAGAGATTCCGAGTGAAAGAAGTGGTCTTCTTCGATAAAAAGGCCTCTCGTGTGAAACGTAGAATTCTGGGCATTGCTCCGATAAAAGATGTGATTGATAAGACCACAGGCCAGTTACTGTATCCAGAACCACTCTTTTGGGTTTATTATCCTCAGGCACGCGAAGCGTTGTCAAAATATCGGGTATTCAATGCTGAAAACGACGCCGCTCCAATGACTTGGGACATGGTATTGGAAGAACACATGTTCTCCAGCTATATCTTCAAAGAATCCAATGTTATGGATCGTCGTCTGCAGGATTATCTGACCGGAGTTGACATTCTGTATGAATCACAAAAGATCAAGGACCGCTTGTTCAACTTTGAACAAGACCTCTGGGAATATTAATAAGTGATTTCAATAAGGAAAGATTTAAAAAGCTTGTCTCTTCGGAGGCAGGCTTTTTTGTTTTTATCCATGTCTGGAATGCCTGACAGGCACTAGGGTTTGAGCAAGACCTTCATGCATCCCGGTGTCCGCTGGGCAAAACGCTGATAGGCCGCAGCACCATCAGACAGCGCAAACACATCGGTAAATGGACTGATCAGCTCCCACCCGGCATCCAGCAATTGTAACAGATCCGGAATGTGTTGCCTCGCCGAACAGCGTCCGGAATGATACGTGATGTTTTTATCGTAAGCGTCAACCGGGCTAAAACTAAATTGCGGTTGTGTATGTACCCCCACACTGGAGATGATACCACCTGCCCGCACCAGATTAAATGCCAGCTGCTGGGCAGAAGCTCCACCTACGGCTTCAACGACACCGTCAATTCCTCCTCCCGGCTGGTTTATGAGCCATTCTTGCAGCTGCGCTCCCTCCGCCGGATTGATGACATCCGCTCCAAGCTGGGAAGCATAGTGGCGACGTCCCGGATCGGTCTCAAATACCGTAACCCGCTCGTAACGCATTCGCTTCAGGACCTGCCACGCCATCATGCCCACCGGGCCGAAACCGATGACGCCTACATGGTTTAATACCCCGGATCCCAGACGGACGGCACCCTGATAGCCGGTAGCCAGGATATCACCAAGCAACAAAGATGTTTCAGGACCAAGATCGCCGGGAACCGGGATCAGGGTGGATTCTGCCAGTGGAACCCGAACCAATTCGGCCTGTCCTCCCTGTAATCCATTCCCTGCTGCTACCCAACCAAATAACTGTCCTCGTGTACACCGGGCGGTCAGGCCAATGCGGCAATAATAACAGGTCCCGCAGCTCGTCGTGAATGGACTGATCACGCGCATACCTTCCCGCAGGGTGGTGACACCCTTGCCTCGGGCTACAATAATGCCGGTAAACTCATGTCCCATGGTCGTACCGGCATCAAGACCTTTTTCTCTGCCGAAATAGACATGCAGGTCTGAACCACAAATGGCCGTATCGGTTACCTGAACGATCACATCACCCGGATCCAGTATTTCCGGATCGGGGACGCTCTCAAAATGAATGTCTTCGGGCCGGTGAAGTGTAAGCGCCCGCATGGTTATTTCTTTTCGACCAGTTCGATCCAGGCTGCATCAATACTGCGGCTTAAACCACTGCCTTTCCATTCCGGAGCACCGGGAATTTCTGTTGCCTGGGCGATCTCATCTTTGGATTTGCCGGCAGCGATTTCTTTTTCCATGAAACTCAGCAAAGCGGAGAGATAACCTTGCATGGCTTGCAGCTCTTCCTTTTTTCCGGTTATATCGTAATCCTCGCCGGAGTGACCAAAAACGAAAAGAGTGTCGCGATCAAAAGTATCAAGGGCATTGTCCAGCACCGAAATCCAGTTTGAGATCGATGCTCCAGCGGATTTGTCAATGAATGGAAATCTGCGATTGAAGACCAGATCACCCATATGGACGATATTGGCATTCGTAAAGTGGATCATGGCATCGCCATTGGTGTGACCGGGACCGAAATAATACATCTGGATATTTTCATCTCCGAGACTGGTTTCCCAGTTGGTGGTGAAGGTTTCGGTAGGAAGCCATTGCTGATCCATTTTACCATTCTCTTCCGCCACTCGTTGTTGGTTGGCTTTGGAATTTTCATGCGCCACCAGTTTTGCAGCCAGATCTTTGAAGGTGATGTTGCCACTGGTGTGGTCACCGTGGTGGTGGGTATTGATCAGCAGATCGATCGGGCGATCCTGCATTTTTTTGATTTCAGCGATCACATGGGCGGCTGGTTCAGGGAATTGCGTATCCACAACTGCGATATGATCTTCAGTTACATACCACAGGATGGTTCCGCCGCTTTCGGTAAATACGCCAACGTTTTCTCTCAACGGACGCATCTGATATTCTGCAAATAGGGAACGCAACCAGGTTGCGCGACCCAGGGTAGGCACCATTGTTGCCAAAGCCCCCTGAACTAAAAATGATCTCCGTTTCATTTATTGTGATTATTGGAACATTAAGTTAATAACTTTTCACTCAGAAACCTTCCGGTATGTGAAGACTCAACCTCCAGGATGCCTTCCGGCGGACCCTGATAAACCAGGTAACCGCCATCAATACCACCGCCAGGTCCCAGGTCGATCAGCCAGTCTGCGGTTTTGATCACTTCAAGGTTGTGCTCTACGACCACGACCGTATGGCCATTTTCTACCAGAGCATTCAGGGCATACAACAATTTATTGATGTCATGAAAATGCAATCCGGTCGTAGGCTCATCAAAAATGAAAAGTATCGACTGGTTGGATTGATCTTTATTCAGATAGGAGGCCAGTTTGACCCGTTGCGCCTCGCCTCCGGATAAGGTGCTTGAGGATTGGCCCAGTTTAACATAGCCAAGTCCTACGTCAGCCAGGGGCTGGATTTTATTGACAATATCCTTTTGGGAAGCAAAGAATACCAATGCCTCCTCAATACTCAGCTCAAGAATATCAAAGATGTTTTTACCCTTGTATTCCACATCCAGTACCTCTTGCTTGAATCGTTGTCCTTTGCAATCCTCACAGGTAAGCCGGACATCAGCCAGAAATTGCATCTCCACGATGATCTCACCTTCCCCTTTGCAGGTATCGCAGCGGCCTCCATCGGTATTAAAAGAAAAATGTCCCGGTTTAAATCCGCGCATCTTTGATAACGGTTGCTTGGACATCAGATTACGGATGGAGTCGTAAGCTTTAACGTAGGTGATTGGATTGGATCTGGATGATTTGCCAATGGGATTTTGATTGATCAACTCCACCTGATGAATGACCTGCAGATCACCTTCTATGCTGCCATGACGGCCTGGATTGGAAGGGATAGGCTCACCGAACTGGCGAACCAGAGCTGGATGAAGGATATGCTTGATCAGTGTCGTTTTTCCCGAACCGGATACGCCACTGACTACGGTCAGGCTCTGTAGCGGAATCGTGACATCGATGTTTTTCAGATTGTGATGGCGGGCACCTTTAATGGTAATCTTATTGGCAGAATGGCGTCGGCGATTGGGCAGTGCGATCTGCATTTTACCGGTAAGGTATTGTGCCGTAAGGCTATTCGGAGCTTTGTTGAGAAACTCCCGGTAGGGTCCGGCGAATACCACCTCGCCTCCATGAATGCCTGCCTCCGGACCAATATCCAGGATGTAGTCGGCATTGCGGATAACTTCTTCTTCGTGCTCCACCACAACCACAGTGTTCCCCAGATCGCGCAGTGATTTTAATACCTCAACCAGTTTTTCGGTGTCTTTCGGATGAAGGCCAATGCTGGGTTCGTCGAGGATGTACAGCGAGTTGGTCAGATTGCTTCCCAGGGTTCGCGTGAGGTGGATCCTTTGTGTCTCACCGCCACTCAGGGTAGCGGCAAGGCGGTCCAGTGTGAGGTAGCCCAGGCCGATCTGATCCATGATCTTCAACCGGCTTTCTATTTCCAGAAGGATGCGGCGGGCTATTTTGATTTCACGGTCGAACCAGGTATGGGAAGTGAAAAATGCCACTAATTGATCAATGGGCATCATCACCAGGTCATGGATATTCTTGCCTGCCACCAGAATATACAGGGCTTCTTTGCGCAAACGCGCTCCTTTACAGGTATGACAGGTCGTCTTGCCGCGGTAGCGGGCCAACAATACCCGGTTTTGAATTTTATACAGGTTTTCCTCCAACTCGTGAAAGAAATCGTGAATGCCCTGGACCCGGGTATTCCCTTCCCACAGCAACTCCTTTTGTTTGGCAGTCAGATCCTGGTAGGGACGATGGATCGGAAAGTCATCATCTACATGATCGATGAACCGGTCCAGCCAGCGGGAGGACTTTTCTCCGGACCAGCAAGCTACCGCTCCTTCGTAAACGGATTTTGACGGATCAGGAATGACTTTTTCTTCGTCGATACCCATCACCTTGCCGTAACCCTCGCAGGTGGGGCAGGCTCCGTAGCTGTTGTTGTAATTAAAAAGTTGCGGTGTCGGTTCGAGGAAGGATTCTCCATCCAGCTCAAACCGATTGTTGAAAGGGTGGATGTTTTCACCGATTTTGATCCAGCAGTCGCCTTCACTTTCGTAAAAAGCGGTTTGAACGGAGTCTGCCAATCGGCTGTTCAAGTCATCGTCGTTGTATTTTACGACAATCCGGTCGACCAGGATCATGTATTGCTGGGGCTCTATTTCATCCAGTGTCAGATCCAGTTCTTCGTGGGCTTCTTCGAGAAACTGATCTACGCGGATGATGTCGTCCTGATGGAAGATCCGGGTGAATCCTTTTTGCATCAGGAGCGACAACTCATGGCGGAGGGTACGATCCAGGTATTTATTTTGCAATGGTGCCAGGATGACCACCTTCGTCTCTTCGGGCTGTTCCAGAATGAAATCCACTACATCGGAGATCTGATGTTTTTTGACCTCTTCGCCGGTGACCGGTGAATAGGTTTTACCGATGCGGGCAAACAACAATCGCAGGTAATCGTAAATCTCGGTCATGGTACCTACGGTGGACCGGGGATTTTGAGTACTCACCCGTTGTTCGATGGCAATTGCCGGACAAATACCCTTTATGAAGTCCACATCCGGCTTTTTCATCCGCATCATGAACTGCCGGGCATAAGATGAGAGGCTTTCGACATAGCGTCGTTGCCCTTCGGCATAGAGGGTATCCATGATCAGCGAGCTCTTTCCCGATCCCGACATACCCGTTACGACAACCAGCAGATCCTTGGGTATGCGTACTTCTATGTCCTTTAGGTTATTGGATCGCGCGCCTTTGATGTGGATTTCCTGGGGTGTTTCAATGTCTGTGACTAAAAAAGTTTCCTCCAGTAGATGCGGTTTCATGAAAATTGGACCGGTTTTTGATTACTTATATTATAAGTATTTGAAAGGTGAAGCCAATGAGCTAAGATAGAATTAGTAATTGGGTTCATGCAAGCAAACCCAGTAATCGCCGGGAAAGTTTAAAAAAATTTACACGAGCACGGTTACTATTGCCAAACTTTCATATATTTGGTGCGAAAGTCTTAATTATATCACAAAACGTAGTAAGTATCGACTAATACCTTTACGCTAAAATTTCTGATTGATAACCGACCAAAAGATTTTAGTTATGAAGGTATTACCGATGAGTGATCAAGAATTGATTAATTGCTACTTAGAAGGTGACGAGAAGGCTTTCGAGACTCTCCTTAACAGACACAAGACCAAAATTTACACGTCGATTTACCTGTTCGTGAAAGATTCTGAGCAAGCCGAAGATATCTTTCAGGAAGTGTTTATCAAGATCATTGATACCATTCGTAGAGGTAAATACAACCACGAAGGTAAATTCCTGCAGTGGGCAATGCGTATCTCGTACAACATGTGCGTGGATCAATTCAGAAGATCCAAGCGGAGAACCAATGTTTCACTGTCAGACGAATTTGACATTTTTGACGTAATACCTGCAAGCGATTCCAACATGGAACAGAGCATGATCCAGACGCAGACCAATGATAAGGTGCGTAAGTTGATCGATCTGTTACCTGATGAGCAAAGGGAAGTGGTCATCTTACGCCACTATGCAGACATGAGTTTTAAGGAGATCGCCTCATTGACCCGGGTAAGTATCAACACAGCCCTGGGCCGGATGCGCTATGCACTGATCAACTTGCGCAAGTTGATCGAAGAAAAAGAACTGATCCTCCAGTAATGGAGGTGCAGATAAATGAAATAACCCTAGCACTTTTATAAGCGGTTATCATCATCTCTTTGGGCGTTAAAGGTGCGGCTTGAAGTAGCTGCACCTTCTTTTTTTGGTACCGGATCATAACCGTGACCACCCCATGGATGACATCGCGATATCCGTTTCATCCCCAGCCACATCCCTTTAATTACACCCCACTCCTGGATAGCTTCAACAGTATAATGTGAACAGGTAGGCGTATACCGGCAATTCTGACCCAGCCAGGGAGATATCAGCAATTGATACATCCGGATCGGGAAAATGAATATTTTCTTGAACATGTTAAAAGTGGATTTCTACCGTCTTCTGTTTCGGCTCAAATAAATGGTAAGTACGCTTCCCCTGCGGGTCCATCACCATCAGAATATTACGTTGATCATCGTATAGTTCCATTAAGACATCATAGCGCACGGACAAATCATTCACCGAGGCTATTCCCGGAATCTCAAGATAGATCCAAACGGCCTGATAGTCCGGCGTAGGTTCCTTGCCAACCCAATCGAAAGTTCTGGGTTCACCGTCTACGGTGAGCTGGAGGTGGGCGGAAAGATAATCGTAGATCCACTGGGTGGCTTCATCCTTCTCATGTTCGGTGGAGATCTTCAGGTCTGTGGCACCGTTCATCGCTTCAATTCCCCGCTCCAGGTCGTCTGTAAAGATGTGCAGACTCATCTGGATGGCCTGATCTTCGGAATTATAAGCCAATTCTGTCTTGGAAATATGCAGGTCGTGAAATGATGATAACGGTAAAGGACGGGGAACCCACCATCCGGTAATCACGCTGAATAAAAGTAAAGGCACATTCATATACCTTATAAGTTTCCCGGTTAAGAATTAGTTTCCAATCAAAGCTTCAAAGGTCTCCAGCATCAGGATAAACGCAATGCCGGCGGTGGCTCCGGAGATCACCTGCGTCCAGTCTTTTTTATTGACCTGCAATCGGTTAAGGAACAGATAGGACAATAACAAGATTACACTCACGATCATCAGCTGACCTACTTCGATACCCACATTGAATGCGAAAAGTGGTTTTACCACACTCTCTTCCTGGCCCATTAAGCTCCGGAAATAGTTGGAGAAACCCATCCCATGAATCAGCCCAAAGAAAAGAGCCATAAAATAATTCAATGTAATCCGATGGACATCTTGTGAACTGGGTTTGCGGGCTATGTTGTAAACACTGGTGATGAAAATGGTTACCGGGATCAGGAATTCGATCAAAGCACTGGGGACCTTGATGACACTGAGTGCAGCCAAAGCCAGGGTGATGGAGTGGCCTATCGTGAATGCGGTAACCAGGATGGCCACCTGCCTCCATTGATTAAGACTGTAGATGGCACAAAGTGCTATGATAAATACGATGTGGTCGTAAGCGTGGATATCCGCGATGTGATCAAGACCTAACCGTAAGTAAAACAAAAATGCACTTTCCACGCGAATCCCTTTTCAAAGCGAAGATACCGGCGGGACCATGACCATAAAGACCGTGGTTCCGCCAGCTTATATTAAGATCAATAGCGGTAATAATCCGGTTTAAAGGGACCTTCCGGAGTTACCCCGATGTATTCTGCCTGGTCCGGACTGAGCACGTCCAATTCAACCCCGATTTTAGCGAGGTGTAGGTTGGCTACTTTTTCGTCCAGATGTTTTGGTAGGGTGTACACCTTATTCTCATACTGATCGTGATGTTTCCACAATTCGATCTGAGCCAGTACCTGATTGGTAAAGGAATTGGACATCACAAAACTGGGGTGGCCGGTGGCGCAGCCCAGGTTCACCAGACGACCTTCAGCAAGTACGATGATATCATTTCCGTCAATGGTGTATTTATCCACCTGTGGTTTGATGGTATCTTTGGTCTTGCCGTAGTTTTTGTTCAACCAGGCCATATCCAGTTCGTTATCAAAATGACCGATGTTACACACGATGGTTTTGTCTTTCAGCAGGCGGAAGTGTTCTTCGGCCAGCACTTTTTTGCAACCAGTGGCGGTGATGATGATGTTGGCTTCCGGTGCTGCGTTGACCATTTTCTTGACTTCATAACCGTCCATTGCTGCCTGTAGTGCACAGATCGGGTCAATTTCGGTGACGATAACCCGGCATCCGGCGCCACGAAGTGAAGCGGCGGTACCTTTGCCGACATCGCCATATCCTGCAACAACGGCTACTTTCCCGGCCATCATGATGTCCGTTGCCCTGCGGATGGCATCCACCGCACTTTCCCGGCATCCGTATTTGTTGTCAAATTTCGACTTGGTTACACTGTCGTTTACGTTGATAGCAGGCATGGACAGGGTTCCTTTCTTTTCACGCTCATACAGGCGATGTACGCCGGTGGTGGTTTCCTCGCTGATGCCGCGGACATTCCGTACCAATTCGGGATAGCGGTCAAGAACGACATTGGTCAGGTCTCCTCCATCATCAAGGATCATATTGAGCGGCTTGCCGTCTTTGAAGGCAAACAGGGTTTGCTCGATACACCACTCGTATTCTTCTTCGGTCATGCCTTTCCAGGCAAAGACAGGAACGCCGGTTGCAGCAATGGCGGCAGCGGCATGATCCTGAGTGCTGAAAATATTGCAGGATGACCAGCTTACTTCCGCGCCCAGTTCAACGAGGGTCTCGATGAGTACGGCAGTTTGAATGGTCATATGCAGGCAGCCGGCGATGCGTGCCCCAGTCAGTGGTTTGCTCGAACCAAATTCCTCTCTGAGCGAAATCAGTCCGGGCATCTCGGCTTCAGCAAGTTCTATCTCTTTGCGACCCCAGCCTGCCAGGTTCAGGTCTTTTACTTTGTAAGCCGGTTTTTGTTCTATAGTTTGCATACAGTGTTATTTAAAATCATCGGTTTTTAAAAGATGGCGCAAGATACGAAGTTCAGTAGTTATCGTCAATTACCTGCCGGTAAAGATGGTTCCATTGATCAGCGACTCCGGCGGGATCAAACCGGGCGAGGTGTTTCCTTTTCTGTTCATCGTAATCAGGATCCGGTTTTGCATTCAGGGCATACAAGGTTGCCTCGGCGAGTTCACCAGGGTCCCTGCCACTGACATAATGGGCCAGCTCTCCTCCTGCCTCCGGTAATGAACTCTCACGGGTGGTGATGACAGGAACATCAAGTACAATGCTTTCCAGTACCGGAAGCCCAAATCCTTCATAGAGGGAAGGATAGATCACCGCCGACGCGCCCTTCATGATGAGGGGAACCTGATCGGGGGCTATGTGCCCCAGCCAGATCACCTGCCCTTGTAACCCATGAGTGTTAGCGTATTCACGGCATTTGCGTTCGTATTGTTTTCCTTTGCCCACGATGACCAGTGGGATATCCAGCTTGCGGTTAACATGCAATGCCTGGAGGACCAGCAGGGCATTTTTGCGATGGGAAAGCGCCCCTACATAAAGCAGGTATATTTCCGGCAGTTGGTATTGTGAACGCATTGCTGCTACAGCTTCCGTGGAAGGGGTATTCCTGAAGATAGGGAGGACGGACTGATGGATAACCCGGATGCGTTCCGGAGATACCGGGAAATGGGTGAGGATATCCTGCCTTGTATGCTCGCTGATGGCTACGATCTGGTCGGCATTTTTCAATGCATACTGCACTTTTCGTTCATAGGTGATCCGGTCAGGCAATGGAAAATCCTGAGGGAAATGCCGGTAGATCAGATCGTGGATGGTAACTACTTTTTTGACATTACTCCGGTCGATGGTAAATGGCAGTTCATGGCTCAGCCCGTGGTACAACTGCAATTCCGCAGGAAAACTCGACGGCAGCGAAAACGATCTCCACCACCAGGTCTTCCTGGCCGGATAATGCGTTTGGAACGGAGAAATTAAAAAAGGCCGGGACCAGGGATGATGTGATATGGAAGGTGAAAATAAATGATAGGCGTTCTCCGGATGATGGGTGCTCAGATCACGGAGCAATGTCCGGCTGTAGTTACCCAGACCGCTGGTATTGTGAAACAAACGTTTGGCATCAAAACCAAGGATCATAGACAGGACTTAATTCCAATTTCCATCGAAAGGTAAGGTCTTAAAAAGAACATTGGGCTACAGGAAACGGATCCAATAGCCCAATGAATACAAATTTCAAACAAATTCGATTCTTATTTTAACCCCAACTGCACCGGAACGACTGTTTTGTCCCAGATAAACTGCAGGGTTGCTGAATTATCCCGCAAATCATTCAAGGTAATCAGGAAACTTTCGCAGGAGACATTCATCATTTCCGGTTTTACCATGACACTTAAATCCGGAGTCTTTTCCATGTAAGCGTTGAATCCGCTTTCATTGTACTTGTAGAAATTGACGGTCCACTGAGAAGCTGTCGGGCTGGTCAGGATTGCATAGGATCCAGCCGGCAAAGATTTGCCTTCAACCATCACATCTTTGCTGAAAGTGATCTTGGTGGCGCTATTGGCACCGGTACGCCACAGCTTACCATAAGGTACCAGTCCATCAGCAGCAAATATCGTCCGGTCTTTAACTCCGGGACGTGAATATTCGATGGTGATATCGGTGGTTCCGGCCTTCTGCTCTACTTTAGAAGTCGGACTGGGCATTGCCTTGTCCTGCGCTTGAGCCGGTGTGAGATAGGCCATCAGGGCCAGGGCAAATAGAAAGACTAATTTCTTCATGTTCTTTTCTTTTGTTAACAGGTTAAAGTTGTGATAGTTAACTCAAAAGCGAACGAATGGTTTGCCGGTTTAAGTATATTTTAACAAATTTCCGCACCCCTTTATTTACTGCCATTGCCCGATTTAACACCAGGAAGATTGGTAGCGGGGCTTCCTCCCTGCCAGTCGAATGCCGGGGCTGATTTTGGATCCGGATAGACCTCAGCCAGGTTATCTGCATTGTAGAGTCTTCCGTTTTTCATCACAAAGGCCACCGTATTGGATTGCCGGATATTTTCCAGGGGATTTCCATTCAGGATGACCAGGTCTGCCAGCTTGCCAGGTTCGATGCTTCCCACTTCCTTGTCCAGTCCCAGGGCGCGGGCTCCCAGGATGGTTGCCACTTTCAGGGCATTGTGATTGGAGATGCCTCCGCTGGCTATCGACCACAATTCCCAGTGATAGCCCTGGCCTTCCAACTGGCCATGAGACCCGATGCCTGATAATCCTCCGGCCTGAACGAGGTGATTGACAAATTCGGCGTGGCGCGGGAAAATATGCTCTTCTTTCATAAACCATCCCGGGCGGCGGCGCGACTTATCATCGAGTTCCTCTTTCGGAGTGAAATAGTTCAATTTGGCATTGCCCTGCACATCTTCGGTGGCGTAATAATAATTCTCCGCCCATGGTCCACCGTAGGCGACCAGTAAGGTCGGCGTATAGGCCATATGCGACTGGGCCACCATCTGTACCACATCGTTGTAGATGGGATATATGGGGAAAGAATGTTCGTGGCCCGGGTAACCATCCAGCAGTTGGGTCATGTTTAGCTTAAAGTCCAGACCGCCTTCGGTCGTGGGCATGATGCCCTGTTCTTTCGCAGCCTGGATGATCCACTGGCG
Source organism: Lewinellaceae bacterium (assembly GCA_020636135.1). NCBI lineage: Bacteria > Pseudomonadati > Bacteroidota > Saprospiria > Saprospirales > Lewinellaceae > Lewinellaceae bacterium. The sequence continues at coordinate 328,869 of JACJYK010000002.1, forward strand.
GTTCTGGCGGTTGCCGACCAGGTACATTTTGATGTACTGGGTGTGGTAATAATCCGAATACTGCTTCAGGATGTTGCGTGCGTGATCCAGGCTGGTGATGCGGTAGGCCCAGAATCCCACACCAGGACCAGTCGAATAGACCCGCGGCCCTAACATCATGCCTGCATCCACCATATCAGAGTAGGTCAGCACATCGGTGGTTGCTGTCTGAGGGTCGCGGGTGGTGGTGACGCCATAAGCCAGGTTAGCCGCATAGTTCCAAACCTGTTTTTTATGGATTCCCCATGCCGGCCACATATGCGCATGGGTATCCACAAATCCGGGAATGATGGTCTTTCCTTTCATGTCCATCACCTGGGTTCCGGCAGGTACTTTAAGCGTTCCGGATTTACCTACCTGTACGATTCTGGCATTCTCGATGTATATGTCACCGCGTGACAGGATCTCATCGCCTTTCATGGTTATAATGCGGGCACCTTTCAGCAGGACGTGGCCATGAGGGATGTCTTTTGGAACCATCACCTTGATCCGCATTTCGTTGGGCTTGTATTTTTTGTCATCCTCTTTCTCGTCCTTTTTCGAGTCATCCTCTTTCTTCTCTCCGGCTGACTTGGCCTTTTCCTTCTCCTTCTTTTCTTTCTCGAGCGCTTCTTTCGTGGTTCGGGCTTCCGCCAGATTGTAACGGAAATAAGCATTACCCAGCGTAAAATGAACCTCACTGGCGTCAGCAGTCCAGAGTGGAAATTCGCCTCCCAGTTCGGTAAGTTTCATCGATGGAAACGCTGCATTATCCGGGTTTGATACGCTGATCTTTGGCGTTTCACCCAGTACGGGAGGTATGGTGATGATGTAGATGTCGTTGTTGATCTTGGCCAGGGCCTGATCTCCTTCCGGAGCCATCAGGATCAACTCTGCACTGGATGGTTTGCGCTCCGGTTCGGTGGCGGTGGCTGTCAACAGACAGTCTTCTTCCAGTGAAGCCGGGAAGGTGGTTATGCCAGTCACTTTCACCAGTGTTTTTTCGTCGGTGCCATCCCAGCGCATGGAAAGCAGTCCTTCGCTTTCTTTGAAGAGGTATACGCGGTCATTACTTTTAACGAAATGTGGCTTGCTTCTGCCGTTGGCCTGTTTGATAATGGTCATGGACCCTCCGGCAGCCGGAACCCAGGCAATGTCTTCGCCTGCACCGAAAGCCACCGGTCCTATGGATTGAACATAGGATCGGGCCGGGCCATAGATGAATGCAATACGGTTTGTACGACCATCCCAGGCCAGGTCGGTATACAGCCCGGACTGGGTGGTGATCTGGTTGGGAGTTCCTCCGGATGCTGCTACCGTATAAATGTGACCGGCATTGCCTTCCCAGGTGCTGAAAGCAATGGTTTTGCTGTCCGGAGACCAGGCAGGCATAGCTTCTGTGACCTGCATGCCGGTAACTCTCCGCGGGGTGCCGCCTGGGAAATCCATCACGTATAAGCGATTCAGAGCGGTAAAGGCCAGTTTGGAACCATCCGGTGACAATGCCGGATCGCGGATCTGGTTGACGACCATCAGGGAATCATCCTTGATGGGATAATTGAAATGTACCTGAGGTCCGAAATCCAGATCGGTATCAACCATAAAGGGAATATCTGTGGCAGCGCCGCCGTCGACAGGTATCTGGTGGATCTTGCCACCATAGGAAGCGATCAGGAATTTGCTGTCCGGGGTGAAAGCCATACCCGGCAATACGCCCAGTGGAGCGATGGACTCTTGTTCATCATGTTGGACAGGATAGGCAAGCCAGGACTCATCGCCGGTCGCGAGGTCCCGTTTGACCAGGCCGGTTTCGGTGTTGTACCGGGATCCATAGACCAACCATTTGCCATCCGGCGAAAGCGTGGGGGCAAAAGCGGAGCCATACCGCCCGGTGTGCCGGGTCATTTCGCCTGTTTCCAGATTGTAAGTTCCCAGCTGATACTGTGGCAGCTGCGCATTGTAGTTCCAGGCGGAGTTACGCTGGGAAAACCACACCAGTTTGCCATCGGGCGCAAAGGTGGGTTCGGAAATTTTAAGATTGTCCGGTTTATCGACAAGTTGAATGCCTCCGCCGCCTTCATGATGATAGAGGTAGAGCTTCCAGTTACGGCCCCCCTTCGCTACTGCGATGTATTTGCTGTCCGGGGTCCAGTCCGCACTCTCGTAGTTCTGGTCGGTGTCTTTCGTGATCTGGGTTTCATCTTTCGTGGCAAGATCCATGATCCAGATGTTGTCGGCACCACTTTTATCGGAAGTGAATACCATGGATTTTCCATCGGGACTGATGCGGGGATGGGTCTCAAAGGCCATCCCGGCCCGAACCGGTTCTGCCGTACCTCCGGAGATGGGTATACGGTAGATATCACCCAGTAGATCAAAATAGATGTACTTCCCGTCCGGGCTTACATCCAGACTCATCCACGTTCCTTCATCGGTTTTCAGATGGAGGCTACGGGTGGGTTCCAGGGGCAGCTCCTTGGTTGCTTTCTTCACCTTTGATGAATCGGTTGCCGTTGAATCAGTCTGTGCCATCGCCAGCAAGGAAGTGGCTAACAGCACCAGCAGCATTGAGAATTTAATTTGCATGGTTTGAGACTAAAAAATGTTATCAAAACCGGTTTTACCGGAGAGCGAATAAATATAGAAAATCAATGAAAGTTGTACCCTACTTCTTCCCTGGTACCTTTTCACTGCCTGAAGCCGTACCTTTGATGGACAAATGCTGACCAATGATCAATGATTCTACGGATAGTCATTTTATGCAGCAGGCTATTGCACTGGCCAGGCAAGGAATGATCCGAAACATCGGAGGGCCATTTGGTGCCATTGTGGTTTATGAGGGTGACATCATTGGACAGGGTGTCAACCGGGTCACTTCAACCAACGACCCTACCGCGCATGCAGAAATTGTAGCCATCCGCGAGGCTTGCGTACACCTGGACAGCTATCAGCTGGAGGGCTGCACGATTTATACTACCTGTGAACCATGTCCCATGTGTCTGGGGGCGATCTACTGGGCACGACCGGCGCGACTGGTCTATGCGGCGAACCGTGAGGATGCAACCAGGGCAGGATTTGATGACGATTACATTTACCGGGAATTGCAATTGCCACCGGAAGACCGGCATCTTCCGACCCTGTCCCGGGAGCGGGAAGCATCACTGGCTTTGTTTGAGGAATGGGACGCGAAAAAAGATAAACGATTGTATTAGTATGAATTCCCTATCCGGTATACTGGAGGAATATTACCGGGATAGCCAAATGTAAATGGCGATCGTTGTCAACACCAGGAAAACGCTGAATGCAGGAGCATATTTCCAGGCGGCCAGCTCGACAGCATGATGATCTTCAACCTGGAATCTTTTCTTCACAGGGAAATAATAGGAAATGCCCAGCATCACAGCCATATTGAGCAGGAACTCGATGCCCCACAGATGAATAAAATGCAGATTGACGGGCCAGACGAACGTTGTAGCCAGGTAAAAAGCCAATCCCACGAAGAGAGCAGATCGCGCAGCAACAGCGGAAACCTGCGGGAGAAAGAATCCGGCAAGGATGATGCTGGCAATCGGGATGAAGAAAATGCCATTGAGTTGCTGCAACAACTGATAGAGGCCATCCGGTGCATTGGCTACCCAGGGAGCAACTACGATGGCAAATACGGCCATGATCACCGACACCAGTTTGCCTACCCTTACCAGTTGCCGGTCGCTGGCATCTTTGCGGATGTGCCTTTTGTAAATACCATTGCTGAAGATGGTGGCAGCACTGTTGAGCACACTATTAAACGTACTCAATACCGCGCCTAATACAACCGCGGCAAAGAACCCGGTGAAGGCTACCGGCATTACTTTTTTAACCAATTCGGGATAGACAGTATCCTGATGGTCGAAAAATTGGTCACCGAAATAATAAAACCCGATCACCCCCGGTAAAACGATAATAATAGGGATCAGGATCTTATACAACCCGGTGAGCAGCAAGCCCTTTTGAGCTTCCACCAGATTTTTAGCCCCCAATGCACGCTGTATAATCACCTGGTTCATACACCAGAAGTATAATTGATTGATGATCAGGCCCGTGAACAAGGTGCCGAATGGTAACACCGAGTCCCTGGTTCCGATCACATTAAACCGTTCCGGCACCGTTTCATAGACTTTGCCCAAACCGGTAAACACATTTCCGTCGCCAATAGCCCAAAGTGCAAATACCGGAATGGCGAGGCCGCCGATGAACAACCCATAGCCATTGAGTGTATCCGAAAAGGCAACTGCTTTCAGTCCGCCAAAGATGGCATAAACACTACCGATAACACCAATGGCGATCACCGTATACCATAGGGCTTCACCACGGGTGAGATGCAGTTGATCACTCAGATCAAAAAGGCTTTCAATATTGATTGCTCCGGTGTACAGGACGATGGGCAGCAGGGTTACGATGAATGAAAGCATCAGGAAAAAAGCGACCAGGGTGCGGGTCAGGCCGTCGAAACGGTATTCCAGATACTCCGGAATGGTCGTTAACCCCATACGTAAATAACGGGGTACGAAGTAAAGTGCAGCAACAACCAGTGCCAATGCGGAAGTGACTTCCCAGGCAATAATGATAAAACCATTTTTGTACGAGCTGCCATTCATCCCGATCAGGTGTTCCGTAGAGATGTTGGTGAGCAGCATGGACCCTGCAATCACGACCCCGGTCAGGCTGCGCCCACCCAGAAAATAACCATCTTTTGAACTGAGGTTCTCTTTGCGCAGGCGCCACCAAACGTATAGCGCGACAAATGCGGTAAAACCCAGAAATGTGATGATGGTTAAGGTCATGGCTTATGATGTTAAAGTTGCTTATACACCGCTGAAAGCGCTGAATCCGCCATCCACCGGCAGGACAATGCCGGTGATGAACCTGGCGCCCGGACCACACAGGAATAATGCCGCCTCATTCAATTCATCGGCATGGCCAAACCGGCGCATCGGTGTGCCCTGAATGATCAGCTGCCCCCGTTCGGTGTAACTACCGTCGGGATTGGTCAGTAATGCCCGGTTCTGATTGCCTATGAAAAATCCGGGAGCCAACGCGTTGACCCGGAGTCCTTCCCCAAACTTTAGGGCCAATTCGACAGCCATCCACCGGGTGAAGTTCTCCATGGCTGCCTTAGCCGCCGAATATCCGGCCACCCGTGTGATTGCCCGGTCTACCGCCATCGAAGAAATGTTGAGGATGGCACCCTGACCGGAGGAAGCCATGGCAGCTCCAAATACGAGAGACGGGATCACCGTTCCCATCAGGTTGATGTCGGTAACCCGGCTGAAATCTTCCAGGGATACATCAAATATGGTCTTGTCCGGAGGTACGGTTGCACCGGGTAAATTGCCACCGGCAGCATTGATGAGCACATCAATAGCACCCTGCTGATCCAGAACTTCTTCACGCACTACGATCAGTGAGGGCTTATCCAGTACATCTGCAGCATATATGGAACATTTACCGCCATTAGCTTGAATCATAGCCTGGCGTTCCTCCAGGGAATCAAGGGTGCGACCGATCAGGATGACATGGGCTCCCTCTTTAGCAAAAGCCTGAGCCATATGACCGCCGAGGACACCCCCGCCACCGGTAATTACGATTGTTTTTTGAAGAAAGCGCTGCATATACGGTCGGTGTGTTGACGTTCTGGTTCAATACATTCAGCTATTGCTCCACAGGCAAATCACTCTGCGGGCAGATTCTTGGTTCATCAGCCCCGACGCATTAAAATCGCAGGGTGTCGGGCAGGTATTTTGCGGCCAGGTCCTCGTAATATGGCCTCAGTTTTTTTACATCCGGCGGAGCGGGTGATTTGGAGTAGAGGTCGTAAGGATTGAAAGCTCGAACCCATTTGAACAACTCCCGGTCGTGGTCGTCCATCAGGTGGTCGTAAGCTTCTTCCCGGTGTTGGGCATAAAAGGAATGGTAGCGGATCATATAAAGTGCCGGCTCGGGAAGATGATTCTTCATGATGTGGTACAGGTATTCATCGTGTCCCCAGGAAAGATGTACATTTCTCAATCCACAGTTGGGTGTATAGACGCCATAGGTGGAATTGTACCGCTCATCGTAATAATCGGGATTGGCTGTAAAAAACTCCGGATAGACGATTTTATCGGAGTAGGCGCAGCCTACCGGGAAAGTGTCGCCAACGACAGCCCACTGCGGTTCGCCGAAAAGGCAAAGGACCTTGCCCAGGTCATGGAGAAACCCGGTCAATACGAACCAGTCGGGATGACCGTCAGCCCGGATAGCCTCGGCGGTCTGCAACAGATGCTGGGTCTGATCCAGATCGATGTCCGGATCCGAATCATCAATCAGGGTATTCAGATAGTCCACAGCATCCCACAGAGACATTTCCCGGCGGTTGAAAGCCAGAAATTCCTGCTCTTTCTGCCGGACAAATTCATACGTCTGATAGGTATGATTCATCCGATAGAACTCGCGTACGGTATCCCGGGCTGGATTATCGTAATTCCGGTAGTCGGCTTTGGCTTTGGTATTTTCAGTTGGATAGCGTTGAAGCAAATCCTGCTCCCAGAGCTCTTCCATCTCGTGGGGTGTTACCCTATTTTGAAGTTGATCCTGCATGCGTATCGCTTTAGTCGGCTGCTTATGCCATGACTAAAATAGGAAAACGATAGGAATTCGCTGGTTCTTTCATACCGAGGCTTGAAGGCCCAGGTTCCCGCAGCTATTCATTCGTGGTGTTGGTGCTTCGGGCATGCAGGATCAGATCAAGGCCGGCGCCGCTGATCATCAGCCGGTGTTTGCGATTGGGAATGATCGATTGCGTCCAGTCCACCAGCCCTCCATCTGCCAGCTCCCAGACCTGGCCTGCCCGTTCGACCAGCATCTTGAATTGTGCCAGCGGGTAATAGGAATAATCTCGGTCCTCATGCTGATGGTCCAATGTTGCTCCATCGGCTAATGCGCTCAGGGCTTCCATGATTTTTAAACGCAGTTTGTCATTGGCTTGTCGCCAGTAGAAATTGATCCTGAAGTTTCCATCGGCAAAACAGGTTTTCAGCATCCGGTAATGGGTCAAAACATGATGCGTGAATGCTTCGGCTTCGAAATCATGGTTTCCCTGGTCCCATCCACCGGTAGCCATGCCGATGATGGAAAAATGCGCTGAGAATCCCGGCCGGTCAAAAGCCTGGACCCGCACCTGGCGCTGGGTGGTGGCGTATTGTATCACCCTGTTTTTGTCCGGATTGGCACGAACGTCCCGTGCGATCAGCAAGGCCAGCAGGTTGGTGACATCAGAAACAACTTCTGTATTTCGCAGGGCAGGCAGGATGGTCTGTTGAGATACCGGGGCCATCGATGAACAAGTGCCAAGCGGCGCCAGGGGCCCAAACTGAACCAGTGAAAAACCGGCATTTTTGCAGCTATCAAGGTATTGTATTTCCAGCTCCCTGAGCCGCATTGGATCCGTGGTGGCGGGCATGGTGAACCGGTTTGTGACCAACTGGCTGACCAGGGCTGCGGGTTGCTCTTTTCCAGCCTGCAACCGGAATACCTCCATCAGCAGGGTATTTAGATCTGAACCGGACAGGTCAGCTAATTGGTCAGCTAAGCCCGGAAGTCCCATCCGTTTTTCGATGGTTTTATAATAATTCATTGCAGCCGGATTTTATCCTTGACATCAAATGGTGACTGGATCGCCAACCCGTATTTGCCCCTCTCCTGATTCCCAGCAGGCATTCACACCAAAAAGGACCTTATTGCCGTCCCTGCGGAATCCGGCCAGACTGGTGAGCACACCCGGATTGATGGATGCCGTATCGGGATCGATGGTGATGACCTGGCAGCGCGCGCAGGGCTTGGGCAGTCTCAGCCGGTGCCCACCGATATGGATCTGTTGCCATTGATCTTCCTCAAACGGGATGCGTGTCCGGATCACGATATTGGGACGAAAGCGTTGCACGATGAGGGTTTTCCCCATCCGCTGTGAGAAGTCGTCAAGGGAAGCGGTAGTGGTAATGAGGTAAGGGTAACCATCCGCAAAACTCACTTCTTCGCCTGCCAAGGCATAGTCCGGGTCCACCGGGCGGTGAGAACCGCTACCCATATAAACCAGCCGGCATGGAAACCCCAGGTTTTGTGCCAGCCATTCATCAATTGCAGAAGAGCTGATATGAGCCTGGACGGTATCCTTCCATATCCGGACCGGTACATGCGGATGCCCATCCCAGTGATTGAGTGGGATCTCTAAGCGCACTTCCGGGTCTTTTCGCTGAGAGATGTACAAATGAGCGGCATCGACGTGCGATTGCCACCCGGCAAGGGACGGATATTCCCGTTGACTGATAAACCCGTTCAGAGGATCGACCAGCATCCATCGCCGGTCATGACGGAACCCCCGGGCCTCGGGAGTAGCCCCGGATACGGGTGTTCCGGCCATGCCTTTGACCGGATAGACATACAGCGATTCAACTTCAAACATGACACAAAATAAAAAAGCGCCTGTGGTTCAGGCGCTTTTATGTTGGTTGAAAGTGTGTTTTTATATTATCCTTCCACCTCTTCAGCCTGGTAGGCATCGATGAGATGCTGCTGGATATCTGCTGTGACCGGCATGTATTCAGCAAATTCACGGGTGAATTTTGCCCGGCCCTGGGAGAGGCTCCGCAAGGTCGAAGAATACATATACATTTCCGCCTCAGGCACTTTGGCGATGATCTTCTGGTAGTGTCCATCGCTGTCCATACCCATGATCATTGCCCGGCGGGTTTGCAGATCACCCATGATGTCGCCCATGGATTCTTCCGGGCAAAGGATCTCCACATTGTAGATCGGCTCCAGGATCTGTGAGCCCGCCTGTCTGAAAGCATTGCGGAAAACCATACTTCCGGCAATCTGGAACGCCATATCGTTGGAGTCGACCGGGTGCATCTTACCATCAAAGATGGACACACGGATATCCCGGCAGTACGATCCCGTCAGAGGTCCTTCTTCCATCTTCTGCATGACACCTTTCTTAATGGCGCTGGCAAATTTGGCATCAATCGAGCCACCGACGATACACCACAGGAAGGCCAGTTTGCCTCCCCAGGGGAGATCGGTCATATCGGTATTCCGGACGGATAGTCCGCTGGGGTCCGGCATGCCCTCAAAATAGGGCTCGATGCGCATGTGTACTTCGGCAAACTGCCCGGCACCACCGGACTGTTTCTTATGACGGTAGGAGTCATTGGACGCCTTGGTGATGGTTTCCCGGTACGGGATGCGCGGTTTTACGAATTCCATGGTCACGCCGAATTCTTCCTGAATGCGGCTTTTCACCACATCAAAATGCAACTGGCCCTGACCATAGAGGATGAGCTGTTTCAGCTCCACCGAATTTTCCGAATGCAGCGTAGGATCCTCCTCTTCGATCATGTGCAGTGCCTTGACCATTTTCTCGAGGTCCGTTTTGTTCTGGGTGGTGATGGCCGTGCGGATCCGGGAAGCCGGGAATTCGATGGGCGCGATGACCACGTCGGTACCTTTGGTGTTCAGGGTTTGATTGGTATGCGTGTCCTTAAGTTTGACGGCAGCTCCGAGGTCACCGGCTTTCAGACCATCGACCTGCGTGCGGTTTTTTCCATTGGCCACCAGGATCTGGCTGAACCGTTCGTGAGCGCCCGTTTGGGCATTGATCAGCTCATCGCTGCTTTTGAGTTCCCCGCTGTATACCTTAAAGTAGGACACCATACCGATCCTAGGCTCGTGGACCGTCTTATAGATAAAGAGGGTGGTTGGTTTGGTGGAGTCACAGGGCAGTGTGGTGCCATCTGCCAGAGCAACCGGAGGCCGTTCTGCCGGGTTGGGACAGATGTCATTGATGAATCCCAGGATCCTGCCTGAACCCATATCTTTCTGAGCCGAAGCGATAAACACCGGGCAAAAATCACCGGCGGCAATGGCGATCTTCAACCCCTTGGTCAATTCTTCTTCCGAGAGTGTGCCCTTGTCAAAAAAAATCTCCATCAGCCCCTCATCATTTTCAGCAGCGATCTCAACCAGCTGGTTGTGAAGCTCTTTGGCACGGGCCATTTCACTGGCAGGAATGTCTGCTTTTTCAGGTCGGCCGCCTTCAGAAGGAAATTCGTACACGGTCATGCGCAGAATGTCTACGATCGCATTGAAGTCTTTACCCTGGTTCAGTGGATATTGAATCGGGAATACTTTACTTCCAAACCGGTTCTGAGCTTGTTCGAGGGTATTATCATAATCGCATTTCTCATGATCCATCTGGTTGATCACGAAAATGGTCGGGGTCTGGAATTTTTCAATGTATTCCCAGATGATTTCCGTGCCGACCTCCACACCATGTGCTCCGTTGAGGACCATGACACCGGTGCTGGCTACTTTCAGGGAAGAGATGACTTCACCGCAGAAGTCATCGAGTCCGGGGGTGTCTATGATATTGATCTTGGAATCTTTCCAGTTCAGGTGCATCAGGGTAGAGTATAAAGAGTTTTCCCGGTTGTGTTCTATGTCTGAATAGTCGGATGTTGTGTTGTGGTCCTGCACGGTACCCCGGCGGTGGATCTCATGGCCTTCGAACAGCATGGTTTCGGCCAATGTAGTTTTCCCGCATCCGGAGTGGCCGAGCAAGACCACGTTACGTATGTTTTTGGTGTCGACACTCATATCCAATATGTTTTAGAGATGATCAAATAGCAACAAAAAAGGACCATCGATCTTGCCCTTTTTTGCGCTTGATAAAAGGGAAATCAAGTTATCGAAATTCTGCCGACTTGCCAAACGCGATTACACTGTCAAATATCAGGAAGAACGATGGTCTAGATCATACGAGAGGAGATTGCCCGGCTGGAAGAGGACATGGGGGCGATGAATTGGCAAAATGCAAACGGCCGGCATTTATTAAAATGCGCCGGAATAAGTGGATCAGGATTGGCTAAACTTATCCCTGAAGAAAGGAAGAAATGGTATCTTCACCCCTCTAATCGCAAACTCATCTTATGGCTAGAATAGTAATCGCGCTCATGTTCATCGCGGTAAGTTTGATGGCGTGTGCACCCTCATCCGGTGAATCCTCCGGAGGCAAGGAGACGGCCTCGGAATCAGGCACCAATACTCCGGCTTCTGAGGCGGACAGTGAAGAAGGTAAAAAGTTGTTTACGCAATATTGTGCAGTATGTCACGGACCGGATGGTAAGCTTGGCTTGAATGGGGCCAAGGATCTCACCGTATCCGAATTGACAAAGGAAGAGCGCATCGAGCAGGTGACCCATGGTAAAAATGCCATGGTACCATTTGAAAATGTCCTTACCAAAGAACAAATCGATGCGGTGGTTCAATACACGGAGACTTTAAAACAATAAATGGCGAAAACACGGCTTATCCTTGGGGTCATGTCAGGAAGTTCACTGGACGGTCTGGATATGGCGCTGTGCCGGTTTTCAGCAGATGGTGATCAACTTGATTATGAAGTGAGGGCCACCGGTCAGGCCACGTACGATGACGAATGGCTGGAACGGTTGCGACAGGTGCACCGGGTAGACCTTTCGACCTATTTTACCTGGAATTACGATTATGGCGTATGGCTCGGCAAAAAAATTGCAGACTTTGCCGCTACATCAAAGGCTGCTCCGGATCTGGTGTCTGTCCATGGCCATTCGGTGATTCACGATCCTGCAGCTCATTTTTCAGTGCAGCTCGGACACGGTGCCGCTATCTCGGCTGCCTGTTCATTTCCGGTTATGTGCGATGTGCGTAGTGCCGATATGGCGCTGGGAGGTCAGGGTGCACCCCTGGCTCACCTGGCTGACCTGTACCTCTATCCGGGATATGCAGCCTATCTGAATCTGGGTGGCATCGCGAACATTACCCTGCCTTCTGCAGGCAAGGCCTGGGATCTCTGCGGGGCGAATCAATTGCTCAATGCGATGGCCCGTTTGCTTGGGAAAAATTTTGATGATCGGGGCACGCTGGCAGCAACGGGGCAGGTTGTCCCCGGACTGCTGGATCGCCTGAATGCCGACCACTACCTGTATGAAGACCCGCCCAAAAGCCTGGACAATCAATACGTCACCGATCATTTTACCCGATTGCTCCTGGAAGATCGGCATCCGGTGGAAGACCGGCTGGCTACAGCCACGGAACACATTGCGCAGGCAGTGGTCGGAGCTTTGAACCATTATACTATCAGCGCAGGTAAGATCCTGATCACTGGAGGGGGAGCCTACAATGATTTTCTGATTGAACGCTTCAGGCAACGATCTGAGGAGGCGCGTTTAGGTGTGGAATGGATAGTGCCGGAAGCACAGATCCTGGAATACAAAGAGGCCGTCCTCATGGCGCTGATGGGCTACCTGCGCCTGGAACATCAAGCTAACTGTCTGCCTACCTACACCGGTGCGAGCGGGCCGTCATTAAATGGTGCACTTTATCAAACCTTTCCGGCATCATGAAAAAAATTCTGGTCACCGGTGCGAATGGATTTCTCGGCGCCCATCTGGTGCGTTTCCTGTCCCGTCAGCCGGATATACAGGTTTTGGCGATGCACCGCGAACATTCGGATCTGAGCCTGGTGAAAGATCTTCTGGACTCCCCGGGTATCCGGTGGATTACCGGAGATGTATTGGTATTGTCAGCACTGCGTGATGCCATCCGTACCGCAGACGTGGTGATCCACAATGCCGCGGTTGTCTCTTACAGGCGTCGGGAAGCTGCTCAGATGATTGCAGTCAATGTGGAAGGAACAGCCAATATCGTTAACCTGATGCTGGAAGAAGAAAATCCCGGGCGCCTGATTTACATCAGTTCCGTGGCAGCAACCGGTCATGTGGAGCAGGGGCTTATCGATGAAAATGCGGAATGGCGGGATGAAGTTTATCATTCCAATTACAGCTGGTCCAAGTATTGGGCCGAGCTGGAGGTTTGGAGGGGCTTTGCAGAAGGGTTGAGCGGGTTGATATTTAATCCCAGCACCGTCCTCGGCACCGGCAACTGGGATCAAAGCTCCTGTCAGTTATTTGGACAGGTCTGGCGAGGATTGCAGTTTTATGCTCCGGGAGGTACCGGCTTCGTGGATGTCCGTGATGTGGTGGCCGCCGTGTGGGAGGGCATCAAAAGGGATGACCTTACGGAAGAACGCTATATCCTGAATGGCACCAATACATCCTATCGCGACTTGCTGACCCGTATCGCCGGGCTGCTGGGGAAACCGGTGCCCCGCTGGGAAGTCACCCGCCTGCTGAGGCGAATGGGACTGATGGTCATAGCACCCCTGGAGGCCGTCGGCTGGTGGCCGCATCCCATCTCTACCGAGATCCTGCGCAATACCGGCCAGACCAACCGTTTTGACGCTCAGAAAGCCATCCGTGAACTGAGCATCCAATTCACTCCTTTGGAAGAGACCCTTGAGTTCACGTGTACACAATTCCTGGCCGAACACACCCGTTGATACGGACCCTTTTATCGACCACTTTGGGGCTTTAGTCGAACAATAGCGTTTCCGTCAGGAAACTTTCGAAACATTTTTTGTTTCCATCCGTTTATTCGACTAGTTTTGTGCCGTTTTTCTGACTATGGAGTTGAAGCAAAGAATCATCACGAGTGCCCGGCAGCTGTTTGTTAAGCAAGGTATCAAGGGCGTTACCATGGACGATCTGGCCCGGGATTTGGGAATTTCCAAGAAAACCCTGTATCAGCATTTTGACAATAAGGAACATCTGATCGCCATTCTACTCCAGTCACAGTTGAATGAAGAAACCCGGATCATACGGGATATCCTGGCTAAAAGTACCGATGCCATCGATGAGATCCTCAAGATAGGCACCTACGTATTAAATATCCTCCGCGAATTACCCGCTGAAATCGTCTTTGACCTTCAGAAATATTATGCGGCAGTCTATGGAAAATGGAATGATGTCCATAAGAGTTTTGTCTATGAGATCGTGAAAGCCAATCTGGACCGCGGCAAGACGCAGGGGTTGTATCGTTCGAACCTGAATACCGACGTTTTGGCCAGGATCTATGTGGAGAGCACCACCATGATCGTTAACGATGAGGTATTCCCTCCGGCAAAATACCTGCCCAGTGAATTGTTTGAGCATTTCCTCCGCTATCACCTGAATGGCATTGTATCGCAATCCGGCTATGCACATTTACAAAAACACTTCTATGAACATTTTAATGAAGCAGCTTAAGATTTACCTGCCGTTAGCGCTGATCATCTGGTCAGCAGTATTCGGTGGTCAGCTATTGGCACAAACCCAGGCATTTACGCTGGAGCAGGCCATTCAGTACGCCAAGGATCACAGCACGGCGATGCAAATGGCCAATCTGGATGTTCTGGACGCCAATGAACAGATCACCGCCTACAAAGCCATCGGGATCCCAAAACTCAGCGGCAGTGTTAATTACCAGTATTACATCAACATCCCCACCCAGATCCTGCCCGATTTTCTGGGGCCGGCTGTGGATGGTCGCCTGCTCACCTACAACCTGATCTCCTCCAATGAAGTATTACCGGGGTCTGATGCCGGCTTTCCCGCTCAATTCGGAAGGAACAACAACATCAATGCCGGACTGAACCTGGACATGCTTTTGGTGGACGGCTCCTATTTCCTGGGACTGAAAGCAGCACGCCTGGCCCGTGAACTGGCTGTGCGACAGCAAAATGTGTCCATCCGCGATCTGGAGAACAATGTGACGACGGCATACCTTGCCGTCATGAGCGCTGCCAAAAATGAAACCATACTCCTGAATAACATCGCCTCGCTGGAGCAGACCTATCATGAGACCCGCATCACCTATGAGAACGGATTCATCGAAAAAATGGATGTTGACCGCATCCAGCTGACCCTGGAAAACCTGAAGCGCAACCTCGATAATGTCAAACGTTATATTGAATTATCCAAGAACCTGCTCAAGTTTCAGATGGCTTATCCACTGGATCAGGAGATTACCCTGTCTGATGCTTTCGATGATCTGGTCGATGCAGCAAAAGCAACACCGGAGTGGGCAGCCCTGTCCATCGATTACAACCTGAGACCCGAATACCGGGTGCTGGAAACAGCGCACACTCTGGCGGAAATGGATGTAAAACGTCAGCAACTGGGTTACTACCCATCGTTGCGTGGATTCGGTGCAGCTGCTGCCTCCCTTCAGCGTAACAACCTTTTTGATGGCCAGGAAGCCGGCTGGTTCCCTTCCACCTACGTGGGTGTCACCCTGAATGTGCCCATCTTTGACGGATTTGACCGCAAAGCAAAAATCAATCAGGCCAAGATCGCGCTGCAACGCAATCAACTGCAAACCGACTTTTTCAAACAGTCGGTTTCCCTCGAAGTGAGTAATGCCCGCACGCAATATGCCAATGCGCATGAATCGCTGGAAGCCTCCGAGCGCAACCTGGATCTGGCCAACCGCATTCTGGAGACAGCCAAGACCAAGTTCAAGGAAGGCGTAGGCACCAGTTTGGAAGTCATTCAGGCGGAGCGGGAATATTATGAGGCACAGGCCAATGTGATGAATGCCGAGTACGATCTCGTCATCGCAAAAAAGGACTGGCAGAAAGCCTTGGGAATAAACTAAAGTCACCCTAATCTCTAATAACAGGATTATGAAATGGACCAATGCATTTAAAACGATTGTACTTGTTTTCTCAGTGGGTGTCATCGCCTGCTCTTCGGGACAGGATGAAGCTCTGCCGACAGATCTGACCGAGCTGAAAGCATTGTACGAAAAAAAGCAAAGTGAACTGCGGAGCCTGAATACGGACATCGCTGAGATAGAAAAAGCACTGTCCAGGCTGGACACCACCCAGCATCAGGCATCAAAAACTCTGGTTACGACCAGGACGCTCGAACCTACTGAATTCGAACATTTTATCAAGATTCAGGGGAATGTGCGGGCCGATGAAGCAGTGAATGCCAGCAGCGAGATGGGTGGACGTATCCTGAGCCTGAAGGTGAAAGAAGGCCAGCAGGTCAGCCGCGGAAGCCTGATCGCCGTACTGGATGCTGAAACCATCAAGAAGCAAAAAGCGGAGATCGAGACTTCACTGCAGCTGGCGACGACGGTTTTTGAAAAGCAATCCAAACTGTGGGAACAGGAGATCGGTTCCGAGATCCAGTACCTGCAGGCAAAAAATAACAAAGAACGCCTGGAGAAATCCCTGGAAACCATCGATGCGCAGTTGGCGAAAGCCGATGTATATGCTCCGTTGTCCGGGGTTGTGGACATGCTGTATCTGAAGGAAGGCGAACTGGCTGGCCCGGGAGCCCCTATCATTAGTATTCTGGACGTCCGCCGTGTGAAGGTGGAAGCAGAAGTTCCGGAGAAATACCTGGGCACCATCCATAAAGGAGATCAGGTGCAAATTTCTTTTCCGGCACTCAACCAGGAAGTCACCGCACGGGTCACGTTGCTCGGCCGTACCATCAATTCGGCAAACCGTACCTTTAGCGTAGAAGCCGAGCTGCCCAATCCGTCAGGCATCCTGAAGCCTAATTTGCTCGCTGAAATCAAATTCCGGGACCAGGCAATAGCCAATGCACTGGTCGTACCACTGTATCTCGTCCAGCAGGAAGTCGGTGGAGATCAGTTTGTCATGGTAAGCGATTCCACGGCGACCGGAATGATTGCGAAGAAAGTCTACGTGACTACCGGGGTTACTTACAATGACCAGGCTGTCGTCGATCAGGGCCTCAAGGCGGGTCTGCGACTGATCGTAGAAGGAGCACAGGATGTATCCAATGGAGAAGCCATCGAAATTGTCGAACAGCAAGCCGCATTAACTGAGAAAAATGGAAAATAATTCACCGCAAGCTTCCAAGCAACGTTACTTCAGTCTGACGAACCTGGCGGTGGATAATTCCACCAGCATCTTCATTGTAACGTTCATGATCCTGATCTTCGGGATCCAGTCGTACAACCGGATGCCCAAGGAACAATTTCCGGAGGTCGTCTTCCCCCAGATCTACATCAATACACCTTATTTCGGTAACTCAGCTGCAGATATCGAAAACCTGGTTACGCGTCCGATTGAAAAAGAAATCCAGTCCATCCAGGGCATCAAGAATGTGAACTCCACCTCGATGCAGGATTATTCGGTGATCATCGCCGAGTTCGAAACGGATGAGGACATCGACAATGCCCTGAGAAAGGTCAAGGACGCGGTGGATAAATCCAAATCCGAGTTACCTACGGACCTGACCCAGGAACCTTATGTCACGGACATCAACCTGTCCGAGATACCAATCATGACGGTCAATGTTTCCGGTAACTACAACAATGATGAGCTGCGCAATTATGCCGACTACATCAAAGACCATCTGGAAGACATCGATGAAGTGTCCAAAGTGGACATGAAAGGCGCCCTTGAAAGGGAGGTACAGGTCAACGCGGACATTTCCAGGATGCAGGCCGTAAAAGTCAGCTTTGGTGATATTGCCAATGCGGTATCGGCTGAAAACCTCAATATGTCCGGTGGTGAACTGGTCAATAATGATTTCCGCCGGGCGATCCGGGTAGTAGGTCAGTTTGAAAATGTCAGTGAGATTGAAAACCTGATTGTCAAATCCGAGTTTCAAAATCCCATTTACCTCAAGGATATCGCCACGGTGAAGATGGCCTATCAGGACCGCACCTCTTACGCCCGGTCGGACGGATTGCCGGTCATCTCACTGGATGTCATCAAACGCAAGGGACAAAACCTGCTGGATGCCTCCGACCACGTGAAAGAAGTCATCGATAAAGTGACGCCGGACCTGCCATCCGACCTGCGTATCAGTATCTTCAACGATCAATCCATCCACACCCGTGATCAGGTCTCCAACCTGGAAAACTCCATCATTTCAGGGGTGATCCTGGTCGTACTGGTGTTGTTATTCTTCCTGGGACTGCGTAATGCCTTGTTTGTCGGGATGGCTATACCCTGGTCCATGCTGATGGGTATCATGTGGTTGTACCTTTCCGGTACGACCATGAACATCATTGTTCTTTTCTCCCTGATCCTGGCACTGGGGATGCTCGTGGACAATGCGATTGTGGTGGTGGAAAACATCTACCGGTATATGCAGAACGGGTATAAGGGCATTGAAGCGGCGAAGCGGGGAGCAGGTGAGGTAGCAATGCCCATCATATCTTCCACTGCGACGACGCTGGCTGCATTTATCCCCCTGGCTTTCTGGCCGGGTATCGTGGGTAATTTTATGCAGTACCTGCCCCTGACCCTGATCATTGTGCTGACCTCTTCATTGCTGGTAGCCCTGGTCATCAACCCGGTGTTTACAGCGACCTTTATGAAGGTAGACAAGCGGCTGGAACAAAAATCAGCGCGTCAGCGCAAACGCCGCAATGTACTGCTCGGGGTATTGTTTATGGTCATGGTGGCCATTGGGATGCATTTGGCCGGAATCGAATGGGCCAGAAATTTACTGGGTATCGCGATCCTGGTTACCCTGGTCAATTTCTTCTTCCTCCGACGTGCCGCATTTTATTTTCAGAATAACCTGTTGCCGATCCTGGAGAATTCCTATGACCGGTTTGTACGCTTTGCACTGCGCCGGAAGAACCCGTTGTGGTTTTTCGCCGGAACTTTTGGATTGTTGTTCTTCGCGCTGGCACTGCTGGCGATAAAATCTCCGGCGGTCATCTTTTTCTCCAAGTCGGACCCCTTATACGTGAATGCATTCATTGAATTGCCGATCGGTACGGACATTGAAGCGACCAATAAGCTCATGCATTCCATGGAGGACCGCATTAAAAATGCCATAGAACCTTACCAGCAGGTGGTCGAGTCGGTTTTGGTCCAGATCGGAGAAAATACCTCCGACCCCAACAGCCCTCCGGAACCCGGCGCTTCTCCCCACAAATCGCGGATAACGGTGGCATTTGTGCCCTCGGATAAGCGGAATGGGGTGTCGACCGTCGAGATCATGGAGAAGATCCGGGAAAGCCTGCAGGGATATCCCGGTGTTCAGATCGTGGTTGACCAGAACGCGAACGGCCCCCCGACCGGGAAGCCGATCAACCTGGAGCTTCGCGGTGAGGACATCAATAAATTAGCCACACTGAGTGAAGATGTTATCAACTATTTTAACAGTCAGAACATTCCCGGCATTGAAGAATTGAAAGCAGACGTGGGCATCGGCAAGCCGGAACTGATCGTGAACATCGACCGTGATGCCGCCCGCCGTTACGATGTTTCCACCTACTCCATTGCGGATGCCATCCGGACCTCCGTTTTTGGTAAGGAAATCAGCAAATACAAGGAAGGAGAAGATGAATATCCGATCCAGTTGCGGGTGGACACCACCTCCCGCAATTCCATCACGGATTTGATGAATCAGGTGATCACCTTCCGTGATATGGCGACCGGCAAGATCGCCCAGGTGCCGATTAGTGCAGTGGCCACCAACTCCTACAATTCTTCCTACAGTTCCATCAAACGGAAGAACGGAGACCGGGTCATCACCGTCTACTCCAATGTGCTGGATGGATACAACGCCAACAGCATCGTCACCGAGTTGAAGAAACTGATGACCAATTACGACCTGCCGGAAGGTTTTACCTATGAATTTACCGGTGAACAACAACAGCAGACCGAGGATTTGGACTTCCTGAGCACTGCCTTTGCGGTGGCGATATTCCTGATCTTTATCATCATCGTGGCGCAGTTCAATTCCATCGTGTCGCCGTTTATCATTATGCTGACCGTATTGTTCTCCACCATCGGGGTATTCCTGGGTTATGCATTTTCAGGACGCGATTTTGTCATCGTCTTCACCGGTATTGGTATCATCTCGCTCGCCGGTGTGGTGGTGAATAATGCCATCGTGCTGATCGATTATACGCAGCTGTTGTTGAAACAGAAGCGTGAAGCCCTCGGTGTGGACAGTGATCTGGCTTTGCCGCTGAATGATGTCAAAGAGGCGATCGTCATGGCCGGTTCAACCCGTCTGCGTCCCGTGCTTTTAACCGCCATTACCACGGTATTGGGGTTGATCCCCCTGGCTATCGGATTCAATTTTGACTTCTTCTCCCTGGTACAGGAATTGGATCCGCATGTCTTCATCGGAGGTGATAATGCGACATTCTGGGGCCCTATGGCCTGGACGGTCATCTACGGTTTGGTGTTTGCCACGTTCCTGACACTGGTAGTAGTACCGGTGATGTTCTGGCTTGCCCACCGGGCGAAACTTGCCGGTTCCAGGTTGTTTAAAAGTAATGAACCTTCAGTCGGTTGATCCTGGGATGACTGATGAGGTGAAAATGTGATAACATGGAGAGCGGAAATATATTGCTGAGAGAAGATGCGGTTAAAGAAAACCCGCTGGACCAGTTTATGACCTGGTACGGAGAGGCCTTCACCGCCGAGGGAGAATTGATCGCCAATGCCATGACCCTGGCGACGGTAGACGAAGACAACAAACCGTCTGCCCGGCTGGTCATGCTGAAAGGGCTATCCGCTGAAGGCTTCGTATTTTACACCAACTTCCATAGCCGCAAGGGGCACGATCTGGCACGGAATAGCCAGGCTGCCCTCGTATTCTGGTGGCCAAAACTGGGCCGGCAGGTACGGGTACAGGGACAGGTGCAGACGTACGACGCTACCCAATCCACCGAATTTTTCCAGGAGCGGCCGCGGGCATTCCAGATCGGAACCTGGGCGTCACCCCAGAGCCAGGTCGTTCCGGATCTCAATTTTCTCGTAGAGCGCCACAAAGAGGTGGAATTGAAATATCCGGAAGGCAACATACCACGACCTCCGCATTGGGGAGGATACCTGATGGTGCCCGATCGTATGGAATTCTGGCAGGGCAACGACAACCATCTGCATGACCGACTGGAATACCAGCGTGTGGAATTGGGTGACTGGCAAATGTATCGTTTGGCGCCCTGAGGTACACTCTTGTCTTATCTCGATCAGTTGCCGTGGTAAAAACAGAATGATTTCCAACAGTGACACATTGGTTGGGATAAAGAACATCACGGCGCAGGAAGTACCGTTTTCCGGGATTTAACGGAGCAGGGTGATATCCCCGTTAAGGATACGTCGGTTGCCGTTGCTGAACTCGGCATCCACGAAATAATGAAATACACCCGGATTCAGTATTTTACCCTTCAGGGTCCCGTCCCAGACCGGTTGGCTGGCATCCGGATAGTAAGAATGCGCTTCAAAGACGATTTCACCCCACACATCACGAATGACAAAGGAGTGGATCATGACCAGATTCGATCCCGGATAGAGCCGGAGTTCATCGTTCTGCCCGTCCCCATCCGGCGAGAATACATTGGGAATGAAAAGTCGGCTGGTCTCAGAAACGATGATATTGACATCGTCGGAATAGGTACAACCCTGAGCGTCTTCCGCCCGGATCCGGAATGCTCCGGTCTTTAGCAAGTCCATCGTCAGGGGCAGGCAATTCTGGCAGGTCGTACCGTCAGGAAGGAATACGGTGTAGCGCACCAGGCTCACATTGGTTTCCAGGTTGATGGTTACCGGCTCACCCAGCATCACCTCCCGATCCGGTCCTAGGCTTACAAAGGCCAGAGCGCTGGTATCCTGGAATGATATCACCGTACTTGCTTCACATCCACTTTGATCGGTTACCTGCAGATGGATCACCGTCGTCGTATCGGGTACCGGATAGTCAAAGGGCAACGAGGGAATTCCCAACTCCTGGCCGCCATTGATACGGAACCGGTAAGGAGGGTGGCCATTCGTCAAGGCCGTTATTTCCAGCATTTTACCGGCATTTGCCTGGCATCCGGCCGTGGTTGCGCGTGCCTCGATCATCAGGGTGTCAAAGGTTAAACTCACCTCAATGATGGAGTCACAGCCCTGGTGGTTGCCTGCGACAAGGGTCTCCGTACCGGCCGGATGACCCGCATCGTAACGCACTCCGTTGACCATCAGGAAATCTCCCGGACAAAGCGTAAGCTGGAGCTGGTGCATGGAGGGATGTACCACCTGCAGTGCTACATCCACGATACTATCGCATCCGAAACGGGATGCTCCGGGCAGCAACACGCTGCCTGAAGAGCGATTGGCATCAAAACGCACCGTATCCACAAACAGAAAATCACCGGGGCAGATGGGGTCGTCCAGCAGGAAATGCACAGCATCGGTAAAATGCAGGTCAATCTGGATAATGGAGTCACAACCCCGGGCATTGGCGCCTGGAAACACCTCCCTCCCCGTCGGATTGGATTCGCTGTAGGTGTGGCCGTTGATAATGATCTCCGAGCCCGTGCAGAGATCCATGGTCAAAAAAGACGTTGAAGGCTGCAGCAATTCGGCGGTTACTACCACCAGGGAATCGCATCCCAGATGACTTTCTCCGGCTAGTCGTACGGTGTCGGAGAGATGGGTTTCACTGAAAAATACCCCTTTGATCTCGATGATCTCACCGGGGCAAAGCGCAATCTGCTGAACGCCTACCGGGATCGGAACATAGGTCAACAGAATATCCAGCAGACTGTCACAGCCGAAAGCATCCTGTCCGGCCAGGATCATACCGGAGGGCCTGGCGACATCAAACCGTTCACCCCCGTACATCCGAAAATCACCTTCACACAGTGTTTCCCGGATGACATTGGTGCCCGGCTGGTGGGGTATTACCTCCACATACACCAGGCTGTCGCAACCACTTACTGACTGTCCGGGTAATTGGATCAAAGCACTGGGAGATCCGGCGTGAAATGGTTGTCCTTCTACGGTTAACGTATCACCCGGGCATAGGTCCAGGCGGATCGTATCGGTCAGGCCCGGGTATAGTTTCAGCTGTACATCCAGGATGGTATCACAAGTCATGCCGGCAGACCCCAGAACCAGGCCGGAAAGATGGCCGGCATAGAAGGCTTCCCCGCCGATGGTCAGGGTATCGCCCGGGCACAGCTCCCAACGGATGGGCACGGTATCAGGGGTGGTAAAATGGAGCAGGACCCGCATGATGGAGTCGCATCCTCCCTGTGCGGCGCCGGGCAGTATAGCTAGTCCGGAAGGCCTGGCCATGGAGAAAGTCTCCGTGCCGATGGTCAGAGTATCGTTGATGCAGACGGTGCGCGCGTAGTCGGTCGTATCCTGAGCGATGGTGGTGATGTGCACCTCCCCACTGACGATACCCTCACAAAAATTGTCCTTGAGTCCCGTCAATTTGAGGGTGATGTCCCGGGTGGCCAGGACACGGAATGAAAAGTTCGGGGTATTGGCCTGGATGTTTTGCGGAGTACCATTGCGCTCGTACGAGATGGCGAAGGGTGCGGTGCCGGTCAGGTCGAGCATGATCTCCGGCTCGGATCCAAGGCAGGCGACGATGTCTCCGCCGATGGTGGCGCTTGGCGGCGTACGTACGGCGATGATGGCTGGTGGTGAAACATCCGCGCAGTAATCGCCGGGGTCAAAACCGGAACCTTTATCCGTGCTGGCGGCAGCGGAAAAATAATAATAGCCCGGATCCAAGGGGCTGGTGATGCGACTCCAATCGATGCTTGGAAGATCGGTCTGATAGATGATGGTTCCCAACGAATCGGGTCGACCGGTGTAGAGGATGTAAAATAGACCGTCATCACCGTCATTGACATAATCGAGGTTAGGGACAAAGGGTAAACTTCCGGCAGCCTCCCGGCATACAAAGATTGTATCCCCCTGCTCACGAATTGTGCCTGCAGCGGTGATGCAGCTGCAGTTTGGGGCGCTTTGCTGGATTTCCAAGGTGTCGCAGACCTCGAAAGTGCCTGTCCAGATTTTCAAATGCAGATCTACACCAACCGGAATAGGATCAGTGATAATTTTATTATCCACACGGTTTGCTGGGTAACCGGAAAAACCATAATTATTGCTTGTATCTCCATTAACTGAGATGGTGGCCCTCCAGGCGGTATCACGTAAACAATCAACAAGAATAGATGCCTTGGAGATGGTGCCTTGGAAATGAATTTCCGGGGGACTTAATAACCGGCCTAAACAATGATTATTTGAAATAAAATTCGCTACAAAAAGCTTTGATGGATTACCCTTCAAGTCTCTGATGGTATCATTTTGAGCGTCCGTTTGAAAAATGTATTGTGTTCCGAAGTCCTCATCCAGGAAATAAGCCAGGGTGTAGGGAGGGTCCCCGGAAAATCTGACAGGAATTTCACGTGAGCCATGAAAATCATTAAGGCAAATGGTATCGGGAGATAAAAATTCCACAGTAGCATCTAGGAGCACAATTGTATCAAGTACTATATAATGGCATGAGTCGTTCATGGTGATCTCAACGGTATCGATGAAGGTACCTCCTCCTGTCAGGTAAGCGTTAAAGTTATTGGTTGAGTCGATGATACCAGGGCCATGCCAGTAGAATTTGATACTGTCGCCGGCCGGAATGGGAAGATCCAGGAGTAAAGGTTTGGATAAGACATCGCTCAAACAGAAGGTATCGTTGAAGGTGGTGAATGTAGGTTGGGGACAGGTGACCAGCGGCGCCAGACAGGCAGGACTGCGATCTGCCGTGACTTGTCCGGCTATTTCGGACGTGCACTTACCGCCGTTGGTGAGGGTAACGGTAAAATTCAGATCATCCGATACGACCGGATTGATGTTTTGTGAGGTACTTCCGGTGCTCCAGGAATAGGTATCTGCCATGGGAGCCTGGATGGATACGATCTCACCGGAACATATGGTGTCGTTAGGCAAGTATTGAAGTTTATTGTCCGGTAAGGGAATTTGGGAGATGTTGATGGAGGTGGTTGCGGTACATTTAGTTGATGGGTTTGAACCGGTTAGGGTGAATAATCCGGATTGTGAGTTTATGGTCACATTTTGATTTTTAGACAATGTGGTATTGCCTTTTTTCCACACCCATTGATTAATTTGACCATGTTCAAGTTTCCCTTGTAGCTCAATTGACAAACCCTGACAGTAGGTGCTGTCTCCAAGGATTGAAATAGAAGGACAATCTACTTGAATCGGATTTCCTATCGATGGAGTAATGGTGGAACAATTGGTGTTCCCTTGTTTCCAAATAAGCTTGATGTAAGCAAGGTTGTTTCCACAGAATGTTTCATTCAGGCTAACATTGAATAAAAGTGGTTGTAAGCCCAAATCGGGCCATCCTAAGCAGGGCGCGGATTGTGGTTTATCAGGCCATATAAAAAATGTGCCTTCCGGCATGTTTTGGGAATAACTTATCGTATAGGAACAGCTCGAACAAAAGTTGACCGTATATCGACGAATTCCACTAGGATTATCGGTAAATGCCCCAACAGCCCGAGTGCAACTGCTTTGAAGCACATAGATTGGAACAGAATATTTATTTGCTTCACTACAAAGTGCTGACCAATTGTAAACCGTCGGACTGGCATCTGCACTCACGAACAAGATCACAATAGCGTTCGGCGCAATGTAGTCACCAGGGCCGGCTGGAATGACACTGCATCCTCCCAGGTTTGCAATTGCCGGTTTCTTAAATGGGCAAGCTCCGGATCCTGGATCTTCGCATCCGGAAGGACAGATGCCGGGAAGGTTGTTGTTGTTTTCATCCAGGTCAACCAGTAAATCATTGACAGCAAATCCGCTTCCTGAATTGAATGTCATGTATTCATTGGATTCACTGACACAGGCATTGATCATGGCCCCGATCAAAGTGGGACAAGTTGGATTTTGGCAACTTACCTGATCAAAAGTGAAAGTCTTCAATAAGGTGCCTTCTCCTTTCGTAGGATCGAAACCGGCCTGATCACCCGAATACACCTCCAGGGTGGTGGTAGGTGTAATATTGGTTACAGTCGCCTTGATTTGTAATTCGATGCCAGCACATGCTTTGGTGGCTCCATTGGAGAGTTTTACTTCAGTTGGGCCGGTCACCACCGGGCAGGATTGACCTTGCAGCCACCATGCGGTAAGCAGCAATATCAGGGTGATAGCGCCGGTTCTGTTTTGCATCCTGCAAATGTAGAATTAATTGGTATTGACCCTCGGCTATCAGATGTTAAAAGAGGCGGGAAAATTTCTTCCGGTTTTAAGGCCGCGGTGCCCCGGGATAATCTGGCGGGCAATCCCATTCCATGGGGGGAATTTTACTAACTTTGCCGCCCTAAAATGGTCCAGTCATGGCATTGAGCGAACAGGAACTTGTACGCAGGGAGTCCTTGCAGAAAATCAGAGATTTGGGTATCGACCCCTATCCACCGGAACCGTTTCCGGTCACCCATCATGCTTCGGAAATCAAGTCGGCATTTAATGACGACACCGAACAATGGCAGGATGTGGCCATCGCCGGACGGGTGATGATGATCCGCAACATGGGGAAAGCATCGTTTGCAGAACTGCAGGATGCCTCTGGCAAGATCCAGATCTATGTTGCCCGCGATGAGATTTGCCCGGATGAGGATAAAACGCTCTACAACAAGCTGTTCGCCAAATTATTGGACATCGGGGATTACATTGGCGTGAAAGGATATGTCTTCCGTACCCGCATGGGAGAGATCACCCTGCACGTCAAAGAATTGAAATTGCTGAGCAAAGCCCTTCATCCGCTGCCCATCGTAAAAAAAGATGCCGAGGGCAACATTCACGACGCCTTCACGGATCCGGAGCAGCGCTATCGCCAGCGCTACCTGGACCTCACCGTCAATGACGGCATCAGGCAGATCTTCATTCTGCGCAGTAAGCTGGTCTCCGCCATGCGGCGCTTCTTTGATGCCAAAGGATGGCTTGAAGTGGAAACACCCATTCTGCAACCGATCCACGGAGGTGCGGCAGCCCGGCCATTCAAGACCCACCACAATACCCTGGACATACCCCTGTATTTACGCATCGCCAACGAGCTTTACCTCAAGCGGCTGGTGATCGGGGGATTTGACGGTGTCTACGAGATCGGCAAAATGTTTCGGAACGAAGGCATGGACCGTACGCACAATCCGGAATTTACCGGGATGGAGATCTATGTGGCCTATAAGGACTACAACTGGATGATGGAGATGGTGGAACAGATGCTGGAATACATCACCACAGAGCTTTTTGGCACCACGAAGGTTACCTACAGCGGCCAGGAGCTGGACTTCCAGGGACCGTATCGTCGCCTCTCCATGTACGATTCCATTAAAGAATATACCGGCGTGGACATTTCCGGAATGGATGAACCGGCTCTGCGCACCCGCTGCCGGGAATGGCACATACCCATTGACGACAGCATGGGCCGCGGCAAGCTCATCGATGAGATTTTTGGGGACAAAGTGGAGAAAAATCTGATCCAGCCCACTTACATCACCGACTATCCACTGGAGATGACTCCATTGGCTAAAAAACACCGCAGCCAGGAGGGACTGGTCGAGCGCTTTGAATTATTTGTCAATGGCAAAGAGATCGCCAATGCCTACACCGAGCTCAATGATCCCATGGATCAGCGGGAGCGCTTTGAGGATCAGTTGAAACTGGCCCAGCGCGGGGATGAAGAAGCGATGGCTCTGGACGAAGACTTTTTGCTGGCCATGGAGTACGGCATGCCGCCGATGTCCGGGCTGGGCGTCGGCATTGACCGTCTGGTGATGCTGATGACCGATCAGCAGAGCATCCAGGAAGTACTGCTCTTCCCTCAGATGAAACCGCTCAAGAAGTAATGCGACGGGTAAGTCCTTTTATATGTCTGGCTCTGGCCATGCAATTCCTGGCGGGTTGCGGAAGCAATCAAGCACAGTATGAGAAAACACCGGTGGTCTTTAAGGTTCAGGCGGGCGATCAGCCGGTCCGGATCCAGGTTATGCCGGGAAGTCAGGGTCTGGCCATCCAGGTGGGTAACAATCCCGAGCTGACTTATTTTGATTTATCGGGAGCTATTACCGGGAGCTTCTTGCCGTCTCCGCCTCCTGATGAAGTCCATGCCTTTTATGCCTGGGGTCAGGACAGCGTGATCCTGGTGTCTCACGATCAGTTGCTGGGCTATGGTCCTCACGGGGCCACCCACCCGGTATCCCTGGCAGGCGTATTTGGCGATGTGGTGATGGATGACCGGCATCCCATATTCTCGCTGACGGACCGGATCTATTTCCTGGCCAATAACGACAAACTGGGCATGGTGGATTTAACCATGGTCTATCGTTACAACTTTCACAAGCACACCACCGATGGTCTGATAGCCTATCCGAAGCAGTATCAGCAACCGGTAGGAAACGATAAAGTTCCGGCCTGGACAACGGATGGTTTCCGGTTGATTTGTGCATTACCGGGCCCGGCGCAGTTGCTGGTCTACGATTTGCAAAACCGCACGGAACAAGTGGTTTCCCTTGCGATTGCCGGTGAGACAGCCGGACTTTATTACCGGGAAGGAATGCAGAGTTATTTCCGTTTGACGGTACCGGACGAAGAGCATGTCTTTCAGGTCCAGCTTTTGAAACCGGACTTTTCTTTGGTTAAGGCGATAAAATTATCTGCAGAGGAGTACAATCTCACCCAGGCCTTCGTCGCTGCCGGCGATCTGTACCTGCGTCACCAGCAGAGTAGCGAGGGAGTCGTTTTCGACCGCATCACCTTTTGACCTTTAGTGTTTATTACATCAATTCGCGAAATTCGTGTAATTCGTGGCTAAAATTTTGTGTCTTACAACTTACCGATCACCGTTATATTCCCTTTCACCACGTCACCGATTTTTACCTTGATCTCAGTGCCTACAGGTAACAGCAGGTCGACACGGGACCCCAGTTTGATGAAGCCCATATCATCCCCCTGCCTTACCTTCTGCCCTTGTTTGAGATAGCAGACGATGCGACGGGCCAGCGCGCCGGCGATTTGCCGCATACCCACTTTGCCGCGGGGAGTTTCATAGACGATGGTGGTTCGCTCATTTTCCAGGGAAGACTTGGGATTCCACGCAGGCATGAACTTACCGGGGTGGTATTGCTGGTAAAGGACACTTCCGCTGACGGGATTGCGATTGACGTGGACGTTGAGCGGGGACATGAAGATAGAAACCTGGATCCGGCGGTCTTTCAGGTATTCTGTGTCTGTGGTTTCTTCGATGACCACCACTTTACCATCAGCTGGCGCATAGACCAGATCTTCGGAGACTGCTGAAATGTGACGGTCCGGATTACGGAAAAAATACAGCAGGAACAGGGTCAGACCGATGCTCAGGATGTACAGCATCCACGCCCAATATCCGAGATACATGGATCCTGCCCAGCTAAGAGCGGCCAAGATCAGGATACAGATGGTCAAAAAGATATAACCTTCCCGGTGGATCATCTTCTGTCTATTTAATGTTCAAAGGTAGGATTTTCAATTTCGCCTCAATTGTTTTCTGGTTGAAATAACTTAGGATGCGACAGCCTGACTGGATTTTCGCGATCTGTGTGCGTAACTACCGGGCCAATGCATGATGGATGCAGTATGCTTCACTTCAATTCGGTATCTTGCCGTTGATCTGCGGAACTTTGAAATCCTGAACGATAAAGGATAGGAGAGATTCCCGAATTGCGAAATCATGGAGAACAGTTTTATCCGTATTCTCATCTTCTGCGCCATATTTCTGGGTTGCCTGATCCTGGGAACCCTGGCTACGGCGCTGGCAGCCCTGGCATGGGGGCTTTCCGTAAATGACTTACTCGGTGGAATGACCGGCAGTGATGCAGGCTTGTTGCGGGTGATGGCATTGATCAATCACATTTTCCTGTTCTTGCTGCCTCCCATTGTTTTTGCCCTGATTTACCGGAGCCGTGGCTGGGCAGATTATTTGGGCCTGACGAAAGCGCCGGTTTGGTGGCAGGTGGTATTGGGCATTGCCTTATTGTTTATTGCTTACCCCATCGTTCAGAAGTCATACGAGATCAATAATCTGATCCCACTCCCGGATTGGGCGGGGCAGATGGAAAATTCCACGGAAGAAGTGCTCAGACAGATCCTCACGATGAACAACCCGGGGACCTTCCTTTTAAATGTGGTGATCATTGGGCTGTTGCCGGGACTAGCGGAAGAGATGACCTTCCGGGGGGTCCTGCAGCAGGAATCCTATACCTGGGTGGGACGGAGTGCCGGTGCCGTTTGGATCACGGCGATCCTTTTCAGCTTTTTGCACTTCCAGTTTGAAGGCTTCTTGCCGCGGGTAGTGCTGGGTGCGATCCTCGGTTATGCTTTTTTGTGGACCCGGAATTTATGGGTTCCGATCCTAATGCATTTTGTCAACAATGCGACGCCGGTTTTTGGAATGTATTTTTTCGGTGATGATATGGACACCATGGATCCTTCCTCTGCCGAGCCGGTCACCTGGTGGGCCTTAATGCTCTCCGTGATCGCCACCTTTGGCATTGGTTATTTCTTATACCTCAAGACCCGACAACAGGATGAGCCGCCCAGCATCGCTTAGACCCCGCATCGTCAGTGCCATCGTTTATGGCATTTTGTTGATTGGTTGCCTGATGCTGCACGCCTGGGCGTGGCGCGGGTTACTTTTGTTTTTTGCGGTTGTTCTCCTCTATGAGCTTAGCGGATTATTCTGGCGGGATGTTCCGGATCGTCCGGGGCGGATGATAGCCATCGTCGCGTGGGGAGCCATAACCCTGGGTATGATGATTGAATGGTTGCCGGAAGGAATGATCACCTGGTCTGCCTGTTTTTGGATCCTGACGCTGGCCACCTTATTCCGGTACCGTCTACAAGCCTGGATGCCGGCATTATTTCATGCACTGACGCCTTTATATATAATCATGCCGGTCCTGCTGGCCGATTCACTGCGCGGACAACTTGGTCCGGTATCGGTGTTATTGCTCTTTGTATTATTATGGGCGGACGATGTAGGAGCCTATTTTATTGGCTCCTGGTGGGGTAAAACACCATTTGCCGCTCAGATCTCTCCCAAAAAGACCTGGGAGGGTACCCTGGGCGGGGCTGTCCTTGCGGCACTGATCGGTAGCCTGGCCGGATGGATGGGTATGCCGTTGACACCCTGGCAAGGCGTGATCCTTGGATTGGTGGTGGCCTTATTTGGCACAGTAGGGGATCTGTTTGAGTCCATGATCAAGCGGCATTATGGCATCAAAGATTCGGGAACCATCATGCCGGGGCACGGCGGATTGCTGGACCGCCTGGATTCTTTTTTGGTGGCCATGACGCCTTATTATATTATAGTGGGGTTTTTTAGTAGTCAGTAGTCAGTAGTCAGTAAATGGTAGTCAGTAGTCAGTAGATAGTAGTCAGTAGTCAGATACCCCAACACCAAAACACCATCAAACCACCACACCTAAACAAATAAACACCTAACAAATAAACAACCTAACATCCCAACACCATAAAACCATAAAACCACCACACCATAAAACCACCCTAACAAATAAACACCTAACAAATAAACAACCTAACAACCTAACACCCCAACACCATAAAACCATAACACCAAAACACCATAAAACCATAACACCAAAACACCAAAACACCAAAACAAACAAACACAAAAACACCTCATGACCCATCTCAGTGTAAACCTCAATAAAGTGGCGCTCATCCGGAACTCCCGGGGAGAAAACCTGCCGGACCTGGTACAGGTAGCACGGGACTGTGAAGCCTTTGGCGCCCAGGGCATCACCATCCATCCGCGACCTGATCAGCGGCATGCCCGCTATCAGGATGTCGCAGACCTGAAAGAAGTGGTCACAACCGAGTTGAATGTTGAAGGCAATCCGATTCCCAGGTTTATGGAGGTCGTGTTGCAATACCGGCCGCATCAGTGCACCCTGGTTCCGGATGCGCCGGATGCGTTGACCAGCTCTACCGGGTGGGATACCATCAAACATGTTGAGTTCCTCCGGGATATCTGCTCCGGCTTAAGGGAATCGGGAATCCGCTCCTCTATCTTTGTGGACCCGGTGCCGGAGTTGGTGGAAGGGGCACGGCACGCCGGTGCGGACCGCGTTGAATTTTATACCGGACACTTTGCCCGGCAATACGCTGCAAATCCGGCTCAGGCGGTACACGATCATATCCATTGCGCCCGGCTTGCAGCCGAACTGGGCCTGGAGATCAACGCCGGCCATGACCTTAACCTGGACAACCTGCGCTATTATGTGACGCAAGTCCCGCAGGTGGCGGAAGTATCCATCGGCCATGCCCTGATCTCCGACGCCTTATATTATGGTCTGGAGAATACCATCCAGATGTATCTGCATTGTTTGGATATGTAAGGTGCTGTATGCTATGCACCGTACGCTTTTTGCTGCACGCTGAGCAGGTTGTTCTACCCGGAAGGAAGAGCTGATTGTGGACCGTAAAAAGCAAAAAGCAAGCCGCTAATATCCAATTCCTGACCGCGAAAAGCGAAAAGCCAAAGGCGAACAGCGAACTGCCAACCCGCATGGATTAATTTTTCAAATTGTGATCTCCACCAAATACCCGATGGTAACCAAACATTAACAAAACACATTCTTCGGACGTTATTTGATTAAGAGGTTCTTAACGAATAAGGGCTTTTGTTATGGATGTCTCAATAATGAGCGTTTTTTTTGCTATTGATTTATGAATTTATTGTGATGTCCATGTTAATTAAAAGTTAATAAGTTTTTTGAGTGGGATAAATAATTTCTTACTTTCGTGCTCATTGCAATAATCTTTTTAACAAAAACTGGACGTATGAAAAAACTCTCACTAGTTTTAGCATGCTCCCTATTCTTCCTGGGGTATGCGCTAGCACAAAGAACGATTACCGGTACAGTGTCCGATGTAGGGGGGGAGCCTCTGATCGGAGCGAGTGTCCTGGTAAAAGGAACTACAGTGGGAACTGTTACGGAAGTAGATGGTAGTTATACCATTAACGTTCCGTCAGGTAATACCACGCTGGTAGTGAGTTACACTGGTTTCGAGACCCAGGAGGTTGAAATCGGCGCTTCGGACGTTGTAGACGTTACGTTGAGCGAAGGTTTGGAACTTCAGGAAGTCGTCGTAACCGGTCTGGGTATTAAGAAAGAAAAGAAAGCCTTGGGTTATGGGGTTTCCACCTTGAGCAACAAAGAAGTTGCATCCCGCCCTGAGGCCGACGTTGCCCGGATTTTGCGCGGTAAGGCAACCGGTGTGGATATCGTACAGACCTCCGGTCTGTCCGGTTCAGGTACCAACATCCTGATCCGTGGATATTCCTCCATCACCGGTGACAACCAACCGTTGTTTGTTGTGGACGGTGTACCTTTCAACACCGGTAACAACTCGAACCGTAGCTTTACCTCAGGTAGTGCTACTGCTTCCAGCCGTTTTCTTGATCTGGATCCAAATGATGTAGAGGAGATTTCCATCTTGAAAGGTTTGTCAGCTACCGTTTTGTACGGTGAAGCCGGCCGTAACGGGGTGATCCTGGTGACCACCAAAAATGGTAATGCCGGCGCCAACGCCAACAAGAAGATGGAAGTTACGGTCAATCAAACCATTTCCCGCTCGGAAGTGGCAAACCTGCCGGACTACCAAAACTCCTTCGGAAATGGATTTAGTGGAAACTTCGGATGGTTTTTCTCCAACTGGGGTGCAGCCTTCTCGGATACCAATCCGGGATCTTACGGTCCGGATTACAAAGGAGTCAGCCCGGATGGTTATGTGTACATTACCCATCCCTACGATCAGAGTCAGTTTGCTAAGGATTTTCCAGAATATACCAATTATCCTTC
Organism: Lewinellaceae bacterium; assembly: GCA_020636135.1. Taxonomy (NCBI): domain Bacteria; kingdom Pseudomonadati; phylum Bacteroidota; class Saprospiria; order Saprospirales; family Lewinellaceae; species Lewinellaceae bacterium. The sequence continues at coordinate 362,505 of JACJYK010000002.1, forward strand.
TTATGAATATCGGCCTTACACGGGCATCGAGGACTTCTTCCAGCCAGGTGTAACATCGAATACTTCGTTGTCGATTGCCAAGAACGTAGGTAATGGAACGTCTTTCAGCGCTACCTACAGCTATCTGTCTGATGAGGGCTTCACACCCCGTCTGGATGCTCAGCGCGATGGTGGTGCAAGTAACTTCATCAACAAGCACAACTTCGGCTTGGGAGCACAAACCAAATTGACAAATGGGTTGACCGTCAAAGGTACCTTCAACTTTGCTTCTACCGATCGTCGTACCCCGATTACCGGTCCGGCATTTGGTGGTGATGGTAACGGTTTGTTTGCCGCATTGTTATTTACCCCACGTTCGATCGACCTGATGAATTTACCTTATCAGTCTCCTCTCGATGGACGTAACGTTTATTACCGTCGGGGTGGTCAGATCCAAAATCCACGTTGGGTATTGAACAACTCCGCTGACTTTGAAAAGATTCAGCGATTCTTCTCCACCACGGAGTTGAATTATGAATTGTCTCCTTCCTTTAATCTGATGTATCGTTTCGGTTTAGATACGTATACGCAGCAAAATGAGCGTCAGACCAACCGGGGTGGCGTATCTACTGCTTCCGGTCTATACCAGACAGATAATTTTCAAAATTCCATCTTCGATCATGTACTGAATTTAACGTTCACGCACAGCTTGAGCGAAGACCTTTCTTTGGATGTCATTGCTGGGACCAACTTGCGTCGCAATACGTATGCGCGGGAGTCCTTGTTGAGTACCAATCAGTTCATTTTCAATTTGTTCAACCACTCGAATTTCACGTCACATACTTCTGACGTTTTTGGTAATGGTAGTGGTGATTACCGGGATTTTGAAAATACCATTGGTGTTTATGCAACGGCTACGTTGGGCTTCAAAAACTTTTTGTATTTGAACCTGCAAGGGCGTAACGACTGGACATCCACACTGGAGCCGGAGAACAACTCCTTGTTCTATCCTTCGGCCTCTTTGTCGTTCGTAGTGAGCGATGCTATTCCAAGTTTGCAGAACAATGCCATCCTCAACTACCTGAAGTTGCGGGTAGGTTATGGAACATCAGCCGGATATCCAGATCCTTACCAGACCCGGAATACCTTGGCATCTCAGGCTAGTGCCTTCATCACCGGTGGTGGTGCTACATTAAATACCAACTCGGTGGATGACCGGTTGGGAAATAAAAACCTGAAACCTGAGTTGCATAAAGAATTGGAAGGCGGTATCGAAGCACGTTTATTGCGTGACCGGATCGGAGTTGACCTATCACTGTACAACAAGAATTCCAATGACTTGATCATCGACTTAAGTTTGGATCCAGCCACCGGTTATACCCGGACCACAGTTAACGCTGCCGGACTGACCAATAAAGGGGTTGAATTGGGTTTGAACATCACACCGGTTCGGGGGAAAGTGACCTGGGATATGACCCTGAACTATACCAAGAATGTAAGTGAAGTTACCGAACTGTATCCTGGTGTTGAACGCATCCAAATTGCTGGATATTCTACACTGGGTAACTATGCCATCGTGGGACAACCGTATGGTGTCTTATATGGTTCTCCGTTTGTGAAGGATGCTTCCGGTAACCTGGTGGTAAACAACGTCGGTACGTATCAGTCTAGTGCTGATAATGGAATCATCGGCGATCCTAATCCGGCTTTCCAAGCTAACTGGATCAACAACGTTTCCTGGAAAGGTTTGAGCTTCGGCTTCCAATGGCAGTACATCGACAAAGGTGACATTTATTCATCTACGGTACAAGCATTGCTTGCACGGGGTAATACCTCCGATACGGACGTTGACCGTTACATTCCGTTGATCATGCCAGGCGTGAAAAGCGACGGATCACCAAATGACATCCAAACCTACATCGGTGACTCCTTCTTCGATGCTTATTTTGGAGCCAACGAAGGTGGTGTATTTGACGGGACCACCATCCGTTTACGTGAAGTTTCGTTGTCATACGTATTACCACAGTCGTTGCTGGCAAAAACTCCATTTGGACGGATCGGTCTTACCTTGACCGGTGAGAACTTGTGGTACAATGCACCGAACTTCCCGGTAGGTATCAACTTTGACCCGGAAGTCTCCTCATTAGGTGTTGGAAACGGACGCGGATTTGACTTCCGGACTGCTCCGACAGTGAAGAAATATGGTATTTCGTTGAATGCAACGTTCTAACCTAATGGTCTAACAGAAAAAGCTAGAAACATGAAACTAATACATAAAATTTTTCTGGTTGCACTCGTTTTCTCCATGTCGGCTTGCCAGATGTTTGATCTGGATTTATTGGATAATCCCAATAAAGCGACCTTGGATGATGCGAATACCGACAACCTATACAACAATGTTCAACTCAATTTCAAGAATTTCTTGAATGACATGTGGTATCCAACATCCACTTTATCAAGGATGCTGTGTAATGCCAATGCATACAACTATTTGTCAGCTTATTCACCGGAAAGTTTCAATACCGTTTGGTATCGTGCTTACGCTTCTTTGCTGCCAGATATGGATTTAACCATCGAAAAAGCTTCTAATAATGGATTAGGTATCTATATCGGGAGTATTAAAGTGATGAAAGCATATGTTCTGATGGCTATGGTGGACATGTTTGGAGATGTACCCTATTCTGAATACGGACAAGGTACCGATATTATTGCTCCAGGTAATGACAGTGGATCTTCCATCTACGCCATAGCGCAAGGACTTTTGGATGAGGCCATTTCAGATATTAATGGTGCAACAAATACGACCAAACCATCCGGTGACCTCATTTTTGGTGGAACTGGAACCAAATGGGTTACGGCAGCTAATTCAATGAAACTCAGATTAGCATTGACCACCCGCTTGGTGGATGGATCGGCAGGTAGTAAAATTGCTGCCATTGTGAATGGTGGTGATCTCATCGATCAGACCAGTGAAGACATGCAGATTAATTTTGGATCGAATCGGGATAACCCGAACTCTCGTCACTGGTTGTACAATACCGACTACGAGAACGGTGACCCGGATTTCCAATCCAACTACTACATGTGGTTGTTGCGGGCTGAAAAGCGGAATGAAGATGGAACCGTCGCTGTGATAGATCCACGCATTCGCTTCTATTTCTATCGTCAGACAGATAAACTTAGTGATAACCCGAACGACTGGTCCTGCCACTTTAGTGAACTACCGAACAATGCCAGCAGACCGGCTTATTATTCCGCGATCGATCCGGATATGCCCTACTGTATTGCTGGTGAGGATGGTTATTGGGGACGTGATCACCTGAATTCCGAAGGGGTGCCTCCCGATGGAAACTTCCGTACGGGATACGGTTTGTATCCTGCAGGAGGACAGTTTGACGATAACAGTTTTGCTGTAATCAAAAAACTAGGTACTACCGGTGGATTAGGTAAAGGAATTGCACCAATACTGTTGGCATCCTACGTGGACTTCATGCGGGCAGAGGCAGCCTTAACTGCCAATACCGGTGAAGATGCACGTGCTTTGTTGGAAAGTGGAGTTAAAAAATCCATTGAAAAGGTTATTGGTTTCAAGAGCCTGGTACCGACAACCATGTCCAGAACCGTAGTGGATCGGCAGAATAACTCGGCTACTATCGAAGAATTGTATGTTCCGGATGCTGAAGACATTCAGAAGTACGTAGATTTCGTATTGGCACGTTACGATGCTGCTTCGGATAAACTGGACGTTGTGATGAAGGAGTACTTCATTGCCCTGTGGGGTAATGGTTTGGAAGCCTACAACATGTATCGCCGTACCGGTAAGCCGAATAACATGGCTCCGGCACTGGAATCCAATCCGGGTGCTTTTATCCGCTCCTTCCTCTATCCGGCTAACAACGTGAACCTGAACTCCAACGCCACTCAAAAGGCATTAACCGTACAAGTTTTCTGGGATAACAACCCGGCAGACTTTGTCTATTAATGAATTCAAAACTGCTAAGCATTATGAATAAAAATAAAATAGCAATCATTTTCGGGTCCATATTGGTTTTGGCCTCTTCCTGTGCCGATCCCGATCTGGCTCCGGTAGTAACTTTTGATTCGGCGATAAAAGGAGCTTATGTCCGCTTGCTTGAAGAGAGTGGCGACAAGTTGTTCAACCTCTTTGACCTTGCCGGGTCAAATTACACGTATTCCTGTGACTTTGTGGACCTGGAAAAAGGTGCACTGGTTTCAGAATACAATCTCGATGTTACGTACACCGATGGATATCCTGATAATGGGACGATCACGAAATCTGCGGCTCGATTGAAATCATACTCCCAATCGGATTTCAGTACTTCAGCCGAAGGGAACGTTGGAATTGCCAATATCAAGATTACAGCGGCTGATCTCATGTCTGCATTAGGCTTAAGTATGTCAGATTTGGGCCCAGGTGACGTATTTAGAGTGGTCGGCACTCTGGTACTTAATGATGGATCAGTTCATGGACAGAACAATTCAACTTCCGCGTTGATCGGTGGTGCATTTAGAGGTCAGTTTAACTACAATCTATCGTTGGGATGTCCTTCCGATTTGGCAGGAAGTTTTCCATTTGAAACAACGGCCTCTTGGTGTGGCTCAACGGCAACCGGAAATGTTGACATCGTAGCCAAAGGGGGCGGTGTATACTCCTTCAGTGACTGGTCATTTGGTGCCTATCCTGCCTGTTACGATGGTTTTGTTAACAGCGCATGGGGAGGTCTTGCCTTTAAAGAAGTATGTGCAGTTGTGTCCTTTACAGGATTTACTGACGCTTTCAATGAGACCTGGACTGTTTCAAGCTCCATAGATGGTGATAAATGGACCATTTCTTGGGCTAATACCTATGTGGATCCTAGTGTAGGAGCACCAGAGTCTGGAACAGTTGTTATTACCAATCCTAGTGGTGACTGGCCATTTACTTTGAAATAATCGATTGATGTAAGAAGTAGATCTTCTTATTCGAAAATTAAAGCCATATTCAGATTGTATATTTGAATATGGCTTTTTCTTTTATTAAATACACGTCATGCTTGACCAAAGAAAATTACCTTCCCTATTGCTTGTTTTATTCCTGATGGTTTATTCAAGTCGCAGTTTTGCCCAAAACACTGTTGGCCTATTAAGTATTAAACCCAATCAAGTTTCGGAAGGGTACAATCTGATCTATCCGTATTCCCAATCAACTGTCTATTTGCTTGATCTTTGTGGCGAGGTGGTTCATAAATGGATCGATTTTAGCGGTACTCGCCCAGGTGCTACTGCCTACTTGTTGCCCAATGGAAATTTGGTCCGGTGTTCGAGGGATTTGGATTTTTCCAAAGATTCGATTGTAGCCGGAGGATTCGGCGGTTATGTAGATATCCTATCCTGGGATAACAAGAAGTTGCATTCCTTTTATTTAAATGATTCCCATTTTCGGTTGCATCACGATGTAGCTCCGATGCCAAACGGGAATGTCTTGATGATTGCATGGGAAAGAATAACGGCTGAGCAAGCGATTGCCCTGGGACGGGATCCAAATACATTACCCAATGGCGAGCTGTGGCCCGATAAAATTCTCGAATGGGATCCAGGACAAGATTCCATCGTGTGGGAGTGGCGTTGTTTGGATCATATGATTCAGGAACGGGATTCCCTATTGCCAAATTTTGGAGTTATTGCTGACCACCCGGGAAAGATTGATCTCAATTTTGACACCCAGTCCGGCATCCCGGATTGGATGCATACCAATTTTATTGATTACAACCCCGTATTGGACCAGATCATGATCAGTGTTCGCAACTTTAATGAGATCTGGATCCTGGATCATAGCACGACCACCGAAGAAGCGAAAAGTGATACTGGAGGGAGAAGTGGTCACGGCGGTGAAATAATCTATCGGTGGGGCAATCCTGCAGCGTACCAAAAAGCGGAGGAACGTTTGCATTTTCTGCATTACCAACATTATGCACATTGGACAGAACCAGAAGCACAGCCTGGCCAGGATCTTTTTGGTCAAGTTGCCATCTTTGATAACTTCACGGAAATGAATAAATCAACTGCATTAATCTTAAGGACAAATTTTGATACGGTGACGTGGACATATCCTGTTGTAGATGAATTCTTTGGACCTGGACAACCGGAGCGGATCGTTGCCCATCCAGAAAATAGCATTCTATCCTTTTCCGGTGTGGGGTCAAGTGCACAATTATTGACCAACGGCAATGTATTAATCTTTACCAATCGTTGGGGCTATGCTTATGAGGTAAACCAAAAGGATGAACTGGTATGGGAATACCGAATTCCAATGCGCAATGGAAAAGTAGTTTCTCAAGGGGAAGTGTTGTTTGTGAGTGATAACGAAACCTTTAATATGATACGATATCCTTTGGATTATCCGGCGTTTAATAGTAGAGACTTATTTCCTTCGGGCTATTTGGAATTTAACCCCGATGAGGAATTTTGTGCTTCGCAAACCAGCTCAAGCACTTCTTCATATAGCCCCGTCAAATTCCGAGTTTGGCCAAATCCAGCTTCGGAAGTTATTAATTTGCATATGGAAGATCGTCTACCAGAAGATGTTACATTGTATAATCTACAAGGTCAGGTCATTCGGCGATGGCATAATCCTGCTTCGAAGCTGCAGGTCGATGATCTGGAAAGTGGTATTTATTTGTTGGCAATAAATGGCCAACAATTTCTAAAAATAAGCGTTATGCACTAGTTATGATATTATGGCTCTTTATTCCTGCCTGAAATTACCCCACCTGGATGACGTCGTCTGGCTGGCTACAGCATAAGCCACTTCACTTCAATTCCTTCAATCACCATAGGGGTGAATTATGTTGTTCTCACAAAATGCGTTATTTTATTGCCTGTGCGACTGTCCAGGCGGGCACTTTAAGGTGCAATATTCTAATGAATAAATTGGGTTAAAATGTTAAATTTAATTTATACTTAACTAGAATAAATTAATAAAAGAAGGATGCCTAAATCTTATATATTTCAGCATCCTTCATTTTTATTATTTATGGCTATGGTATTGCCCGAGTTAATGAATTAGAAGATGTTGTGTGATAGTCACGTTTATAGTTATAATACCTGGCTGAAACTTTATAGGTGCCTGCTGGAACATTTTTAATGCTGGTTCTATATATATTACTGTTGCCAGGCCTGAAATAATATCCAGTTCGTGTAACACTAAAAGATGGATTGGTAACCCCCTCAAAAATAAAGTCGATAAAACAAGGTTTACTATTGCTGCTAATCTGTATATCGATAATCCAATTATAGTTGCTTCCAATTGGATTAACTTCTTCGTAAATTCTTCCTATGGGATAATTTGGTAAGAAATCTGGATATAGAAATTGAAGAGCATACGATTCATTTTGTGATAATGATCTTGTAAGTCCGCAATTATCCCAAGACCCTTGCATTAATTCATTATTGTCGGTTGAAGAAGTTCCAATGAATGTACTTAATATTGCAGGACTGCATGAGCCACCTGCTGTACCAGTTGATCCTGTATGCCCAAGTCCTAATGTATGGCCAATTTCATGCTTCACTACAGTTACCTTTTCCGAATAATTCCAGCAAGTACTATTATTGGATAATGTTACATTGTTAAGGCCAAGAATATTTCCTATCTTATTACCAATGGGAAAATAAGCTTGTCCAAACCAAGAATTGCCGCCAAGGCAATTAGGATAATTTGAAAGCCTTTCAATCACGTTAATGCCGTTTGAAGTTGGGCTAGAAACTTCATAGAAGCTTAAAGAGCAATTTGAAAGACTTGTGTATGCAGCAAAAGCATCTCTAACTGCGGTTTTCCAATCCCCTCCGGGAAGATTGTCTATATCCGGATGTATATAATAAGGAATACTCCCTGAATTTGCTCTGCTTATTACATAATTACTGTAATCAACGGACGTCCTTGTTTCCAGGGTAGGGTTGGAAACTATAAAGTCAGCTGCATAAATGTGATCATCTATTACTTTCAAGGAATCGTAGTTGATTCCTAATGAGCATAAGAAATCTTCATAATTTCTATTTTGCTCGTCTTCTGCGGTCTTAACGTTACTTTCAATCAATTTATCTTTGGTACAGCTAGATACAGCAAGTAACATAGTAGTAGCAAGTGAAATTAATAAATAATTCGCTTTCATAGATTATGAATTTAATTGATTTAATGTCTTATTAGCCATAAGACGGTGCCCACCTTGATTATATATTGGAAACGGACATAGTCAATTTAAATTCAATAAATCCAGGAGTTAGTTTGAATTTTAGAGAAACTAGTGCTTGATTATTAAGTTCAAAACTTGGATTGTTAATAATTATTGCATGATTGGTGTTAAGATTAATCATTTTGTGATTTGATTATTAGCCTATTTTATGATGTTTGGATTTATTGGTCCAATACGTATGGGGATTACGGCACCGGCGAGATCTACTATCCCAATGGGGACTGGCCGATCACCCTCAAGAACTAACGGTATTCAATCTGTTAAGAAATCATCGGTTCTGGCCGGACAATAATCCTGCCCTACGTATCAACAATACGCTGGCGCATTACCATGAATTGTACGATATTTGCACTCCAATAAGCAAAAAAAATCCTTGCAGGTTCAGGTCTGCTATACAATTACCTGACTTGCTGAACACCAGAGTCAAGATCTATGCACGATTATTCTTATGTCTTTAATGCCCACCCCGAGTTCATCGATAGCATGTATGCCAAATACCTCGCCGATCCCGCTTCCGTAGAGCCGGGATGGAGAACCTTCTTTGAAGGGTTTGAGTTTGGCGGGATGAATGGCCATGGGAAACCGGCTTCAGCACCGGGTGGTGTCACCAATGTAGAGCGTGACCTGTCTGTGGTTTCCATGATCATCGGGTACCGGAACCGGGGCCATCTGCTTTCCACCACCAACCCGATCCGTAAGCGCAAGGATCGCCATCCGCATCTGGCGCTGGAAGACTACCAGTTATCGGCAGCTGACCTGGACCAGCCTTTTATGGCGGGAGCAGTGGAACTGGGAATGGCACCAAACTCCACATTGCGTCAGATCATCGCTCATCTGGAAGCCATCTATTGCGGAGACATTGGCTTTGAGACCAACCACATCGAAAATAAAGAGAAACGGATGTGGCTACGTGAACACATCGAGCACCGGGACCTTTCCGACTCCTTTGGGATTCCCCTGGAGAAAAAACGCCGGATCCTGGAAAAATTGAACGGTGCAGTCATATTTGAGAAATTCCTGCATACCAAATACATTGGCCAAAAGCGCTTTTCGCTGGAGGGCGGGGAGACCACCATTCCGGCACTGGACGCTATTATCAATAAAGGAGCAGAATTCGGAGTACAGGAAGTCGTTATCGGCATGGCTCACCGGGGCCGTCTGAACGTCCTGGCCAACATCATGGGCAAGACCTATGAGCAGATCTTCAATGAGTTTGAAGGAACGGCTGTACCGGATCTCAGCTTTGGGGATGGTGATGTGAAATACCACATGGGCTATTCCTCACAGGTGCGCACCACAGATGATCACGATGTATATCTGAAACTGGCGCCGAATCCTTCCCACCTGGAGGCCGTTAATCCGGTGGTTGAGGGATTTTCACGTGCCAAGGCCGATATCCTTTACGGATCCGATTACGACAAGATCCTGCCGATACTGATCCATGGAGATGCGGCTGCTGCCGGCCAGGGCGTGGTCTTTGAGACTGTGCAAATGAGCCAGCTGGCAGGTTATTATACCGGGGGTACCATTCATTTTGTCATCAACAACCAGATCGGATTTACCACGGATTTTGATGATGCTCGGTCTTCGACTTACTGCACGGCAGCGGCCGGTATCGTACAAGCACCGGTCTTTCACGTGAATGGAGACAATCCGGATGCTGTCATCTGGGCCGTAGAGCTGGCTACCGAATACCGTCAGCGATTCAACAACGATGTCTTCATCGACATGGTTTGCTACCGTCGCCACGGTCATAATGAAAGTGATGACCCCAAATTCACACAGCCGCAGATGTATGACATCATTTCCCAGCATGCCAATCCGCGCGAGATTTACGCTCAGAAACTGATTACGCAGGGTACCGTAGAGAAAAAACTGGCTGAGCAGATGGAAGATGCCTACTGGAATTTCCTGCAGGAGCGGCTGGATATGATCAAGCAAAAACCATTGCCTTACACCTACCAGGAGCCGGAATTGGCCTGGCGTAAGTTGATGAAAGCCAATAAAGCAAAGGAGTTTCAGTATTCACCGGAAACCGGCATTACACAGAAGCAGGCCATGCATATCCTGGAGCGATCCATAGCTACCCCGGATGGATTCACCCCACTCACAAAAGTGGAACGCCTGCTGAAGAGCCAGCGTGAATACATCAAACAAAAGAAACTGGATTGGTCCATGGCGGAAATGCTGGCTTATGGCAGCTTGCTGCTGGAAGGGCATTCGGTCCGCATGAGCGGTCAGGATGTCAAACGGGGAACCTTCTCGCACCGCCATTCCATCTTTTATGATGCCAAAACCTACCAGCCCTATAACCGTCTCAACCATCTGGATCCCGATCAGAAGGGCCAGTTTATGATTTACAATTCATTGCTGTCGGAATTTGCCGTTTTGGGCTTTGAATTCGGGTATTCCATGGCTTCACCGGACAGTCTGGTCATCTGGGAAGCCCAGTTTGGTGACTTTGCCAACGGGGCGCAGACCATGATCGACCAGTTTGTCACCGCCAGCGAAAGCAAGTGGCAACGGATGAGCGGTCTGGTCATGCTACTGCCGCACGGTTATGAAGGTCAGGGCCCGGAACACTCCAGTGCACGACTGGAGCGCTTCCTGCAAATGGGCGCTGAATTCAATATTACGGTGGCGAATGTGACCAACCCGGCCAACTTCTTCCACCTCCTGCGTCGCCAGATCTACCGGCCCTTCCGCAAACCTTTGATCGTCATGTCACCAAAGTCGCTGCTCAGGCATCCGATGTGTGTTGCAGATGTCAGGGAGGTGACCGGGAAAAGCAAGTTTCAGGAATTTTACGACGACGCCAGGGTCAACACGGAGAAGGAAGCCAAAAAGATCCGTCGTGTCCTTTTCTGCACCGGCAAGATCTATTACGATCTGCTGCAATACCAGGATGAACATGTCCACCCGGATGTCGCGATCGTTCGCCTGGAACAATTGTATCCGCTTCCTAAGGAGCAGTTCGAGCTTTTGATGGCTAAATACGGACACGCAGAAAAATACTGGGTGCAGGAAGAACCGGTCAATATGGGTGCCTGGCAGTACATCCTGTCCTTTTATCCGGATCGCGGCTTCAAGGTTGTCTCCAGAAAGACCAGCGCCTCACCGGCTACAGGATTCAAGAAAGTGCATGATGATCAGCAGTTGCGGATCATGGAGCTGTCGTTCGCCAAGTGATGCAATACGTCACCCTATCTCTAGCAAAACGGTCATTCCGAACAGATTTGCAGAGCAAATCGTCGTGAGGAATCCCTTATCACCGTCAGAACAGCATAAGGAATGAGACTCCATCATCGTTTCTGAGGTTCAGGAAGCAGGGTTTCCATCACAAGATTCCAGGCAACCCTGCTTCTCAAACAAAAATGTCATTAGAGCCGAAACACGAGCGATGCAATCCGTCATGCAAAAGTGCAGCTCGCCTCTGCATCCTGAAAAACATAGAAGCGCTGTTCAGACCGAATATATGAATACGGACATCCGATCGTAAGAAATAAAAAACTCCGTGGCCCTCTGGGTAATCTCCGCAGTTGTATGTGTAACTCTGTGCAAAACCCAGCAAAACTCTGGGGATAAAAAACCATCCTTGATTTCCCTCTGTCAGGGTTTGGGCCCATTCACCAGGACAATGCGAATGCCATAACTCCAGGCCTGTAGTCCGGATGCATCGCTCACCTGGTCGTTCAGCCATTGCTGTAGCTCGGATGTGGAGCGGCTGCCGAACTGGTACCTGGCGTAGGGCTGCAGGGAGAGCTGCACATTGGAAGTACCTGGTAGCAGCCACTCGAGCCACGCTTCCTGGTGAAATCCGCCCTGCCGGTCGAGTTGAACAGACCGCGATTCATTTTCCCATTTGTGCCTTGTGGATACCAGATCGTAGCTTACTGCGGTGCCGATACCCGCCCGGCGTCCACTCGCACCCAGCATCGCCTGCCAGGTGTGGGACTGCAGGTAGATCCTCCGTGTCAGGTTTCCCTGTCCGGCGGGATTGGTCGCTTTATTGGACTGGAGGTGGATGGTCCAGGCGATGCCGGTATAGACCGGACTTTTAAGATAATACCGGGTCCCCAGTCTGAATCCGAAGAGATGATCCAGGTTGGCAAAGTCCCGGTTGTAGTTCTGTTGTTCATTGTGGGTTGAGATAGCCTGATCCAGGCCCGGATCATTGACCGCCAGCCAGTCAAATCCGGTCTCAATGTTGAGCTGCGTAAAAGCTAATGGTATAGCCAGGACAACAAAAGCGCAGGTTAAAAAGACACGCAACTGCATTAAAATTCAATTAGCCTAAAAAATAATTTAGATTAGTCTAAAATATTTGCACCTTTGTAGTGCTTATACTAACTTGGTCTAAAGTTACAACAATTAAAAGAGAGCAAATCAAATGAACCGAAAACACCTTATCGCATGGTTGCTTGTCCTGGGTGGAGGTGTATTGTGGGCTCAGGACGCCAGAGAAATTGTGCAGAAAGCCGATGAGAAACTCCGGGGCAAGAGCAGCATCATAACCATGAAGATGACCATCGTACGTCCCACCTGGACACGGGATGTTGAACTGAAGTCCTGGTCATTAGGCGAAAAGTATGCGCTGATGTACATTCTACAGCCTACCCGCGACCGGGGTGTGGTTTTCCTGAAACGGGATAAGGAGATCTGGAACTGGCAACCCTCCATCGAACGGATGATCAAACTGCCCCCCAGCATGATGATGCAGTCCTGGATGGGCTCGGACTTTAAGAACGACGACATGGTCAAACAATCCTCCATCGTCAATGACTTCAGCCAAAAGATAACCGGTGATGAAACCATCGACGGAAGGGATTGCTACAAGATTGAACTCATACCTAAAGAATCTGCAGCAGTAGTATGGGGCAAAGTCATCCTCTGGATCGACAAAAAGGATTACCTGGAACTCAAGTCGGAGTTCTACGATGAAGATGGCTACCTGATCCATACCATGTATGGCAAGTCCATTAAACTGATGGATAATGTCCTGTTGCCTTCCGTGTTGGAGGTGATACCGGCAGACGAACCGGGCAATAAAACGGTCGTCACCTATGTTAACGTCGACTTTGATGTACCCATCAATGAAGACTTTTTCTCGGTACAGCAAGCAAAGCGGATAAAACCCTGATCCATGTTACTGAGTCTCGCCTGGCGCAACATCTGGCGTAATAAACGCCGCACCCTGATTACGGCTGCTTCGGTTTTATTTGCCGTGTTGTTTTCTTCAGTGATGCAATCCATTCAGCATGGTACCTGGGATCACATGGTCGATAACGTAGTTAACTATTACTACGGATACCTGCAGATCCAGGGAAAGAAATTCTGGGATGACCGTTCCATCGATGAGATCATCGACCGGCAAACGCTATTGGATAAATTGCCGGAAGACTTCAAACAATCTTATGCCCTGATTCCCCGACTGGAGTCCTTTGCCCTGGCCTCTGCCGGGAACCGCACGCAGGGCGCCTTAATGATCGGTATAGACCCGGATGCAGAGAATGCCCTTTCGGGACTCAAAGGACGTATATCCAAAGGCGATTACTGGCAATCCTCCCCAACGGGGATCCTCGTCGGAGAAGGCCTGGCTGAAAACTTTAAGGTCGGCGTGGGCGATACCCTGATCTTTCTGAGCCAGGGCTATCATGGAGCCAATGCCATCGGAGAATACCCGATCCGGGGGCTGATCCATTTTGCTTCCCCGGATCTGTCCAAAAGCATGGTCTATATGCATCTGGAGGATGCCCAGCAGTTTTATGCCACCGGTGATCAGATCACTTCCATGGTGGTAGGCATCAAGGATAAGGAGGTGCTACCTGAGGTGATTCAAATCTTACATAACGATCTGGATACTGCAACGTATGCTGTCAAGGACTGGCAGCAGATGATGCCGGAATTGTTACAGGCCAAAGAAATGGATACGGCCAGTGCAAATGTCATTTTGATCATCCTGTACATCATCATATCCTTTGGCATTTTTGGCACCATCCTGATGATGACGAAAGACCGGCAATACGAACTCGGAGTCCTGCTTTCGATCGGGATGCGCCGCATGCAGTTGTTTGGTATGATGTGGATGGAAGTGGTGATGATCGGGTTGGTAGGGGTGGCTATGGGATTTCTGATCAGCGTGCCCCTGGTGAAATACCTTTCACTGCATCCCTTTCAGATGACCGGAGAATATGCCAGGGCTTATGAGAAATTTGGTGCGGAACCGATCATCCCGCCTGCTTTTGACTGGAACATATTCAGCTGGCAGGTCTTGTTTGTATTTGTGATCACATCCTTGTTAGCCTTTTATCCCTATTGGGTTATCCGGAAAATGAAACCGGTTGAGGCTATGCGATTGTAAGTCCATCATTTGAATTTATCGTGGTATGATATTTAAAGTTGCCTGGAGGAATATTTGGAGGAGCCGAACGAGAAGTCTGGTGGTCATCACCGCGGTCGTCCTGGGAATTTGGGCGATCATCGTGATCACGGGATTCAGCATTGGCATGGTGCGTACCTACATCCATACGGCCATCCTGAATGAATGGTCTCACATTCAGATTCACCGTTCGGATTATTTTGTAAATAAGGCGCTGGAGGACACCATCCCCGACGGCTTTGCTACCTATCAAAAGCTGAAAAGAGAATACCCGGAAACCTATCTGTCACCCCGTTTGCTGGTGCAGGGCATGGTTTCCTCACCCAAAGCTGCCCGGGGAATCACCATCAAGGCTATCTTACCCGCAGCCGAAGATTCGACCACCGAATTAAGCACCAATCTGGTCGATGGCAGCTACTTTGAAACGGATGCCCGCAACCCCATGATCATCGGTCAGGACCTGGCGAATAAAATTCACGTCTCCCTGAATAACCGGGTGGTACTGACCTTCCAATCCTATAGCGGAGAGATCACTGCCGCCTCCTTCCGAATTGTAGGCTTGTACGCAACCAAAGATTCGCGCTACGACAGTCAGCATATCTTCGTGCGGCAGGAGGACCTGAAACCGCTCCTGGGCGGCGATGGACTCCATGAGATCGCCATCCGGGTTCCGGACGGGACCGATTTTGAACCCATCCTGACTTCCATCCAGCAAGGCTATCCAAACCTGGATGTGCAGAGTTACCGTACGTTGTCTCCGGATCTGGTCCTTTACGAATCCACCATCGGACTGACATCCATGATCATGACGGTCATTGTGATGCTGGCCCTGATCTTTGGGATCATCAACACCATGATGATGGCAGTCCTGGAACGGATTAAAGAGCTGGGTATGCTGATGGCGATCGGCATGAATAAAAAAAGAGTGTTTAACATGATCATGATCGAAACGCTGATCCTGGGATGCATTGGAGCGCCCATTGGTATGCTTGTCGGGTACCTGACCATCGTAGGGACCAGTACATCCGGTCTTGACCTCTCGGCTTACTCTGCAGGGATGCGTGAATTTGGATTGTCCGATATCATCTACCCGTGGGTCCCTGCATCGCTTTATTGGCAACTTGCTATCGCGATCATCGTGACCGCATTGATTGGAAGCTTATTCCCGGCCTGGAAAGCCATCCGCCTAAGGCCGGTCGAAGCCATTCGAACCCTTTAATTTGAAAACATGAAGCCAGTTATTGTCACCAAAGGAATCACCAAGACGTATCAGCCGGACACCATCCCGGTCCATGCCCTGCGGGGTGTTGACCTGACTATCAACGAGGGCGAGTTTGTTGCTATCGTCGGTCCTTCCGGATCCGGGAAAACGACGTTATTGAATATCATTGGCGGGCTGGACCGTCCATCAGCCGGATACATCGAGGTGGGCGGCAAGGATATCTCTAAGTTTTCGGACAATGCATTGATTGACTTTCGCCGTGACAACATTGGATTTGTTTTCCAGGCATATAACCTTATTCCTGTCCTGACGGCGATTGAAAATGTAGAGTTTGTGATGCTCTTACAAAAATTACCCAGGGAAAAACGCAATCAACGGGCCATGGAGTTGCTGCATGCCGTAGGTCTCGATGACAAAGTCAACAAACGGCCCATTGAGCTTTCGGGTGGCCAGCAACAACGCGTCGCCGTGGCCAGGGCGCTGGCATCCAAGCCGGCTTTTGTCCTTGCGGATGAGCCTACTGCCAATCTGGACTCGGTCTCAACCGGTCAGCTCCTGGATATCATGGCCAATCTGAATCAGGAAGAGCAGATGACCTTCGTGTTTTCGACCCACGACCAGCGGGTCATCGACCGGGCACACCGCGTGATCACCCTGGAGGATGGTAAAATCATTTCTGATCGGAAAGGTCATGTTCAATAAATACCTAAACACACTATGCCTGCTGATGGCATTGCTGACCCCGGCCGTCCTGTTCAGCCAGACCGATAGCATCAAATGGGACCAGAAATCCTACATCAAGTTTCTGCACACCGAATTTTTTATCCCGGACCTGAAGCAGTCCCTCTCCGATCAATTATTCCATCACCGTTACAATGTCAAATATTATCCCAATCCGAACTGGACCTTAAGAATGGAGGTTCGTTCGCGCTTATTCTACGGAGAGCTGGTGAAGTCGACACCCGATTTTGCCGGTACCATCGACAATGCCAACAACGATTACTTCGACCTGAGCTGGGTGGTGGCCTCATCCAAATCCATTGTCCTGCACACCATGATCGACCGGCTTTCAGCAGCTTATTCCAAGGGGCCCTGGGATATCCGTATCGGCCGTCAGCGCATCAACTGGGGAATCCACACCTTCTGGAATGCCAATGATATCTTCAATGCATTTTCTTTCACGGATTTCGATTACGAAGAACGCCCGGGCAGTGATGCCGTACTGGCACGCTATTATTTCAATGGGAATTCCAGCATCGAAGTGGCAGCCAAAGCAGCCCATCATGTGCGGCTTGGCACCTATGCCAGCCTGTGGCGCTTCAACCGCTGGAACTACGACTTCCAGGTTTTGGGAGGATATTTTCAAAACAACATGGTGGCAGGCTTCGGATGGGCCGGAAACCTCGGCACCGCCGGATGGAAGGGTGAATGGAGCTATTTCCAGGACCTTGCCGATGGAGGGACGAATGTATTTACCGGTGCAACGGGCATTGATTACTCTTTCGCAAAGGGTACGTATGTGCAGGCAGGCTTTATGATCAACAGTCAGGGAGAAACACAGGCGCCGGTGACAGAGCTGTTTAATTTCAGCCTTTCGGCCAAAAACCTCTATCCCTACCGCAGCGCCATATACCTGCAGGCTTCTCACCCGATCAGTCCGCTGGTCAATGGCGGGTTGTCCATCATCTACAGTCCTGTGAAAAGCCAGCCCTTTTTTGTCAACCCCACCATAAGTGTTTCAGTGGCCGAGAACTGGGACCTGGACCTGGTCGGCCAGGTTTTGTGGAATAAGACCGATCACTTCTACTCCCCGCTGCAGGCATTCTTCCTGAGGATGAAATTCAGTTATTAAGTGGGTTGTAGATTTAATTCACAAACTTAAAAATAGATCACGTTTCAACAGGATAGCTCAATTATCCGTGTCTCTCTGCAAAAAAATCTTTCGTAAGCTATGTATACACCATCATTCTTGATTTATGAATCTTGATGTAAATGTGGCTATGTTGCAATTATTCAAAAATGAAAAAATTCAATGTAGAGGTGCTTTGTCATCATTGTTATTAATACTGATTATATTATCCTCATGTAATAAGGACAGAATTGAATTTGTCGAGATCAACTCACCAGAAATAATAAACTTCATTAAGCGTTTTGCTTTCGAGCGTAAGACAAATTTGATGTTAATGGAGATCATGTATAATGGTGATTCGACTGAAATTTACCTGGATGATTTCAGGTCTTCATTTGACTTACATGCAGGAGACGAATTTGGTTTCTTGGTAGATAAAAAGTGGCAAAATTTTACACCTCCCTTGCTCAAAACCCGAGTCAACTCAATTGACATTTATATTATTACGGGCATTGAAAAAATATGCAAATCGCGCAATCGATATCAACGTCTGCTTTGTGATTTAAAGGATAGAATATATAGAAGTGTTGAAAGTTACCTAACTGAAGACGATAGCTTTGAAGTTCAACCGCCTTCATGTTCAATGGAAATGCCATGGAAGATGGTTATTAATTATGATGCTACTAAAATGCGGACCTATGTAAGCAGAAGAGAGGGTTATGGCAATTTTTATTACCAAGTGGAAGAGATACGCATTGATTCAAGCTATATGGAGCGGTACAATTAATAAACCAATAGTTGACCATCAGTTTCCTATCAACCCACATTCGACCCTAAAACCATTTTATCGAATGCGCGAATTGGGTTAAATTGTGTTGAAATTCCTTTACACCGCATGGCGCAAAAGAAAAAAAGCACTACCTCCACACCCAAACCGGTCAAAAAAGTTCGCTCGAAGAAGTCCATTCCGGCACCTGCGGCATTCCATTGGAAACAACACTGGATCCCCGCTTTGATCCTGGTCGTACTCCCGCTTGCGCTGTACTGGCAGTCAGTGAATTACGACTTTGTCCTGGACGACAGCATCGTTTATTCGGAAAACAATTTTGTCAAAAAGGGGATCAGCGGCATAGGGGAAATACTGACCACCGAAACCTTTTCCGGCTATTTCGGGGAACAAAAGAACCTGGTGGTTGGCGCACGTTACCGGCCGTTGTCACTGGTCACCTTTGCCATTGAAAACCAGCTTTTTGGCACCAATCCAAAGACTGCCCATATCATCAACATCTTATTGTATGTCCTGTCGGTCATCCTGTTATACCGGTTGTTTTTTCTGCTCACCGGCGCATCGGCAAGCCGGACCTGGTTCTGGAGCTTACCTTTTGTCGCCGCATTGTGGTGGGTAGTTCACCCGGTACATGTCGAAGTGGTTGCCAACATCAAAGGCCGCGACGAAATTATGGCTTTGCTGCTGGCAGGCGGTGCAATGTGGTATGGTATGCGCTATTTTGATAAGGGTGGCTGGTGGCGCCTGGGCGTGATGAGTATCGCTCTACTTGGTGGTATTCTGGCGAAAGAAAATGCCTTCACCTTTCTCGGATTGATTCCGATGGCCTGGTGGGTATTCCGGGAATGGCGTTTCGACCGCAAAGGCTGGATGTTGCTGGGGAGTATGGCTGTCATCGGCTTGGTGTACTTTGCCATGCGTTATCATGCCATCGGCTATATCCAGGGCGTGGATCCCAATACGCTGAGCATCATGAACAACCCATTCAGAGGGATGAATCTGGGTGAGCGCATGGGCACCATTGCCTACACCATGCTGGATTACGTACGCCTTCTGATCTTCCCGCACCCGCTGACGCACGACTATTATCCGTATCATATTCCGATCACCAATTTTGGAAACTGGCAGCCCTGGCTGGCAATGCTGATATACCTGCCAGCGATTTATTTCGCCATAACCGGCGTGCTCCGGAAGAATACGGGCGCCTATGGGATTGCTTTTTACCTGGCCACCCTGCTGGTGATCTCAAACATCATATTTCCGGTGGGAACCTTTATGAATGAGCGTTTCCTGTACATGCCATCGTTTGGTATTGCGCTAACCTTAGGATGGCTGGTCACCGAAAGAATCCCAGTAAAATATTATCGGCTAGCCCAGGGGTTGCTCGTAATTACCGTCATCGGATTCCTGGTCCGGACCTACACGCGTGTCCCGGTTTGGGAAAATAAGGTGACCTTAAATCGTGCTGCTATGGCTGTTTCAACCAATAGTGCACGAGCTAATTTGTTCTACGGGACCATCTATTTTGACAAATCATTGCAGGCGGCCAATAATGAGGAGCGCAATATTAACCTGGATACCGCAGAAGTACACATCCGGCGCGCCATTGAGATCCTGCCTTCTTATGGGGACGCTATCCGTATGCTGGGGGGCGTTGCGGCTGAGCGGTACAAGACCGATGGCGACCTGAACAGGTTACTGGACCAGTTTTATCAGGTCTTAATGATGTATCCACGGGATGATTACATTCCCCAATACATGGAATACCTGAACAACCGCCGGCAGCAGATCGAGTTACTGACCGATTTCGATTACCGGGTTGGCACCGAGATCATGATGAAGAAATTCCAGTATTATCCGGAGGCAATCAAATACCTGAATTACGGTTTGACCTTGAATCCAGACGATCGCCGGCTTAATCAGGCGATGGCCGACAGCTATAGAGCTTTAGGTCAACCCGAAAATGCCACACCCTATTTACAACGGGCGCTGCAATGACCTCCCCAGCCAACATATACCTGCTGGCGCTGGCCAAGCTGGACACCATAGGGCCCATCACTGCCAAGAGCCTGATTGGTTATTGCGGCAGCGCTGAAGATGTGTTTAAGACCAAAGCGCATCGCCTGCTTAAAATACCCGGGGTGGGAGAAGCCGGAGCCCGCGCCATAGCGAATGCGGACCCGGAGCAATTGATCCATCCCGACTGGGATTGGCTGGAGTCGCGTCAGGTACGGATGATCTCCTATCTGGATCCCGCCTATCCTCAGCGGCTGAAACAGATCCCGGAGAGCCCAATATTATTGTTCTACCGCGGTTCGGCCAACCTGAACCCTCGTCGCGCCATTGCGATTGTAGGGACCAGAAAGCCCAGCCCATACGGGGTGACCATGACCCAGCGTATCCTGGAAGAACTCAAGGACTATCAACCCACGGTGATCAGCGGACTGGCATTCGGGATTGACGCGACAGCCCACCGCAAAGCTCTCGATCTTGGATTTCCTACCATCGGCGTACTGGGCCATGGACTAGATATTATATACCCTGCCGCCCACCGCAAACTGGCCTCAACCATGGAAAACAAAGGAGGTGGTTTGCTGACCGAATTCCCGATTCAATCCAGGATAGACAAGGAACATTTCCCGATGAGGAACCGCATCATCGCAGCTATGGCCGAAGCCGTAGTCGTCATCGAGTCCAAGGAGCGTGGCGGATCCATCATCACCGCGGAGTTTGGCAATGCTTATCACCGGGATGTCTTTGCTTTGCCCGGACGTACTTCCGATCCTTTATCCATGGGATGCAATGCACTGATCAAACAGCATAAGGCGGCTTTAATCGAATCCGGCCAGGATATAGCCTATCAAATGGGATGGACCGATGACGAATCGGGTCCTTCAAGGCAGATGAATCTGTTCCAGGCACTGGAACCCGATGAAGAGGCCATCTACGATATTTTACGGAACAATCCACAGGCGGATATCGACCAACTGGCTTACCTCTCCGGTCTCGGATCCAGTTCACTGGCTACAGTGATATTGCAGCTGGAGTTTAAAGGTATTGTGAAATCGACACCGGGAAAGCGATTTATTCTGGTGTAACCGCTAACTTTGAGCATGCTTAGTCTGAAATAAATGAGAGGAATTATTCTGGCTTTGGGTCTGATCATCCTGGGTGGATGTAAGACCACCCAACAAGCCACCACGGACCATGGACCGGTATCCCACCCGAAAAATATTGTTTTAATGATCGGTGATGGCATGGGACTGACCCAGATCTCCGCAGGATTGTATGCCAATAATAACCGGCTGAATATTGAGCGTTTTCCGGTTGTAGGATTACATAAAGCCTATTCTTCCAATGATCTGATCACCGATTCGGCGGCAGGCGCTACCGCATTCGCCTGTGGTAAAAAAACATACAACGGCGCCATTGGTGTCAATACCGATACGGTGGCTATGCCGACCATCCTCGAAGAGGCCGAGAACCATGGCCTGGCTACCGGGCTGATCGCCACGTCCACCATCGTCCATGCTACGCCGGCAGCTTTTATCGCCCACAATAAATTGCGCCAGAATTACGAGGACATTGCCACGGACTTCCTGAAGACCGATATCGATTATTTTGTCGGTGGAGGTGAGAAATTTTTCAATGCACGTACACTGGATAACCGTGACCTCGTCCGCGAACTGAAAGCGAAAGGTTATACGGTGTCCGATTATCAAAATGATGACCTGAATAAAATTGTCCTGAACAAAAATATGAAGTTCGCCTACTTCACAGCCGATGAAGATCCGCCCACAGCAGGACAAGGACGCGACTATTTACCGCTCGCTTCGGACAAAGCCGTCCGGTACCTGCAGAGACGTAGCGAAAAGGGTTATTTCCTGATGATCGAAGGCAGCCAGATCGACTGGGGTGGTCATGCGAACAATACCCAATACATCATCAACGAAATGCTGGATTTTGACCAGGCCATCGGTAAAGTTTTGGATCTGGCAGTAAAAGATGGGCAAACACTGGTCATCGTTACGGCAGATCACGAATGCGGAGGTTTTTCGATCAATTATGGCTCGAAGATGGGCAAGATCGAGGGCAAGTTTACCACACAGGGTCATACCGGGGACCTGGTTCCGGTTTTTGCCTACGGACCAGGCGCCGAGCTCTTCAGTGGTATTTATGAGAATACGGCCATCTACGACAAAATGATGCAGTTATTGGGCTTAAACGCGCCAAATTAGCATCGCTTTTAAGTTAATGAGTTAATCAGGTGATGAGTTAATGTGTATGATGGACGGATCGTACTATAGAAGCTATGGTCCCAGCCCATGCTGACCGAAGCGTCAGTACCCCGCACCCCACACCTCATACCCCGCACCCTTCTTTAGAGTTAATGAGTTAATCAGGTGATGAGTTAATGTGTATAATGGACGGATCGTACTATAGAAGCTATGGTCCCAGCCCATACTGACCGAAGCGTCAGTACCTCATACCCCATATACCACTCCCCCAATCCATTACACATGCCGATTATTCTTATTTGAAATCCCGGGATATTACGCCTATCTTTTAACTACCCAAACTGCTATCCGGATGATTACCAACCAATCCAAATACATCCTGCCATTCCTGCTATTGCTTTGCAGTTCGATGCTTTTTGCCCAGAACAACCCGCACACACTTCAAGTACAGGGAAATGAATTTGCCAGTGAGCCGGTGATAACCTTCAGTGGAACGGACTTGTATTTTGATTTCCCGGAACCAAACCTCCGAGTGGCCATCAATGGGGTCTTGGATTATTCCATAGGCAGCCAGGGGGTACAAATGATCATAGACTCTGCTTTTATCAACTCGACGAATATCAGCGTGATACCAGGGAATACGCTGAATTGCAACTGCCTTACCCTGAGTTATGCCTCGGAGTTTTATTCTACTGCTGCAGGCACCTATCTGCTGCAAGGCTCCGGAGGGGCCTATGGTATAGGCATGGCTGATGATTCGGTCCTCATGAGAAATTTGGATATTCATTACGAATGCCCACCGGTCATGGAGGTACAGGTGCATTCGATTATTCCGGAAACACCAACCTCGCTGGGTCAGGCGACCATCTCCATCGTTCACAGTGGACTGCCCTACAACCTGATCGCTGTATCATCAGGTGGTGTCAACGTCTTTCAAAATCAATCAGCACTGGGAGACTACACCATCCAGAGCAAGAGTGGAAATGGATTCGCCTCCGTCCTGGACCGTTTCGGCTGTAGCATCGATGAACCTTTCACAATCCCGCTTTGCAGCATTGCAGTAACTGCCAAGATACCTGTACCTGATTGCGATGGACAGATTTCCGGCTCTCTGGTGGTGACACCTTCCAATGATTATGCACCCTATCAGTATGCGTGGAGCGGACCAGCCAATCCAGGCAATTCGCCATCCATATTCCAGCCGGCACCGGGCACTTACCAGGTCACAGTTACAGATGCGATCGGCTGTACCACTACAAAAATGGCAGTCGTGGAATCAAAACTACCGCTGGCATTATCCTGTCAGACACAAAATGGAGTGAGTCGCGTGGGTGCACTGGATGGGAAGGCTTCGATCAGCTTTGTTGGCGGCAAGCTCCCGTACCGGCTGTACTGGACCGGACCACAACAAGGAAATAAGCAATTAAACCAGTCTGGTACGAACATCATAACCTCTCTGCCGGCTGGTGAATATACCTTCCAGCTGGTCGATAAAGACGGGTGTTCCGAGACCTGTACCCTACAAATACCGGATGTTCCCTGCTTGATGAAATGGGATGACGTGACCGTACTGGGTCCATCATGTACGGGAGAGGTTGATGGTTACATCTATCCTCAGACCCGTTCGGGAGTTGGTACCGTAAGTTATAGTTTGAAGAATGGTAATACGGTGTTTGCTGGTCCACCTTATCGGGGATTGGCACCGGATACCTATGTTTTGACTGCCACAGATGGCCTGGGTTGTCGTTTGGATACAACCATCACCCTGGTCGATCCGCCCGCATTGAAGCTCGCCTGTTCCCTCTATTTTCCGGTTAACTTTTACAATGGGGACAACGGGGTTATTGCCCTGGAAATAGCCGGAGGAACAGCTCCCTATCAGGTCGATTATCAGACCGGCAATATAACCCGGACCAGGGTATTTTTTGATGATGGGCAGCAACTGCTCGATGGTCTTGTTGCCGGTGATTATGCAATTACCCTAACGGACGACCGGGGCTGTCAGATACAGTGTAGCACAAGTGTGCCCAGCTTTATTTGTGTCCTGGAAGCATCCGAATCCCTGAGGCAGCCGGACTGCAGTCAGCCCTGGGGTTCTTTGTCCATATCCTTACAGGAAGCATTGGAGCCCGTAACTTACCGCTGGACGGGCCCGGTGGATCCGGGCAATGTAAGCCAGAGTATCCATTTGCCGGCAGGAACTTATGCGGTTGAGATCACCGACCACCGCGGATGTCGCGATACGGTTTCCGGGGAAATCGGAGAGATGGTTTCATTGGAAGTCAATGGTACTGTCCTTCAGGAAGAGACTGGGTGGCAACACGCCGATGGCCAGGTAGCTTTGAGTTGGTCGGGAAACGACACCCCAGTTCTGGTACAGTTATTCGGTCCGGATACATTGGTTGGTTTTTATGATGCAGGCCCATTGACCATCGGGGACCTTGCTCCGGGGAATTATCACGTTATCCTTCAGCAGGGTGATTCCTGTTTTGCAGTTTGTGATTTTAAGATTGAACCATTTGTGTGTTCCAAAGCATACACGTTAACCAGGACGGACGTGTCCTGTGCTGGCCAATCAGACGGAACCATCGGTGTACACATTACCGGGGATAGCCTGATCTACACCCTCATCCTGGACGACACTACGGTCTATTCACTGGATGATTCGTATCAGATCCGAGGCCTGGGTGCAGGTATCCATAAGATCGCCATCACCTTACCGGGCGGATGCACATTTAAGGATGAATTGGAGATCGTGAGCCCGGATCCCCTGAACTACCATGTTGATCTTCAAGCAGCTTCCGATAGCCTGACGGGCGACGGCTCCATTCAACTTACCATTTTAGGAGGAACACCTCCCTACCAGCTTTCCTGGTCCGATCAGGTCAATGGAGACTACCGGGACGGATTATTCGCTGGTCAATATGCATTCACCGTTACGGATGCTAATACTTGTTCCCTGGAGGGGGTGATCAATCTTAAATCCAATGATCTGCTCTGTGCGGGGTTGCAAAATGTGATTGAAATTTCTCCTGCATCCTGTTTTGCAGCAAAAGACGGGTCCGTCATTGTTCAACCGCACAATGGGACAGCTCCTTACACCATCCATTGGGAAGATGGAAGTCCGGACTTCAACCGGACCGGCCTTGCCACCGGTATCTATCAGTATCAATGGGTTGATGCGCTGGGTTGTCCGGTCCGGGATAGCGTGGAAGTAGGGTTCCGGGAGGATTCTTTGCGATATGTGGAAGTCGTATCCCTATGCCCTGGTACGACGATATCCTGGGACGGTCAGTTGATAACGGAACCAGGTAGCTATGCTCATTCCTACCTCAATCAGTCAGGATGCGACAGCCTGGTGGAACTGATGGTGGTAGCAATAGAATTGCCTGACTCCTTTCAAATTGAGGTGGTCGATCCTTCTCAATGCAGCCTTTCCGACGGCTCAATTCGGGTCCAGACCGATGGAATATATCCCGGACAATACTGGTTGAATGACCAGAATCCGTCCAGTCAACCATTTTTTGAACATTTGAGTGCCGGAATCTATTCCATCAGTTACCGCATGAACGGCTGTACCAAGGTGGTGGTCGACTCGCTAATCCTGCTGGGGCTGGAGCCTGCCTGGCAGGTGCAAATCGATACCATCTACCGGCCAATCTGTGGTATGACTCAATCCGGGGCTGTACGCTTACGGCTGGAAGGTGTAAATGGCGATGCCCGCGTTCTCTGGTCCAATGGTCAGGAAGGATTGTTTGCCGACTTCCTGGAGCCGGGCAGTTATCAGGTGACCATTACCGGGGATCCGGGATGTTTTCAATACGCGGACATTTTGGTGCCGGAGCCTGAAGTCGGGGTTTTGGATCTCCAGCCGAAAGCGTATACAATATGTGCCGGTGATCGATTGGAAATAACGCTGGATTCGTCTTGGACCTATCACTGGTCCGGTCCTGATGGCTTTGCTGGGGACACAGCCACTGTGGTATTGGTATCCCCAGGAACCTACCGGATTGAAGCCTGGCGTGATGTGTGTGTTTCTATCGACAGCATTGAAGTGCAGACTCTGGATGAATTGTTTGATGCCAGTTTTTTAGTTCCTCAGCAAGTTATTGCTGGCCAGCCCTTCATTGCCGTGGAAAACAGTTGGCCAGTGCCTGACAGCATATTTTGGGAAGTGGAAGGAGGCGCGGAGATGGTGGGGCAAAATCTAAATCAGCTAACCCTGCAAATGCCGGTTGCGGATACCTCACTGGTTCGGTTGACGGCCTGGAAAGGAGCCTGTTCGGTCACTCTGGAAAAGCAGATCATTGCCTATTCAGATACCTCGGCCCTGAGTAATCCGCTTTTTGCTCCACCATCGGAAATCATTTCTGCCCGGTTAATGCCAAATCCGAACCAGGGTGTGTTCAGGACAACAGTAACATTAAGCGCTGTTATGCCTTCCCAGCTTCGTATTTACGACCCGCAGGGCATGCTGATAACCAGTCGCAATATAGCCAGTCTTGATTCCTATGAAGCGTCGTTTGAATTGACGGATCTGCAACCGGGATTGTATACGCTGGCAGTCCAAACTGCAGGAGACTGGAAGACGGTACCATTTATTATCGTGTTGTAGAAAGCCCCAATACAATTGGTACTAATGGTTATCGACAACAACCAGAAATTTTTTTCGGTATTCGGTCGGAGTTGATCCGGTGAACTTTTTGAATACCGTATTGAATGAGGACTTGGAGTTAAATCCCACTTCATAAAGTATCTCCAGAATGGTCAACTTTTGTTTTTCCGGATCCTTCAGTAGCTCGGTGGCTTTTTTAATGCGGTATTCGTTGACGAAATCAAAAAAATGCTGGTGAAGAGAATGATTGATGAGGGTTGATAATTCCGGAACCGAAATGGATAATTCGCGCGCGAGCTGATAGATGGTAAGCGAAGCATTCAAATAGGGTTCTTCCATTTCCATATGTCTTCGTAGGGTCTGGATCATGGCAATGTTTTCCGGTTGACCTACCTGAGGCTCCTCGTCATGAGCCGTTTCAGAGTTTCCATATTCTTCGCCCGGAATCTGCTGTTCTCCATCAAATAAATTCTTGTGCTGATAGGCCTGGAAGCTTACGAAATACAGGAAAACAATTACAAAGCACCAGGTGATGATCTCGTAACTATGGTCGTATTTTCCTCCCAATGCAATCCAGATAAGGTTGATGCCCCACACCAGGATAATCGGCAAAAGCACAAAAATGAATCGCCACAACCAATTGATGTTGAGCATGGCATTATCCGAATAATTCCTTCGGATAATCTGACGATACTTCAGAACCTCTTTGATGGAAAGGCCAAAGACGATCAGAATCAGCAGAAAGGCATAGTATTGCTGGATCATGAATATCGAAGATACCAGGTCCTCTCCCAGGACCGCTTCAATCTTCTGATGTGTACCCAGGTAAAGAGCCACATTCACCAGGGTGATCGCAGCAAAAGCGATAGCTAGGAAATAATGAAACCGTAGGAATTTTCGGTAATGGTTCGAGCGCCCCACTTTTTCCAGGATGTAATTGAAAAAAAGAACGGGGTAGAAGATCTTGACTTCCGGGAAGGCAAAATAGTACCAGTTGTAGGATCCGATCGGATCACCGGGTAGAAACTCCAGAATTCCTTCGTAGACAATAACCAGCAGGAATAAACCCAGGATCCGATTGGCCAGACTACGATGTTTTCTGGAAAACAGATAAAGCATCGCCAGAAGGATCCCCTGTATTAGTGCTGCCCAGCCTGCCGTATTGATAATGTTCTCCATGAAACGGTTGCCTTATTTGAGGCCATCGAATAATTCCACCAGGAATTAATTGCCGGATTTGAACAGTCACATTTACCCTGGTGGTCAGCTAAAAATACTAAGAATCAACCGATTAGGAAAAAGTCGAACGTCTTCTTCAGGAAAGTCGAACGATTGACGTGAGGATTTATTCGTTCGACTTTTTTATTCGGTCGACCGGTGGCAGGTGAATGACTCACCTTTGAAGTGTCCGAATAAGTCGGAGAAACAAATTAAAATTTTTCATTCTAAATCAAACGTTATGAAAACCAATGCATTCATCTTAATCCTGACCACCCTCGCCACTTTATTGTTCACGAGCTGTGAGAAAACGAATTTTGGAATCATCAGACCATCCGCTCATGTTTCCTCGACAACGCATCCCATTCCGGCAATCACAGAACTCGATGTTGCCGACCGCTTTGAGGTTGAAGTAAATTTCTCAGACTCGGAGAATGACTTACGCATTGAGGCTAATGAAAACCTGCATCAGTACATAGTCGTGGAGCAGACCGGCGGAAAATTGACCATTCAATTGAAGCGGTTCCATCCGTCCATCTCGGGTGTCCCAGTATTGAAAGTCTACTTAACTACACCCTCGGTTCAATCCTTTAAGGCAGAGGGCAGCACGACCATACACGTTCTTGACCCCTGGCAGGTCAATAAGGCATCCATCGAATTAACCGGTGCCAGTGCCTGGTATGGCACCCTGGAGGCCAATCGTCTGGATGCAAAACTATCCGGTGCTTCCACGTTGAGCCTGGAGGGATCCGTTCAGGACTTTGCAGTCAATGCTGAAGGTGCATGTGAGATGACCGGATTTGCTTTTGAAGTAGGCAATCTGGATACCGATCTGAGTGGTGCCAGCTCATTGTCACTGACGGTACAAGACGCGATGAGGGTTCGGGCTACCGGTGCTTCCATGGTGTATTATCAGGGAAACGCAGTCATCGAATACCAGAATTTGACCGGTGGTTCGCAAATCATTAAACGGTAAAATTAATGCACGAGCCCAACCAATGGTTCCTAATCAACCCAATAAAATTGAATAGCATGAAAACCACATACCATCTTATAATTTTCACTCTGGTATTTTCAGCGGCCTGTTTAAATGCCCAGAATGGTGTCCAAAAATCATTGGGCGTGAGCTGGGGACTCAGCAACATCCAGCGGCAGGATCTCATCTTTTCTCCGATGATCCACCGGGACTGGTCGCCGGTAAATACCGTCATCGATTATCATCGTACGGGGAAAGCAGAACAACATCTGATGGCCAAGTTTGCTTCCTACCGCGCGTCCATCGTTGAACCTTATGAATACCTATCATTTTACAATGGGAACGAGACAACCGTTCCACAGCAATTCACAGTCCTGGATTTGAACTATGATCTGGGATTTCCGCTGGTTAAAAATGATAGATTGCAGTTACTCATGGGCGGCCGGTCAGCCAATCGCCTGCTGCCTTCCGGATATTCTTTTGGAAACCTGCAATCTTTCGGATACTATTTTTCCTTTGGATTGGACCTTTGGTCACGTGTCCAGCTGCAGGTGGGTGAACGGAATCGCCTGTTAGCAACCCTGGCTTTGCCACTGTTGGCCTACAATGCCCGGTCCTCCTACCTCTGGCACACGGACCCCTATCTGATGTGGAATTATTCACACAGTGGACTGACTGCGTTTGGTAATTACCTGACACATGGTGAACTGCAGTCATGGGGTAAAGCACGAGGCATCGATCTGGATTTACAATACCTGCACACGGTTAACGATCAATGGGACCTCGGTTTGCGCTATCTGTATTCGTATCGCTACAACAGCGATCCAAACCGGTTTGGACAATTGGAGAATGGGATTTATTTAAGTGGACTCTACAAATTTTAAATCATGAAACTTTACAATAAATATTTAGCACTCTTCTTTCTTGCGATCGGCTTAATACAATGCGAGAAAACAGCGTTCGTACCGGAACCGGGAAAGGATCCTGAAGCCATTTTCGAGGCGCTATGGACCTCTTTTCAGAACGATTACGCCGGATTTGATCAACGGCATGTAGATTGGCAGGAACAATACCAACGTTTCCGTCCGCAGGTTAACGCGAATACGACAGATGATGCATTAGCCAATACCATAGAGTCTATGCTCAGTACGCTTGATGATGGGCACGTTGCATTGATCAGGCCAAACCGCCGGGTATTTTATTCCAATAAAATAGTCAATGAAGAAATAGACAACGATTTGTTTAATCTGGAATTGATCAAAACACACTATTTACAAGATGTTCATTCGGATTACGGTGGGGGCATCGTCTATGGTAAAATCGGAACCCTTGGGTACATTCATTTGAAATACATTGGGCTTAATCTGCTGGGACTTGATGAGGCTCTGAATTATCTGCATGATGTAGAAGGCTTGATCTTTGATTTGAGGCATAATGCTGGTGGTGATTTTACCTATGCCTATTCGGAGTTCGGACGATTGACCAATCAGGAACGTTTTGCTCACCGCTCCCAAACGAAAAACGGGACAGGACCTGACGATTATACGCCCTGGTATGACTGGAACATCCACCCGAAAGGGAAGTATTTTGACAAGCCTATTGTCCTGTTGACGGACCGGTATACCATTAGTGCCGGCGAAAGGATGACCATGGCATTTAAAGCGCTCCCTAATGTGGTTCATCTTGGGGATACGACAAATGGAGCAATTTCAACCAAGATCCTGAAGGAATTACCGAACGGGTGGGTTTATTCGGTCGCCACGCAACATATCGAGTTTCTTGATGGCATTTCCTACGAAGGAATAGGTTTGATCCCGGACGAGGTGATCCGGAATACCAAAGAAGAGGTGGATGCCAATGTGGACCACCAACTGGAGGTAGCGATCCAACGCTTTTGAGGGTATTGCCCGGATTGTTAAGTCCACATGAAAAGCAGGCTATAAACCAATAAATGGATGGCATACGACAGGCCTATGATCAGATAAGGATTGTATTTTTTCCCGTGCATCTGATCCAGTCGTAACAGTCCCGTCAACAAGAATATGGTTATCGCATATTGGGCATACTGGGTAAAATTGGCAGACCAACCCAAGCGATGAGGCCCGATGTACGCCAGCGTTGGGCCGAGAAAAACAATTGCCGTGCCAATCATATAGCGCATATGCAACGGTTGTTGCCTGCGATAATAAATGGCCAGGCCATAAAACAGTATCAGCAAAACCGAATCCGCGAGGGGGAAAAATAGATTCATGGGTTCGTCAGACCCGCTGATCCGGATCACCTGAAACCAGGTGGATAAAATCAAGACGGGAAACAGGAAATAAGACCACTTTCCGACCCGGCGATGCCAATCCACCTTGTGATACCGGATCAGCATGGGTTGTGCGATCAACAGTCCAATCCATGCCAGAACGACCACAGTATGAAAGCGTAAATAGCCATTCATCTGTTCACCGAACTGGGGAAAATGGATAAAACAAGATTTATCCATGCCAAAGTAAGCCAGAGGGATCAGCAAGAGGAGTGCGTAGCCTAGATTTCTGTATCCTTTTTCCATTTCAAAAGCTCTATTCCTGAAATTGTATCCAATCAATTTCAATAGTATTATTTCCCGGATTTTGGATGATCAGATCATGAATCCCGGATGTTCCTGTTTTAACCGGTGCCTCTATGGTTACCAAATCTTGCCCGGCTGGCAAAGTAATCAGGCCAAGTTCCGGTCCATTTCGCTGGTCAAGGTGGATGGATATTGTTCCACCAGATTCCGATCTCCCCCTCACCCGGATGGATTGTAGGTGTTGTTTGTCAAAATCGACATCGTTGTATTGATTCCAGGCATTCGTACCGCTTAATTGGATTTTCCATCCGGCGAAGCGATTGGTGCTATCCAGAAAATCAACGCGGACACCTTGTTCGCTGATTTGGCTGTACCGATCTATTTGAATGCGGGAATTGGCCGGGGTAATGCCAACACCCCGCAAGGTAGGGGTGACTTCCTGGATGGTTCCGTCCGCATTAAAAAATAACTTGTCTATCCGAATGGAACGGTTTTTATCAAAGTCGGGCGATAAATCATTGTGATGATAAAAAAGATACCATTGGTTCTTGAATTGCACGATGGATTGGTGATTGGTCCAGCATTCCGGGGTTTCTTTCATGATGACACCCGTAACGGCAAAGGGGCCTAGCGGATTATCGGCAATTGCATATTCAAGCCTTTCCGTCTTGTTCTCGACATGGGGATAGGTCAGATAATAAATGCCGTTTCGCTCGAAAACAAAAGGACCTTCCTTTAAACCCACATCGGGCAAATTTGGAATAACCTGCGGAGGTGAATCCAACTCAAGCATATTGTCCTTTAATTTCGCGACAAATAATTCTTTCTCAGCCCAATACAGGTAAGCCTGTCCATCGTGGTCAATGAACACATTCGGGTCTATGCCTGAAACTCCGTGAATGGGTGCAGGCTCAATCACAAAAGGACCTGCCGGTTGATTTGAAATGGCGACTCCAATGGCGAATCCTTTGCCATACAACGTGTCATTTGTTCTGGCCGGGAAGTAGAAATAATATTTCCCACGATGCATAACACAGTCCGGAGCCCACATGCTGTAACTGGCGGTGTCTACCCAGGAAACCTGATCCTGGCTGACGATGACTCCGTGATCGGTCCAGTTGGTCAGGTCCGGCGAGGAAAAGACATGGTAATCCTGCATGCAAAACCATCCAACCCTGCCCCGCGTGGGGGTACATGGGATGTCGTCCGAAGGGTACACATAGACCCGGTCACCAAATACGCGGGCAGTTGGGTCTGCGGTAAATTGATCGGTGACGAATGGATTCTGACTCGACCCTGAGATCGAAAGCAATAGTGCCAGGCTTAGGGTTAGAAACAGTTTCATTTTTTATGTCGTAACTCCATGAATAAGATCGACTTTATCCATCATTATTATTTCACCTTGACGGCTATTTGACTAATTGAATGGGGAGGAAAGTTATAAGAAATTACTCCCTGACGAATGTCGACCTCAGCGATCAGTGGTTTATAACTGGATTCTTGATCGTAAACGAATGGTTCATCAAGATTATCCGCATTGATATTGGTTATCTGAGCTTTACCTGTGGTCATTCCCGAAATCAATTTTACAGCAGTCGAGATGGCACTCTCCTGGTGCCGGTTGATCACATTGATGTAGGCGGTGCCCGATTCGTCGGAATAAACTGCCGTTACATCAAGATAGGGGATACCATTAAAACGCTCGGTATTAAACGTGTCGCATGCAACAAAAGCGTCCACGGACCTTCCCCTGCAATTGTTGGAGAAGAGCTTGAATGCATAAAACAAAGGCGTCTTAAAACTGCCTTTTACCGGATCGGTCTGGATCAGGGAAGTCATGAGGGTATAATTAGCCATTTTAACCACATCGGCATGACGAATGAAGGAATTCAGGCACTGGGCTACCGGTAATACCGCTTTAAAATTGCGGCCGAAGGTACCCCATTCATCAAATGAAATGTAGATCGGATGATTGAAACGTTTCATTGCTGATACGGCATGGATGCTGGCCTGAGTCACCCTGATCTTTTCCTCAAAGTCCATGGCACTCTGGCCCATATAGTCGTAATATTCAGAGGCGTTTTCCCAGTAACGATGGATGGAAATGTATTGGATCAGGTCCCCTAATCCCTGCAGGATGGTGTTGTTCCAGTCGACCCATTTTCCGGTAGGTTCGTACCAGGAAGATCCTGAGGCCACCAGTTCAATGGAGTGATCGACAGAGCGCATCGCCTTTGCTGCCTCGCGGCCTTTCTTAACATAGTCTTCCGCATTCATATAACCCAATTCCCAGGGATAGCCATCCACTTCATTACCAAGATCCCAGATCCGGATGCCATAAGGTTGCCGGTGACCATTGCGGATGCGCAGGTCCGAGTAATAAGTCCCGTGATCGTAGTTGCAATATTCCACCCAGTACCGGGCATCATCGATGCTTCCCAGACCAAGATTGGTACAGATGATGTTTTCACTTCCGATGGATTGATTCAGTGCGATCCATTCATCCGTTCCGACATGATTGTTATCCAGGCCACCCCAGGCCAGATTGATCCGTGACGGTCTCTGATCCTTCGGGCCAATGCCATCCTGCCAGTTATAGCCCATGACAAAATTACCACCAGGCCACCGCATGTTCGTGATCCCCAGTTCCCGCATGGCGTCAATGTAATCCCTGCGAAAACCATTGGCATCGGCCAGTGGTGATTTGGGATCGTACAAATTGCCATAGAGCGTATTGAAATCAACGGTGTCCGGCAATCCCATCCGGGCCCCGTTGAAGTGGATGGGTTCCATAAAAACACCATAGATCTTTGGGTCAATGACGCCGATGGTGCGCTCAATATCAATTTTAATAGTGGCTTGCTGTGCAAATGTCTGAATGCTCAATAAACAAATGAATGCCCAAAATGTCGATTTCATGGTATTGGAAAATAAATGTTGTCGGAT
This sequence comes from Lewinellaceae bacterium, assembly GCA_020636135.1. Lineage (NCBI taxonomy): Bacteria > Pseudomonadati > Bacteroidota > Saprospiria > Saprospirales > Lewinellaceae > Lewinellaceae bacterium. Next base: position 397,520 of record JACJYK010000002.1, read on the forward strand.
GATTCAAGATAGGGAATTTGTCCTTCGAAGCAGTCACAAAGGTTTCATTATTTCGCCCCGGTATAATCACTTTGTTGGAGGAATTTTTTAAAATCCTGAATAGTAAGCAGGTCGGTCACCGCTTGTTTTTTGTCGGTCATTTTCTGATAATAGGAATTGGCGATCTGGTATCCCATCCAGTAACCCAAATCCCGTGGACGGGAATTGTCTTTATTTCCATACAGCCACGGCGACCAATTGTTGCTGTTCATTTGTCCCTTAAATTCTTCCCACAAGATGGCTTCGTGTTGATCCCCATAATGGTACATCGTTGCATTGGGATGATCGCCAGTCAGTAATTCACAAATAAAATCTGCTGTACCCTCCCGGATGGATTGTGCCAGCAAGCTTTGATCGTGTACATAATTTTGCTGATAATGGATTAATTCGTGAACGACAATTAAATCCATCGCTTCCCGTGGAAGCCGGGGATTAAAATTGTCCTTTGCATCTCCAAACATTTCTGCTCCTATAATTAGCCCGCCGGAGAAGGTGGTGCCTCCCGTATTCAGAGCGCCGATCACAAAATAAACTTCAGGAAAAACAGCTTCCGGATAGATGGCTTTCAGCTTTTGAAAATAACCCAACAAAACAGGTTTATTGCCATCAATGGCCAATGAGGCAGACCGGATATTCTTGTAATAATCAAGATTTTTTTGAACGGTCTTTTTTAAATGTTTGCCACTTTGGATCCGCATCCGGATGAAACCTTTTAATCCGTCACTTCCTTTTTCAAGATAATCCTGATTAAATCGGGCGGCGCTGAATTTTGGCTGAGTTTCATCGAACACCTTCCAAAACAGGTCAATATCCTCCGTATGAATGTTAACCTGATCGGGATCACTGATCAGCACATTCTGGCCGTTTAAGGGATTGGAATAAAAAACAATGAAAATGTTTAGCAAGAAGATGGTGTAAGTCCTATTAACGGTCATGGTGTTTGAAATAGCCGGATGGTATAATCCAATAACTCTGGCCCGCCGGATTCACCATGGCCCGGGATGACCAGTTGTACCTTCGGAAATTTCTTGCGGACCATGTCAACCGATGCGGACCACGTCTCCGTGTTGGCGTCACCCAGAAATCCTTTGCTGGCATTCATGGTCTTGATAAGGCAACCGCCGAATAGTGCATTCTCATTGGGGAAGTAAGCCACAATATTGTCCCGGGTATGTCCTTCACCAGGGAAATAAAGGTATAGCCTGGCTTGTCCAACCTGTAAACTCAACGTATCGGTAAATCCATTTTCAGGAATGGCGTATTCATTCGCCCGGGCAAATTCGATGGTCTTGTTATTAGCATATGACGGGATATCCATCTCGTGAAATGCATTGAGACCACCCAGGCAATCCTCATGAAAATGCGTAGGAACCACCCCAACCAGCTTGCAATGCAAAGTCAAACCGATCCATTCGATGAGTTCATTGGAACTTTTATCATCCACCGGTGTATCCAGAACCATCGCTTCCTGGTCGTTGGCAACGATCATCCCGTTGCATTCCACTTTACCCCAGCTATCCGTTTGCAGGTAGGAGGTGTGCAGGTAGGTGTGATCGGTCAGCCGCGTGATGACCAGTTGATCGGATTGATAAACGATTTGGGGATCCCCGGATAGCTGGTGATTCATCCCGGCCTGGACCAGGAACCATCCTGCGATGAGATAACGAATGAAACTTATCATAATACGAATGTCGCTACTTGGATTGATAATTAAGTAGCTTTATTAAAATACGTTTGCGGAATCCTAAAACGATTGGGCATAAGGTTCCTCTTCTTTTGGATCGGTGCCAAAACGCAGGACATGCCCATCCGGATCGAGCACATGCATTTCATAGGCCCAGGGAAAATTCCTTGGTTCCATCCGGATCGCCACTCCTCGTTCCATCAGTTGCTGATGAAGACGATGGATGTCACCGGCAAATCCCATCCAGACCCAGGTACCCGCCTGGCCCTGAGCCCCCTGGCACAGGTAAATGCTGCAACGGTCCTTACGGACATTGGTAAATGCATGATCGCCCCATTCCGCATTGGTGAATCCCAGGATATCGACATAGAAGGCCAGGCTGCGGCTCATGTTCTCCACCCGGAGGATGGGGTTGATGTTTTCCATCCGGTATTCTAATAAAGCATTTTCCACCATATGATCATTGTGTTTTTCTATCCAATGTAGTTTGTTTATCCGTAAAGGGTAATCCATCCCCGGGGAAACTGCGGGAGGGGTGTACTTCATAAGTCAATATCTTTTCCTTAATGGCCGGATCTTCATCCATTAGCAATCGTGTTTGTTCGACATCCACATTAAATATTCCAATACCTGCAGTTTCAGTGCCATCGTTGATCGGGAACACCAGAATCAGTTGACCGGAATCACGTAATTGAAAATTGCGCCTTGCATGTTCCCAAAGGACCGTATATTGGTCAGGTATCCGATAGGCCGGACCTTTCCTGAGCACGACCGCCGTATACCCTTGCATAGAGGCAACCATTTCCTGCATGTATTCATCAGAGATCGACATCATGTTTTTTTGTGGTGAAATTAGCAGATCATTTGATCTGTTTTCATAAAGATTATTGCGAAGAAGAAGATGGGCCGTCCGTTATAAGCGCCGGTCACTTCAAATAAGGGCAGGCAAATACTTTAACAACAGGTCCATCGGATGTTGCCCACAAAAAAATGGTTTGGTATAAGTGCAAAAGAACGGGAATTGAACTTAAAGACCTGTAAAACAACATTTGATTTTTTGATGAGAATGTTTACTCCTGGAACTGCATCTGCTTAGTTTACTAATTTAGGGTATTCCTTATGGATCAAATCAATGAGTTTACTGGCCGTTTGTAATAGATTCTTATCATTGACGATCAATACACTGGCAAAATGCTTATAATTAAATAATTCATTGGTATAGTTGAAAATTTTATCCGCGTCATTTTTAATAAAAAAGTGGAATGATAAATCTGGTTTAAATGTCCAGTCGCTGGAAATCGTGAAATTATTGGCATCAACCAATTCATGCTGCAGATGGCGTAGATAAATGTATTGATCCCGGGTTGACTGTTCGATGTAATAATATTGATTATGGATCAATAAATCATAATTAACCAATTCAGTTACCACATGCTGGTTTTTTAGTAATCCGAAATTACCGGATTTCAGTTGCTGAATAGTTTCGTCGTGGTATTTTAAATCCGTAAAATCATACATCTTCCACAACAGCCGGTAAAGAGTTACTCCGTTTTCTGGATTTAAGGGCGGCTTCAGGAAATGACGTAAAGAATCTATTCCTTTGATCCGGGCTTGCCAAAAATCAATATTCTGGCGGATCGAAAGAGTGTCCTGTTTGAGGTCCTCCAGCATCGAAAGGATGTATTGTTTCTCTTTTTTTCGATCGACAAATTGTTCTCTTAAGTTATCGGAAAGAAATCCAAGGGCGACAGCTATAAAGAGCATCAGCGATTCAAGCAGGTATTTCCACCATTTTTTTGATGCGGGGTTGTCCCGATTGCTTTCGGATGCTACCTTCGGTTGTTCCTTCCGGGAGGTTTGTTTTTTATCGGGCATGGTCCGGGATCATTTGCTCGATAAAATAATGAGTTCTGTCTGGTTTTGTGGAGGGATTAACCGGTTTTTTTCCACTTAAATGGTTGAATAGATACGCGGTACGTTGAATAGGCCTATGCTTTCGAATCGTTTCCCGTCTTATCTATCCCTTATTTCATTATAAGAACCTCATGCCGAGCATGAACTGCCAAATTGTCCACGGTGGCCGGGGTGTTTTCGAAGTAATGATTGATGAAATAGCCTGATGCGGGTGATGTCATGCATTCCGCATCTGCCGAAAGAGCATGCCTGAGACCAGGAACAGAACGGCAAATAATGCATTCAGCACCAGGACGCCAGCCATTCCGGCATTTCCCCAGGAAAGGTCCGGCCAGATCATCCAGGCAACCAATGGTACGATCAGTTGGACCGCAGCGGCAGCAAATAAGGTGGTCGCCATGCCTGTTGCCTTAAACCGCGAGACCAGGGCTCCAATGAGCCCGACCAGAATCACGACGCCGTAGAGTAAATTGGCCGGTTGATTTTCCGAACCGATGATGCCCACCGCTCCATTGACCCAGAAAAGTAGAAATGCACCCAGGAGGGCCATTGCAAAGGCGACCCGGTACATCGTCTTTCCGGATTGCCGGGCAATGAGTTCATAGGCCAGGCCTGAGCCTAACAGAAAGGCGCCCATCATGACAAAATCACCGGTGGACCATTGCACTTCGTCCGTGAATTGCATGGCGATCAGTGGAATGGCCAGGATAGCAGCAACGGCAAGTACGATGGTTGCGATTCTTTTATTCGACGATGTAAGCACAGTTTGCATAGTTGTTGATAAAAGTACTTTGAAATGCAAAGTAACTAATAATTTTCAAATGATGCAAGCAGTTCACCATAGCAGCTAAAAGATCTATAAATGCCTATTTGTGATTTTGTGGCAAATCCTGCTCGATGATACGCAGCATTTTTTCGGATACACCTTTCATGTCCCGAAGCATGCCATTCATGGTTGAGAATTCGATGATGGCCATCAGAAAGCCATTTTTCGTTCGTTTGTCCTGAAAATAATCCCGGTACATCCTGTCCGTTAGTTCTGTTTTCTGGCCAATGTGATCATTAAACGAAGGGTGCAGGTCAAGCAACTCGTAAGCGGGCGAAAAGATGATGCTTTCCGAATCAAAGCGGAAGTGATCTTCCTTGGCTTTGTATTGCTGGTAGAGCCCGTCCAGGTTTAATAAAAGGGTCTTGATGCTGTCGTTGCTGATCAGGTTCAGGTTTCCGGAATAAATCAGATCCTGGAAGGTGTAGTTGTCCATGTAAAAGCGTCGCCAGTCGTAAATGCTGATGCATTGTTCATTGAACGCATGCCAATCTGTAATGGGCTCACCTTCAATGTGTTTTATAATGGTTTGCGCCGCAGTGATGTATTCCTTCTGTCGATTGATGAATCGTTCCAGCTTGCTATTATTGCTGACCAGATCCTCTTTGATTTTGAGGAGATAAACCATCTCCTGGTCATGGGTCTTGCGTGCATCGTTCCGGTTATTGACCTCCAGGGCGATGAGGATGCCGATGACTACCAGGATGATCTCTCCGGTGGCATAGAGCAGATACCGGGTTATCCGGGAATAGGATCTGGTCATCGCATTACTTGTTGACAGTTGTTGCCGTATTTTTCTAAAGTAAGCAATCATGCATCCGTTAATATAGGTTAAAATTATGGGTTGGAAGATCTAATTTATGGATGGGAAACGCTGTACTTCCCGGTTTATATAATTTAGAATTGAATTTGTTTTTTCCAGGAATTTTTCTGCCTGAGCAACCAGATTTTGATTTTGGATCATCCGGTTAACCAATGCGTTTTGGTAGTTTCGACTATTTAGCAGCTTCTCAAAATCTGAGGGAATAACCTTGACTTTGGTATCCTGCCCCAGACCGAACTCAGCGAGCGAAACATAGGACTCCAGGATCGGGCGTTGGATTTCCAACACAACCCGTTTTACATTTTCTTGCTGGGATAAAAATTTCTTTATTTCGGCGGGGTAAGCTGTTAGGAGATTTTTCAAGGTGTCATTGGAAATCAACTCCAATTTATCCGTATTAAGGATTGAGTTAAGGGTGCCTTCCACTACCGCTGTGGAGCGATAGCCGGTATAAAATAAAGTAAACTTCCTTTCGGGAGTGAGCTCGGACACTTGCATTCCGATGTAATGCAAGGATGAATCGAGGCGTTCAATTTCTTCCGGGTAAATACTTAGAGAGGTCTCCAGGGCATGTTGCGTATACCGAAAATCCTCCTGCAGGCTCACCAGTATTTTTTGTTCTTTAATGCGGTCCTTATGGTCCTCATTCCAGTTGTTGATCTGCAGGGCGATGAGGATTCCGATCACTACCAGGATGATCTCTCCCAATGCATAACCCAGGTAGCTTCGGAATTTACCGGACGAAAAAAGCCCCTGTCGTATTTTACGAAAGACTGGAATCATCGTTCAATTCTTTTCATAGAAGTTATAAGTGTCCTCACTTAAGTTGAGCACGATGTGATATTTTCCGGGCTTTACCGGTACATCATAACCATACATAACCGTATTTCCGGAGGGAAATCCCTGGCCTCCCCAGTTCTGGTTCCAGCTGTTACGGGTACGGAATTTGACGGTTCCCTCTCCCAGCTCAATATCCATTTCCCAAATGCCTTTTTGGGGATCGGTAAGTTGCATTGGGATGGATTTACTATACCCGGTAGGTAATGCGCTTCCAATGATTCCCACGTCATCATAGCGAAGCCGGATGCCCGGATAATAGTTACGTATGGCATTCAGGATGGAGCGGCCGTCTTCCTGCTGATTGGCAAAGGAAGCAATGTTGTAGCTTTGTTTCATTAATTGCATGGATCGCAGTGTAGATCTGAATGCCCTGGAATTCAATAAGGCCCGGATGGCAAGGATATTTTCCCGGGTGTAAAACGATGTATCCACTTGTCCAAAATGACCCAACGCGGAATAGGAAAACGACATGGGATATCTCGGAATGTTTGCTTCCTCCAGTATCGGGCCTACGGCTATTTGTTGCCATTGTTCATCTTTTTCATAGTCCCAAACCTGGCTGTTGATGTAGGTGGCAATTTGTTTGGCCAATTCATTTTGTTTGGGGTTGTTGGGGTTAAACTCCAGGGCAGACAAATAATAATCGGTTTCCGAGCTGAAGGATCGCGGATGGGTATCCAGGTAATACAGGATGAAAGGCAGTTGTTCGGGACGAAATCGTTCGGGTTCTGTTAAAAGCTGGTCGATCCAGTCGATCTGTTCCTGTTGAAACATCGCAAAACTCTGGACCAGATCCACATCCTCCTTGATGGAGGTATAAAGTTGTTCCAGCGTCACCAGGAACCGTTGCTCTTGTTTGCGTTTTTCGTTCCAGTTATTGATCTGCAGGGCGATCAGAATGCCGATGACCACCAGGATGATTTCCCCGATGGCATACCCTAAATATTGGCGGAGTTTGCCGGTATGAAAAAAGTACTGACGAAGTGAATGGAAAATTCTTAGCATTATTTCTGGAGCTCTAGATCGATTTCATGAATGAGATTTTCACTATAATCTATCACATTTTTACGCAATCGTATACTTTCTATGCGTAACAATTTCCAGAAGCTGAGAAAGCCATATAAATCGGTTGATTGCTGGAGTTCACGGACATTAAGCGGTTTAGCTCTTCCTAAATTTACCGGTTGTCCAACAGCAAGTTTATATTTATAACTGAATTTCGTTTGCGTCATCATCGCTGCCGCCTGTGCATAATTTTCGGACGATCGGATGATTTCTGCCAACTCACTGTAACTTATTTCAAACAGATTGATAATGCTACTGCGCAATGGTTTGGAGCGAATAAGCTCTACACCTTGTGATTTTAAGTTTTCATAACCGGAAATTTTCCAACTTGCGCTAGGCCACCATATCGCATTGTGGAAGTGAATATCCAGTGAATCATCATATTGTTTTTCTTCAAAAAACCGGTGGGAAATAATATCCACGGATCGGATGACGGCATATTCTGCATCGATTTCTTCCTGTGCTTTTTGAATATTAAATGATAGATTTTCCCGTAATTCAATTAGGATGTCGTGGCTCTTTTGGAGGTCCTTTCTGTCTTCATTCCAGTTATTGATCTGCAGGGCGATCAGGATACCGATGACCACCAGGAGGATTTCCCCACTTGCATAGGCTAGGTACCGGGTTACTTTCCCCGAATCAAGGAGTTGATGCCGAATGCGACGGATAAATCGGATCATAGTTTTTGCTCGTATTTTTCGATCTCTTTAATCAGGTTATCGGCTTCGCGTAGCATAATATCGGCACTTGTCAAATGCCAGCTGGCGACCCCTGCCAGAAATCGTAATAAACCGATCCGTTCGGGATCTTCCCGCAGCAACTGTACCGGATCATCGATAACAAACGGATCGGAATTCGAGATACCCACTTTGCGCAGTGATCTTTGCCAGTCCTGGATCCCATTATGAATGGTTTCCTGTGAAGTGATCCCAAAACGGAAATCCCAGTCCGTATAATAGGCATTCAGACTGTCTTTTAAGGATTTTGCCAGCCTGGAAAACAGGCCGGTATTTTTGAGTTCCTCCACAGTTCCAGTGTTCAGATTGCTGATTGCAATACGGTGAGTCCACAAAAATGCCAGTCCGATAAATGCCTGATTGTAACCAGTCGGCAGCGTGTCGTTCCAGATCCTGTTAGGTTCCCAGGGATAGTTGATGTGGCCATCTGGTTCCGGATGATAGGGCTTGTATCCTGCCAGACGGATAAGATATTGTCCGGAATGATAGCGAAATAAAGCAGATGTCCTGGTCATGTACATGTTGGACCGGTCGTCTGTGATGTTTTCCTTCAAATTTTGCAGATACACCTGAATGCTCTGCCGGACTTTGTGTTCTTCATTCCAGTTGTTGATCTGCAGAGCAATCAGAATACCGATGACCACCAGGACGATCTCCCCCAGGGCATAAACCAGGTATTTTCGTAAACTGCCTGACTCAATCAGCCGGTGGCGGATGTTGCGGAAAAGTTTGATCATTATTGGTTCATGTGATTTATTGTAGCATCAATACGATCGATCAGTCCCAGGCATTTGATTTTAAGCTGCAGGGCGCTTCCGATCAGATCTTTTTTCCACCCGACTTTATTACTGAGGTAATAATAAAATTCCGGTTCCTTCCACATATTCTTTAGCGTGCCAAACTGGCGAGCCAGCGGGCTGGCGCGATCGGTATAAAATGCCAGACCGACCGCTTCGATCAGGGTCGTGAAATTTTGGTAGTCGTTTTCATGCAGATCCACGATTTGAAGCCGCAGGGAATCGTCACTGATAATTTCGATGCCCCGGTTTTTTAAAGTTTCATAGGTGGATTTGGATAGAGCCAATTGCTCCAGCCAAAATAAGCCGGTTCTTAACTGCATCAACGAGTCATGATAGGGCAGGCCTTCATCCAGGTACCGGATCATCTTTTCAAGATCTTCAACTAGCCCTTTTTGTTCCTGTGCGAATCCATCTATACTCTTTACATTGAAGTTGAGATTGACGCGAAGTTCACGCAGGGTTTTTAATTCAACCTGTTTTTCCTTCCTCCCTTCATTCCAGTTATTGATCTGCAGTGCGATCAGGATGCCAATGACGACCAGGACGATTTCTCCAATAGCGTACGTAAAGTACCTGCGGACCTTTCCGGAACCAATTAATTGGCGACGAATTTGATGGATCAATCGAATCATGTCTTAAAATAAAACCTTCCCTCCGAAACTGGATCACTACCTGCCTGATAAGTATTATTCGAGAGCCACAAACAATTCCGATTTGATCAGCCAATGACCGGAGGCTTTAGTCCACATGGCGGCATAGTTTCCCCCAACAACCGGATCTTTGCCTTTTTCCGGATCGTATCCTTTCCAGGCTCCATTTTCCCAGGCCAGTCCCAAGCGCTGGTTGATCTCCACGGTTGTCGGTGTCCGGATCCAGTACATTTTGTTGTTGCCGGCAGCCAGGATGAACTTACGCAGAGCTTCTTTACCGGATAATAGCGTTCCATTGCTGACGGTGGTCAGGGCATCATCGGTTAAAAAGGAGAGCACTTTTTCGTGGTCGTAGGATTGCAGCGCTTGATTGGATGCTTCCCGGATATTCTGGATTTGTTGCCGGTCATCCTGAGCTGTAGCCCATGAAACCATCATCAGGAACAAGATCAGGCAACTCATTTTTGCAATGCCTGCTTGGTGGTGTAGGTGCATTTTGAAAGATTTTAATATGAACAGAAAATGTCTCTCGCGTCAGGTGAATTTCATGACCACACATTTCCAGATGCCTTCGGTATTTTTTTGCAATACCATGATGGCGGAGTGCTTGACATCGACAGAATATTCACCGGTGGCCAGGTCCGTAAAGGTTTCATGGTAGCGGTACAGCACATAGGCCATGTCTTTGGTAGCTTCAATACGATCTACGGTTACATCAAAAAAAGGTTTATTGTTTTGGACATATCCTTTAAGCCACCCGAGTAGCCCCTTTCCATCTCCCGGAGGCTTACCGGTGTCACCGGGCATCAATAGGTCATCGGCAAAAAAGGACATCGTCTGATTAAAAACAACGCTGTCCGATAATTTTCCGCTGTTGAAGGAGGTCCAGAATGCATCGAAAGCTTCTCTGGCTTCCTGCGCGTCGATTGCGGGCTGATCCACCTCTTGAGTTTTGTCATCGGTTTCAGACGTGCATCTGAAAAAGAAAGCTCCGGACATCAGGGTAATGATGCCCAGCAAGGATAATTTATTCCGGATCAAAATGTGAAAAGATTTCATATAATTTAACTTGAATTTGGTTCCTGAGGTTAAATTGAATTTTTGAGGTCCGCGATCTGATAGATATGCCGGTCTATATGAAACTGGATGAATTCGCGTTCTGCCAGGACCAAATGTTCAATGACCTCCTGAATGTTCCAGCGGTCAGGGTCCGGTTTTTTATTCCCTTCCGCGGTGGAAAGATTTGCAATCGATGCAATCACATCCGATCTGGATTTTTTGATGGATTCAAGTAAGTCTGTTAATTGGTTTGGCAAACAGTAATTATATTAAGTTGCTATTCAAGATAATTCTTTTAGGTCGGTAATTGGTTGAATGACTTGAAATATATTTCCCTCCGGGTCTCTTCCAGATCCGGCATTGCAAAATGTAAGATAAAAATAGTAAAGGTGTATCATTGGTGGATACGACCCATTCGAATGGTTGATAAACGGTAATTTCTTTCCAGTAACTAAGAATAACCGTAGGTGTAACAGAAGCGGAAAGTACCATTTCATTTTTGCCAACGCACCTTTGCTTCCTTAACAGTTGCTGAAGAAGTACCAATGAAAATATTGAATTCGCCTGATTCCCAATCGTAAATTAAATCCGGATTGTAAAATTTCAATGCATCAGGAGTTATGGAAAAGGTGATGAGTTTTTCTTCTCCCGGTTTTAAATAGATTTTTTGAAAGCCTTTTAATTCTTTCACCGGTCGCGATATCGAAGCCACCGGATCACCGATGTAGAGTTGTACCACTTCTTCTCCGGCTACTTTCCCAATATTGGTCAGTGTCACAGCAGCCTGAAGTATTTCATCCCCGGATAATTCCTTTTTATTCAGCCGAATTTCTCCCATGTTAAAGGTGGTATAACTCAATCCAAAACCAAATGGATACAATGGATCGTTCGGAATGTCCAGGTATTTTGAAGTGAATTTATTGTTGGCATCAAAGGGACGACCAGTGGGCAGATGGTTGTAATAAACCGGGATCTGTCCTACACTTCTGGGAAACGTCATCGTCAGTTTGCCGGCGGGGTTGTAATCGCCAAACAGGACATCGGCGATGGCCAACCCACCTTGTGTACCCGGAGCCCAGGCCTCCAGGATTGCCGGAATGTTTTCATTTTCCCAGGTTAGGGTGAGCGGACGGCCATTGATTAAAACCAAAACCACCGGCTTGCCCGTTTGTACCAAAGCTTTGAGTAGTTCACGTTGGCTTTCAGGAATGGCGATGTCGGCCCGGCTTGAAGCCTCACCCGAGAAAGCTGTTGCTTCGCCCAAAACTGCGACAATGGCGTCAGCATCGGCCGAGACCTGGAGTGCTTCATCGATGAGTTCCTGTGGAGTCCGCTTATCTTCTTCCATTTGCCCACCCATGTAGGCAGAAAAGGGGGATATCAGTGCTTGTTTCAGGTAGGGATCGTCGGTAATGTTTGCGCCTTTTGCGGTCACCACTTGTACGGAGGGACCACCTACATGCTGGATGCCCTCGGTGACCGAGGTGATGATTTCTTCATTTCGGACCATGACCCAGCATCCCAGCAGATCTGCTTTTGCATCAGCCAATGGGCCTACCACTGCGATCTTCCCTTTTTTTGGCAGCGGCAACAATTCATTTTCATTTTTCAATAAAACCAGCGAACGGGCTGCTATCTCCCGTGCAGCTTGTAAATGAGCAGCCGTGGCTACTTCGGTTTTGGAACGGTTTTCGTCGAGGTACCGGTAAGGGTCGTCAAACAGCCCCAACTTGTATTTGGCTTCGAGGACACGACGGCAGGCCAGGTCAATTTCTGCCATCGTCACCCGTCCGGCATCGAGGGATGCTTTGAGTGTTCCCAGGAATCCCAGACCCTGCATATCCATGTCAATACCCGCTTGGAGCGCCAGGGCGGACACCTCTTGGAGGTCGCCCAGGCCATGGTTGACCATTTCATTGATGGCGGTGTAGTCGGTCACCACAAAACCGTCAAAGTTCCAGCGGTTACGGAGGACATCAGTCATCAGCCATTTACTACCGGTAGCCGGAATGTAATCAATGGTATTGAATGACGACATAGCACTGCCGGCACCAGCAGTAAAAGCTGCATGGTAGGGTGGCAGGTATTCGTTAAACATCTTCAGGTGGCTCATATCTACCGTATTGTAATCGCGTCCGGCTTCAGCAGCTCCGTATAAAGCGAAGTGTTTCACACAGGCCATGATGGTGTTATTTTTCATCAGATCGTCACCTTGATACCCACGTACCATAGCTTGTGCGACCTGTGATCCCCACCAGGGATCTTCTCCCGAACCTTCAGCCACCCGGCCCCACCGTGGGTCACGTGCTATGTCCACCATTGGTGAATAGGTCCAGCAGATACCAGTTGCACTGGCCTCGGTTGCCGCGATGCGGGCACTCTTTTCGATCAGGCCCACATCCCACGTGCAGGACAGTCCCAAAGGAATAGGGAATATGGTCTGATACCCGTGGATCACATCCACTCCAATCAATAGTGGGATTTTTAGGCGGGACTGTTCAGCCCATTCCTGGGTTTGCTTGATGGAAGCAAACGAAAAACCTGCCGTAGCGCCGATTTCTCCCCGTTTGACGGCCTCGGTAAACGCTTCATCACCGCCACCGGCCAGGATGGCTCCAATGTTTCCGGATTTCAAATTGAGCTGACCCAGCTTTTCTTCCAGGGTCATCTTACCCATGAGATGGTCGATGAATGCGTCCATAGATGATGACTGTGCCAATGTGTTCAGGGCAGGAAACAACAGTAAGCAAAAGATTACCGATGGACGCAGGATGGTAGTTAGGATGGGGTGGTACGGATGCTTCATGACGGAATTTTATTAATTGAGTAAATGTACTCAGGTAAGTGCGGAAGAAGAATGAGATAAGTCATGCAAAAAGAAAAGCTTTATGGTAAGTACATAAGATTGATTATGCCGTGGCACCCATCAGCAGGATGATCTGCTCAATGTTCTGAATGATGGGAGCGACCACATCTTTCAGGTAATTTAGGATCAGTTCCAGATTTTATTGCATGTTTTTACTTTTGACATGCAGGCAATTTACCTTGTATTTCATCCCGGATTATTTTCTTATTACCCGGATTACTACATCACCTCTATTTCGAAATTGCTCTGCATAACGATGAGCTTCCTGAATTTCTTCCAGTGCGTACGTTCTGTCAATTACAGTTTGATTTACCAGGAGGAAGAAAATCTTTTATCTCTTTGCGACTTTGCATCCGGACGTGATAATTGAATTTGCTTCATGGTTCAATACTGGAAACCCGTATGCAGTTAATTGGCATAAACTGCATAAGCATTGAGGGACGTGGCAATAAGCATCCAGATGGCATAGGGCAGCAATAGTAAGGTCAGCCATTTAACGTTTGGCCAGTACTGGAACAGGAAGACTCCTACCACCACAGTCAGTATGGAAATAACGACCAAGCTCAGACCGGTTTGATGATAATGAAAAAATAGTGGATTCCAGGCCACATTCAGGATCCACTGGATTGTAAATAAAACGATCAATCCGAATTTGGTTTTAACCTGAGGCCACAGGTAGGCAAGATAAATGCTGAAGCAGATCATGATGGTGGTCCATGCAAATCCAAATACCCATCCCGACGGTGTCCAGGGTGCTTTATTGAGATTCGCGTACCATTCCGAATTGACACCCACATTGGTAAATAGCCCGCCAACACCGAGCGCGGCAAAGTTCAGGAAGAGAAATAATAAGATCCGCAACAGCATACCAGAAACTTTTCAGAAAGAAACGTGTGCTGCTGAAAAGGGTTGTATTTTGGTTCTTATTTTTGAAGCGGCAGTTAAATGATCTATCGATTTTCTGTCGGGACTGCATGATAATTAAATGCCTGATGGCGTATCTGAAAATTTCATCGCCGGAAGGAATTTGTTTTATCGGGTTTGCTCTATTATTGCATTCTTGATGGTCAATTAACCAAAATATGCGGCACCGAAGGCAGTGAAATATATCCGCTTATGCGATAAAATAACCGGACTGAAATGAAAAAGAACCCATTAGGCGTTTTGTATATTATGATTGCATTGTTTTATTGCGGAGGACTTCGTTGTCAAGAGTCACCAAAAGTGCTTTCCCTCAGATAACGCGATTCAGGGATAGAAATGGCGGAATTTAACATACAAGAAATCCATTTTCTGAAATCTCTGGCTAATTGAGTTAGTAATAAAGTAAGCAATAAAAGAAAATTGGGTATGAAATTATTTCGTCTGATACGCCTGAATATGCTATCTGAAAATCGTTTTACCCGGTATCTGATCTATGCGAGCGGTGAAATTATCCTGGTAGTCATTGGGATATTGATTGCTTTACAGATTAACAATTGGAATGAGAATAAAAAAGGCAAGCTTTTTGAGCGCGAGATGCTGACTCAAATTAAGGAAAATCTAAAAGCAGATAAGGAAAAACTGATTGAAATTAATGCCAGCTGTTCCAAAGCCATTAAGTCTGCGGACAAGATTCTTGGAATTGGTCCGGAAGATCCTATTCCGGATAGTATTCGCTATTGGCTGGCCTATTTTATTCAGTTCGAGCGTTTTCAACCCATTACGAACTCTTACGAAGCGCTCAAATCGCGGGGCCTTGACCAGGTTTCCAATAAAGAATTGCGGTTGCTGCTGGGGGAATATTATGATGATGAGATAAGCCATACCATTAAATCCGTTGGAGATATTGAGAAATCTTTCAACGACGAATGGGTTCCCATCATGGAACAATTTATTGTTGATTTTAAATTCAAGGAATTCTTAATTGTATCTGATCCGACCATATTTCGAAAACCTTCCAAAGCCAGGAATATCCTGATCCTGAACAAAGACAATTACAATGGTGCCATAAACAGGGTGTCCAGCGCGATTTCATCGGTGGAGCGGTTGGAAAAAATTTTGACTGAATCACTTGAGAGACAGAATTAAATGGAGTTAGCTTGGATTCAAAGGCTTGCCGACAATTTTCATATCATGCGCTTCAAAAACGCGCGCTATTTCTGCTTGGGTCGGCGGTGTTTCCCATTGATCGGTAATTTTGAAGAAAGCTTCCATTTTTCCTGCGGGTAGATAAGACACAATCATCTTTCCCCGATCGGATAATTGGACAAATGCATGAGGAACAGTGCGCGGCAGAAAGATGGTGTCACCGGGGGACATGGTATATCGGTCATCACCTACCTGAAATAAATAACTGCCTTCAATCACATAAAACCATTCATCCTGGAAAAGGTGTATATGCAATGGCGGACCTCCGTTAGGGGTAAGGCCGGTTTGCTCAAAAACCGCTAAATCATCGGCGGTATCCGATCCGGATATTTTGATGTCCAGGTTATTCAGGGTGACACCTTTCATTTTATAATGCCGGCCAAATCGAGCCTCACCCGCATTTACTTTAAATCCCTTAATTGTTCTTTCCGTTCGTAGGGATTTAAATATACGGAAGACCCTGGTGCTCAAAAGTGCCATTGTTGAAATTAGAAATGTGCCTCTTTTCATAATTAGATCATTGGTCGATTTTATTTGCTGTTTTGACGCTGTAATCCTAATTTCTTAATCCAATGCATTTATCTTGTTTAGGATGAGTCAACTGTAGCAACTTACTACCTAAAGATAATAGAAGAAAGCTGGATTAAATCGAACATTAATGAAATTTGATAAGCTGGTTCCCAATATCTTTTATTCCGATATCACCGAAGGCCTGGAGCTTTTTGTGAATTGTCTTGGCTTTAAACTAGGTCATGATGAATTGAATACACCCCGTCCTTTTTGCGTCCTGGAACGCGATGGTTTACGGATTAACCTCTTTGAGGATGCTGCGTTGGCCAAAGAACATCATCCGGAGTTCAGGTTGGTAACCGGTAACATCGAAGAGGTTTTTGATCGTGTTTCCCAATCACACCCTGGTTTCCTTCATCCAAACTTGCCGAAAATCACCCTGCGTCCCTGGGGCGCCAGGGAGTTTGCTTTAAGGGATACCCAATTAGGGATTGTCATTCAGCAATGGTAGCTTGGAGGTTTCAAAAAAAGAACTATGAGCCGGCAAATGGTGACTATGGAACAATACGACAAGATCTATCTGTATCGCCGGATTGTAAAAGCCAAGCTGTTTATTGATGAGCGGTTTACGGAGGCCATTGATCTGAATAACATTGCCGATCAGGCTCATTTTTCAAAATTTCATTTTATACGTCTTTTTAAATCCATTTACGGACTTACCCCTAAGGGCTACCTCATCAACAAGCGGATCGATGCGGCCATGAAGCACCTGGTAGAAGGTTTCACGGTAACCGAGACCTGCTTGATGGTCGGATGGGAAAGCCCCACGTCATTTGCGGGAATGTTTAAGAAAATGACGGGGCACACCCCATCGAACTTTCAGCATGGTGAAAATGAACGGAGGAAGGCCATTGAAATCCTTCCTCTTAAGTTTGTCCCAAATTGTTATGCAGAAACACACGGATGGACAAATAGCAATTTTGAAGAGGTTTAAAAGGTAGTAAAGCGGCATTTTTACATAAAAAATTATGATTTCAAAGATTTCACATACCTGCATTTATGTTCTGGATCAGGACAGGGCATTTGATTTTTACGTGAATAAACTCGGCTTTAAAGTGCACACGGACGCACCGATGGGAGAGGGGGCCCGATGGTTGACGGTCACTCCTCCCGAGCAGCCTGAGTTGGAAATAACTCTATTTCTGATTAAGGAAGGCGGGATGTTTGATAAGGCTACGGTTGAGTCAATGACAACTTTAATAAAAACAGGAACATTTGGATCGGCCGTATTTACCTGTAAAAACCTGTTGGCCACTTATGAAGAACTGACTGCCAAAGGGGTCGTGTTCAAGAAGCCTCCAACGAAAGAGTTTTATGGATTCGAAGCACTTTTTGTGGATGACTCAGGAAATTGGTTTTCACTGGTTGAAGAAAGTGCCTAGCTATGAAATCAATATTTGAGGAATCCACAAGGGTTGAAGTCATCAAACGCATTCGTACCCTTACACCGGAATCAACAGCTTCCTGGGGTTCTATGACCGTCGGTCAGATGGTCAGGCATTGTGCCATCTGCGAGGCTTACTATTACGGAGACATTCGAATCAAACGATCATTTGCCGGTCGAATTTTTGGAAAAAAGGCCATTAAGGCCATCTTGAAGGATGAAAATTCCGGACTCCATAGAAATGCACCCACGGCACCACCGTTCAGGGTGACTGAAGAAGGAATTGATCTGGAAAGTGAGAAACGTAAATGGGTTGCATTAATTGAACGCTATGCAACCTTCAACCAGGCGTCTTTTACGCATTGGTTTTTTGGCAGAATGTCTAAAGAGCAATTAGGTCAATTCATTTACAAACATAGCAACCACCATCTGGTACAATTTCAAGCCTGAAGCCAGGCATAGATTTGTGGTGGTAAAGGCCAGTGATTGTTTCGGGCTAAAAATTCCTAATTTGGAATTCAAAGCTATTTATTGTGGAGATAGAACGATTACACCATATTGCCATTATCTGTTCAGATTATGCCAGATCAAAATTCTTCTATACCGAAATATTGAAGCTTTCGGCGATACGTGAAGTTTATCGCGAAGACAGGGACTCCTACAAACTTGATCTTGCCCTAAACGGGCAATACATCATTGAATTATTCTCTTTCCCCACTCCGCCGAGCAGGGCGACCGGACCGGAAGCGACCGGCTTAAGACATCTTGCATTTGGCGTAAAGGACATTACGAAGGAAATTAACTATTTAAATTCCAGAGGTATAACCGCCGAGCCAATCCGCGTAGACGAATACACGGGTAAACGATTCACCTTTTTTAGAGACCCCGATGACCTCCCCATCGAAATTTATGAGCTATGATTGACCTTGACCACTACATCCTGGATTTCGGTAAAAGATTTGCCTGGTCTGATTCCATGCAGCCCTGGGATATCATAGAAAATTTGGAATTATTGCTGCAGCACCATTTGAAGAATTTAGGGGCAGGCTTTACCATTGAAAATAATCGAGCCATCCACTCTTCGGCAACCATTGAACCTGAGGTAACCATGAAAGGGTTGGTCATTATTTCCGAAAACTGTTTTATAAGAGCAAATGCCTATTTGCGTGGGCCTCTCTATTTCGGTCCATCGGTCAAGGTAGGTCCTGGTTCGGAAGTGAAGCAATCCATGGTATTTGACCATACGGCCATGGCTCATTTTAATTACATAGGCAATAGCCTCGTGGGTCATCACATTAATTTTGAAGCGGGTTCAATTTGCGCTAATCACTTTAATGAAAGAACCGATAAGACCATTTTTGTGATCCACGAGGGTGAAAGGATTAATACCGGTGTCACAAAGTTTGGATCGCTGATCGGGGACCATTCAAAGATCGGTGCCAATGCGGTATTGTCGCCCGGCACGCTGTTGGATAGAAACAGTGTGGTCCGACGATTGACATTGATCGAACAAGACAGAACCTGATCATCAAGTCATCGAAAGGATTAATTACTGTCTCGGTGATTATTACAAATGTTTGACAAAGAAATCGGCCTGTGCCTTACTGCATTGATCAAATAATTCGCTCGGGTAGAAGAGCAAGCCAAAATGTCCCCCATCGATATTGATCAGTTGTTTGGGTTCCGGAGCCAGTCTGAACGCGTTTCGTGCCACTTCAGGGTTAGCTCCTCCTATTTCATCGTTATCTGCTACTAGCATGAGCGCGGCTGCCTTCATATGCGGTATGCTTAATGAGGAGTGAAATTTTACCGGCGTATCGGGTGTAACGTAGGTCGCCCGGTTCACCCATTTGGTGTTGAAGCGTCCTCCATATTCCATAAACCAGCGGTAGGCCGTAAGTGGTTTTAAAAGAGAAGGGTAAGTTTCCTGATCGAATGAAACAACAGGCATCGGTCCCCTTGTTGAAGCTGGCGTATTGATGTCGCCATGGTAAAAGGTGTTTTTTAACGACTCATACAGGCTTCCATCGGGGTCTTCGGGTGGCATAGTGCTCCCACAAGCCGGGACCTGGACAACCACCGTTTTGACCCGGTGGTCCATCCCTGCTACAAAAAGAACTTCATCTCCGCTCATGCTGTCGCCCCATAATCCAATCCGCGATTTATCGATGTTGGGTAAAGTACAGACGAAATCGATGGCATCCCGGAAGCCTCTGGCTTGCGTCCACCGGTTCAATTCATGGCGAGGTTCACCATCGCTGATGCCCAGGTTGCGGTGATCGTACAGCAAGACGGCAAATCCTGCCTTATAAAAGACTTCGGCATATTGCTCGGCAACCATTCCATCGATGGTTGCTGAATAACCATGTGCCATGATGATGACGGGCAGATCGGAGGCCTGGCTAGGTTGATAAAATTTGCCTCTCAGGGTGGCACCTTCAGATTGGAATTCAACCATTGTATACATGATCTCGGGGCTTTGAATGTTCTTGGAATGAGAATTATGGTCCGGTTCAATCCATTGCTGTGGCAGGATGGAAATCAGCGCGTACAGTAGGATTCGATGGGCTGGTAAAATGTTGGACAATAAATTGCCCATTCGATTTGGAGCGAACATGTTGGCTTTTTGAATTGCTGGTTCATGTAAAATAGATAAATTATACTGATTTCCGGGTTTGCCGGCTGATATTTCGTGAATTAATTTCCCCGACTATTCTTTGGTTATCTTTTGATAGGGTGGTTAAATTTTTAAGCATTCTTAGATGACAGGATTCAGATGGGAAGGGGAAATACCAAATTTCTTTTTGAAAGCATAGGAAAAATGAGATAAGTCTTCAAATCCCAGATCCAGGTAAATATCGATAACCTGCATTTTTTTGTATTTCAGGAGGTAGTAGGCTTCTTCCAGTCGTCGCTGCACCAACCAACGCGAAGGCGTTTCCCGGAAAATAATTTTAAAGTCCCGCTTGAACGCCGATATGCTCCTGCCGGTAAGCAATGCCAACCTTTCGGTACTCACATTAAACTTATAATTCTTCTGTATAAAAGCCTTTAGATCAATTTTACCGGGTTTGCCAAAATCAAATAAAAGACCGGCGTATTCCGGATGAAGATTCAGGAGTATCTGAAGTAATTCAACCCGCTTGGTTTCGGCAATTTGTGGTTTTATTTGGCCGTCGTGATCCTGGCCGTCGGACAGCGATTCGATGTAGTGGTCCACGATGGCAGACTTGTCGATGGGTAAGAAGGATGATTGAATGTTTGCAGCAGGGGTAATTAACGGGTTCATTTTGAATTGTTCCAACAGAAAGGCTTCATCGAAGATCACCACCACTTTTTCAAACACATCATTTACTTTTTGTTTGTTGTACCTGGCCAGATGATTTTTGCGGACCAGGATACATTCTCCCGGACTCAACGTGTATTGTTTGTCCCCATCGTATCCGACCATTTTGCCCCGGATGAGATAGAGGAAAAAATGTTCGGCAATAAATTCTTCCGGAGAAACTTCCGGGCCGAGGTAACACGATTTTATTTCCTTTAAGTTCATTGAGCCAGTTTTCGGATGTCTTCCGTTTCCAGTACATTTTTCGGATAACCATGGTCGACGGCGTGGATCATGGCCCGTCCAACTTCTTGCAGCGTGAGGGTGGTCCGGTACATGAAAATATTAAACACAGGCAAGAGAACCCGGTAGATCGTCTTGACGTTTCGCTGGCCTTTGCTTGCTTTCATCAGGGCTGGCCGAAAATTATATTCCGCCTTAAATCCCAGATTGTGAAGGGCATTTTCGGTTTTACCTTTTACCCGCGCCCACATGACCTTGCCCTTTTCACTGCTGTCCGTGCGGCTGCCGCTGACATAGATGAATGTCATTGCCGGGTTGACACCGAGCAATGATTGAGCGAAAGACAATGTCAGGTTGTACGTTGCTTTCGAATAATCCTGTTCATTCATGCCGACGGAACTGACGCCGGCACAATAAAAGCAGGCGTCGTAACCACTTATAAGTGAAAGGTGGTCATCCATCTGGCTAAAATCTTTAACCAGTAGCTCTTTGACCTTCGGCGCGTCGGTAGCATAATGCCTCCTGCCGATGATCAATACTTCTGTTATGGTGTCGTTTTGAAGGCATTCGAAGAGCACGCCTTCGCCCACCATGCCGGTGGCACCGGTAAGGATTACTTTCATGTTAGTTGATTGAGAGGTGATGGAATGCAAACAAAGAATCGGCAGTACCCAATAGTGCCTTTTCATTGGATCGCGGCTCCCAGCCCAGGACTTGCCTGGCTTTTTCATTGTTGGCGTCCCGGTAGCGGCCCAGCTGAGGCACCAGGTTCCTGTCGGTAGGACTGATCAGGGCTGCCATCCGGACCACCCAATCCGGTAACCGGCGGGTTGATATGGATTTGCCCCGTTCTCCCAACTCCGATTTCAGAAAAGCAGCGATATCCGGTAATGTCATAACACCCCCGGACAGGGCTAAAAAGCGTTGTCCGGCGGCATCCGGATGGACCATGGCACGCAGGTGCAGGTCGGCAAGGTCTTCGACATCGACGATGCTGATGGTCATATTGGGAATGGCCTTCATTGATCCATCCAGTATCCGTTTAAGCAATTCATGTCCGCTTGAAAGATTTTTATTCAGGGCTTTACCAAAGATACCGACGGGATTGATCACAGCCAATTCCATAGGGTTACCTTCTTTTTCGATAAATGTCCAGGCAGCCTGTTCGGCAAGCACCTTGGATTTGTTGTAAGCGGAAAGTCCTTTTTCATCCGGGTTGGTCCAGCTCTCTTCGGTGATGATTTTAGTCCGGTCATGATGGCTGTAGCCGACCGCTCCAAAGTTGGATGTCATCACCACCCGCTTTATTCCAGCCTTTTTAGCTGCACGCAGGACACGTAAGGTGCCATCAACGGCAGGGCGGATCATCTCCTTCTCATCTTTGGGAATCTGTAGGTGGATAGGAGATGCGATATGCAATACATACGAACAACCCTGCATGGCTTGATCCCAGTTCTTGTCATTGCTCAGATCTGTTTCCACAAATTGCAGATGTTCCAGAGCAGTGATGCCACTATGCCGTAACGCATTCGTTACTTCCGTTTGTTTACTGAGCGATCGCAAGGTTGCCCGTACCCTATACCCCTGGTTCAGCAGCTGGCTGATGGCATGGAGGGCAACAAATCCGGAACCACCGGTGACCAATACGGTAACATTGTTGTCTTTCGAAGACATGTTTTTTCTTATTATTCAACAAATGTCGGGGTTAAAACAACATGGTTACTTTGTTGAAAAGTCCAATTTTCTTTGAAACGGGCATTGAGGGATCATGGTAAAGTTTAGGATTTAAAATGGTACAAAACCTCTGTCTGTTAAAAATCCGGGGCAGGGACAGACCCGGAGCCCTATCTGTTTTGAATTGGCCAGGGTTAAAAGAATAGGTTAACTTTAGCCATGCTCCTGAGACACTGAAACAAGGGGGGATTACAGGTTTAATCAATTAACCATCATTTTTATGAGTATTAGACGCAGGGATTTTATCAATCTGACCGGTATGGCCGCGGCTACCAGCATGGTGACCGGGTTTAAGGCCGGCGGTTTAAACCAGCTCATGGATCCTAACCAGGCCTTGGAATCGATGACGGCTGATGTAGTTCCAATTGCACAGGCTGAAAGGGAGGATAGGATTGCCAGAGCGCAGCGGTTGCTCGCCGAAAATAAAATGGATGCTTTAATCCTGGATTGCGGTACCAGCCTGAATTATTTTACCGGCATCCGGTGGTGGCCCAGCGAAAGGACCATGGTAGCCATCATTCCGGCACGGGGCGAGGTGAAATACATTTGCCCAGGATTTGAGGAAGCTCGTTTACGGGAACAGATCACCATCGGAAAAGACGTCTATGTCTGGCAGGAGGATGAGAGTCCCTATCAACTGATCGCAAAGGCTATCAAGGATGCGGGAATTACCTTCGGCAATACCGCCATTGAGGAAAGAACCCGGTTCTTCATCGTAGATGGAGTGCGGAAAGAGGCTCCCTCCCAAAATTATGTAAGCGGAGATCCGGTAACCATTGGCTGCCGTATCCACAAATCGACTGCAGAAATACAACTCATGCAAAAGGCCAGTGACATCACCTGGGCCGCGATCAAGCAAGGTGTCAGCCAGTTAAAAGAAGGCATGACGCAGGGCGAATTGGCATCCGTCATCATGAAGGCTCAAACCGCGCTGGGAGGAGTGGCGGATTTTGCATTGTGCCTGTTTGGGACGGATTCTGCCTTTCCGCATGGCACCGTACACCCGCAGCCGTTGAAGGAAGGTGATGTGGTTTTGATGGATTGCGGCTGCACGGTAGAGGGATACAATTCGGACATTACCCGGACGGTCGTTTTCGGAAACCCGACCAAACGACAGCGGGAAATATGGGCATTGGAGAAAGCTTCTCAGGAGGCTGGATTTAATGCGGCCAAAATAGGTGCACCCTGTGAGGCGGTCGACGCCGCTGCCCGGAAAGTGATCACCGATGCCGGTTTTGGTCCTGGCTATCAATTGCCCGGCCTGCCACACCGCACCGGCCACGGCATTGGCATGGACGGCCATGAATGGGGTAACATGGTAAAAGGCAACCAAAGGCCGCTGGAACCCGGTATGTGTTTTAGCGTTGAACCGACCATTGCGATTCCCGGCGATTTTGGTGTGCGCCTGGAGGACTGTGTGTATATGACGGAAGAGGGCCCCCACTGGTTTTCCAGAACCAGTCATTCAATCGATGAGCCATTTGCCTAGCAACTGAACGGACTTTTGCATCCAGGCTATCAAGTTATTTAAAATCACGATTACCCTCCGGTTGAAGGGCCGGTTTATGCCTGCCACTAGCTGGACTGATTACCTAGAAAGTTCAGTTAAACAACTTTCCTCAATGATCCATTTATTTAGAATAATCCGCAACTCATTGAACGCTTTAACCCATGGATTTATACGTTAATGAAAAATGATTTTCCTGGTCAATATGCCTTCCTTAAACCGTATCCTGGCCAGGTAGATTCCTGGTGGCAGATTGCGTCGTGACATGGTATGCTGGCTGGAATTAATTCCTGGATAGGCCTGTACCATCAGACCATTCAGGTTAAATACTCGTATTTCTTCCATCGGGTGATCCGGGCTCGTTCGGAAATGGATCTCCTCACCGGCCGGGTTCGGGCTCACCTGCATTTCCACTAAATGGTCGTCCACAAGCTCCTGCACGGAGACCACACCCAGCGCATCAAGGCATTCGGTGAGGCCCAAAGCGGCACAGGCACGCGGAGTATAGAACATCAATACGGTATCGATATAAGCCAAACCTTTTGCCCTGGACATGTTCGGGTTGGTCAATTGGGTATTCGCCTGCAAGGTTGCCGGATTGATACTGGTTCCATGACTCTGGTTGAAAGACGCCACCTCTTGCTCCATCTGGGAAATATCGTACCAGTCCCAGGGGGCTGTTTCTATCCGGTAGCCTGGTGTGATGAGCGGATAGACGTTCTCGGTGGCCAGCGTGGTAGCCGTTTGCCCGGGAAATTGAAAAGGTACATTTTTATTCGCCTGCACCTTTTGGTTCAATGTGTTGGTAAATAGGTTAATAGATGCCAGGACATCATTTACACCTTTCACATTTGCCGTATCTACGGCAGTTCTCGAGCCGGATACATTGACCACAAAATCACCTGTTGTGGGGACAATGACTGGCCCGTTGCCAAAAGGAGTGAAGGGGTCCGTCGGTATCTGCACCCCGATGTAGGCAGGCTCATTCGCTGTGGCCGTAGGACCATCGATCCAGCTCGCATCACCTAAAGCACCAGCCAGACTTACGGCCAGTTGGAAGTCGGAGGAATAGGAAGGCCAGTTGGGAATACACAGTGGTTTTTCTGTGGTGCCGTATAGATTTCCCACTAAGTTGGAGTCCACGTAGAGCATGGAGGTTTCTAGATCGATGAATTTATCAAGTTGAACCTCTGCGAAATCATCCAGGAATGCCGCTCCGGAAGAAATATAGCCACCGGTACCCTGGCCTATGACAGCGATCTTATCGGGGTTGATGCGGTAGCTATTTGCATCTTCTGCAACGGTCTTCCTTAAATAACGAATGCACGTGCGCAAATCCTGGATCCCGCGGTAAGCCGCATTGAGTAGTGTGCCGGTCCGGATATTCTGTCCTCCTGCTCCGGTGGCCGTAGGATTCCAGCCCTGCCGGTAGGTGGCTGCAATAGCAACGTATCCCATTCTGGCCAATCGTGTGCATAGATGGACCACGGCTGAATCCCGCTTGCCGCCAGTGACCTGCCCGTTGAGATATTGAGGCAGGAAGCTGCCGGTGTGCAGACAGATCACCACTGCCCGGGCGGATGCGTCATCACCAGCCGGGCTGTAAACATCCATCAAGAGCGGCTGCACGGATAAAGGACCTTCCAACACGGAAATATTGTTGCCATAGGATACATCAGCGGTGACCGATACCTCGCTGAACACCTCATCCAGATAACGTACCTGTGCCTGAAGTCCGATCGCACCAAGCAAAAAGAGGATACACAGGCTGTAGAAATGATTTTTCATAGAATTACATTGAACCCTCCGAATTTAAAGCACCTAATTATTTATTAACAGGTTTGCGCCTATAAAATGCTAAAAGGTAGTCCAATCTGGAGAAGCACAATTTCCAAAACACGCTGTCATTTCGTACCGCCGCTCATTCTTCGGTCGGCATCAAAGCACTGAAGGTGAAGGATGAGCCCCGCCTCCCGGAGGGCAGGCCGGAATGAGACCCCTCGACTCCGCTCGGGGTGACAATTGCTTTTTTGTCAGGCTGAGCGAAGTCGAAGCCTCTCCGCTCGACGCTATAAGGCGTCTCGGTCGACCTGCCCGTCCGTTCGGGCGGGAATGACATTAGGTTTATTGAAATTGGCTTTCCGGAGTGGGCTCAAAGGTGACCATTGGAATGATTCATATCTTTGATGGTGGTATCCGGGTCCTGATAAACGGCATAATAGCCTGTCCTTATAAACGAATGCAACGACCAGGCAAGCAGGTATCCAATAAATGCATTGTACACATTATGAATTTCGACGGCAACAGGGAAGCTTTCCAATTTCAACGAGCAACTCCCAACGATGTGGCTAACCTGGCCCGGTTGCATGTGGATACCTTTAATGAGACCCATGGCCAGGGTCCTTCCTTCGAAGTGCGTTTAAACCAATGGCAGCAGTTATTCCGGGATAAACGACCTTCCTGGTTTTGCCTGGTCATCAAGACCCAATCCGGCAACCTGGCCGGTTTTGCCAAAGGTCAGCCTTATGATCACGGTGACCATGCTGATTACCAGGGGGAGTTGAATAAAATTTATCTTCTGAAAAAATATCAGAAAATGGGACTGGGACGCCGGTTGCTCTGTCATTGTGCAGAAGAATTCAGACAGCTCGGCATAATATCCTTTTTATTGTTTGGTGATGCAAACAATCCTTCCAATAGCTTTTACGAGCGGATGGGGGCCCGGAGGTTATATGCCCAAAATGGCGCATTCCATGGAGGATATGGGTGGAACAATCTGGAAGATCTGCTATCTGATGATAATAATTCGCGAGCATAAAATTTAATTGGGATAATCGCATTGGGTGGTTAGCTTTCCAAATCATATTTGGTTCTTAGATACTATTGTAATTTCTCTTTAACGAATTAGGAAAAGAATTTTTATGTAACTTCTATTGTTCCGAAATGTAATTCTGGTTGCAAGGGTCGCTGCTTGGCGTATTCGTTCATTTTTGTTCCGGCAAAAACGAACCAAAAACCTCGATTCACGCAAAACTCACATTGGCGTTCGGTGCAACTGTATGGTTTTCAGGATATTAAGTTCTTCGGAGTCACCATTTTTGCGGCATGCGCACGCCTCACCGTCTTTCGACGGCAGCAAAAATGCTGTTTTTGAATTGTTCAAACAGTTGCGTGAACCTACTGAAAAGATGACGGTAACTTGAAACCACCAATTTTAAATATAAGCAATGTAAAAAGCCTTAGTGCAATAGTTTGATCCTAAATTGCGCGTCCTAAATGAATGGCAATGAGCAGAGCTTTATAACATTCTTTGGTCGCGGCCTTTCCAGTCCTAGCTATTTGGTTGCAAATTTTGCGTAAAATACAAGAATGGGGGCAGGTCTAAAAAATAAGTGTCTGCATAATTTACTAATAGCCTTGGAGTTGTTCGTTATTATTATAATTACGGTTTAACACCCCAACGGGTAAATTGTAATAATTCCCGAGAATAAAATTTAATTGGAATTATTCATCTGATTAAGGTTAATCACAGCATGTACAACTAATGATTGAAATAAAAACAAGCAAAGCCAGTCTTACGCTGTATTTCTTGCTGATCCTGATTTGGTCCGGGTGTGCAAAGCATAAGCCCAAAATATTGATCGTTGGTGATTCCATTTCTTTGGGCTATACACCGTATGTACGGGAGGACCTGCAAGGCATCGCCGAAGTTTATCACAACCGGGGCAATGCACAGCACACAGGCACCGGTCTGGATAGTATTGAAACCTGGATTGGCACAAAAGACTGGGACATCATCCAATTTAACTGGGGCCTGTGGGATTTGTGCTACCGGCATCCGGACTCCAAAACGCAGGGCAACCGGGATAAGGTGCATGGTACAATCACGTACGAGCTGGAGGATTACGGCAAAAATCTGGATTCGATCGTACAATGGATGAAAGCCAAATCGGACGCTAAATTGATTTTTGTCACGACCACTTATGTGCCGGAGGATGAAGCCGGAAGGTATCAGGAAGATGCGATCCGGTACAACCAATTGGCCAAAAGGATCATGGAGGAAAATGGGGTGGTCATCAACGATATCTACGAAGCTTCCCGGCGGATACACCGGCAGTATGGAAAAGATTCGGGTGATGTGCATTATTTACCCGAGGGGTACCGGGCGTTGGCCAAGGAAATTACGGATTTCCTGAAAGGTGAAATGAGTCAATGATCCGGGTGACCTTTATGGATGCAGGGTCTCTGGGTCAGGATGCGATGGAGGTGAAAAGCGTGCATCGGATTTGCACAAATGCCTCGATTTGATGTATCTTAATCCCATTAACATCCACACCCATGGAAATGCTAACCGACACCATTCGGAATCTTTTTTACCGGACCACAGATGCGTCACCATCGTGAATTGTTCATCCGGCATATCCCTGCATCACAGCTGGGAGCCCTCAGTAGTGCCTGCGGGTGACGAATAAGCGGGCTGCTGACATACCGGCGTGGCATGGCTTCGTCGGGCAACCTGGAGATCTAAAGCATAAAATGGGAAAGGATGCGATGGGATACCGATGTGAAAGCATCGACTAGTAGGCTATTGTTTCTGATGAAAATAAATGTTTTTTTGAACGAAAAATGGTAAAAAGCGCAATGTTGATACAGGAAATACGTGGATATAAGTAAGTTGTCGGTCATTTGATAAATATGAAACAAGCAGTCAAAATATCATATACATTACTTATCATTTTTTTCACTAATGGATGTTCAACTAATGTTGTCAGTGACGAAGTAGAAATACTTTCGCTAATATTCAATAGCCAAATTGGTGACTATGAACATTTTGGTTCATCACCTCCCGCACCGCCGCTTCCTCCAAGTTTTGATGAATTAGAAAGGTATTCTTCTTTAGATTCTGCCAAATTAAATTTGATTTCAA
Source organism: Lewinellaceae bacterium (assembly GCA_020636135.1). Classification (NCBI taxonomy): domain Bacteria; kingdom Pseudomonadati; phylum Bacteroidota; class Saprospiria; order Saprospirales; family Lewinellaceae; species Lewinellaceae bacterium. The sequence goes on from JACJYK010000002.1 coordinate 426,643, forward strand.
TTGAATGGCAGCAATATTTCAAACAAGAAGAAGAATATGACAAAATAGTAGAGTTGTGGAAAATTCGAATGCAAAATATTGAGAAGAAAATTGTATTCTTCAACAAGTGTAGATTAAGTGCTCAAGATAAGATTTGGGTGATTGAAGAGATTAAGAAATACGAGATTGACTCAAATTTTTTGAATAAACCAATCAATTGGAAAATTTCAGATATCAAAAACAATAGTAAATACGAACTAATTGAATACAAAATATTTAAAGATTCAAAATTAGATACTGTTCACGTTGGAATCATGAAATTCTCGAATATTGGATTCAATAATGAGAAAAATCTTGCTATAGTCTATTTCGATTGGTTATGTGGTAGTCTTTGTGGAGATGGAAATTTGGCAATCCTTGAGAAAAAAGCCAACATTTGGAAAATAAAAGAAATAGTAAACTTATGGATATCCTAAATAGAAATAACGAACCGACAACATGGCGCGATAACGACCATCCCGCCTTATAGAGGCCAGAACACATGAAGAATATGATAACATGAACAAACATAGTAACTTAGAAAAAGTTAATTGAAAGGCGGGACGTCGTATGCGCCCGAACGTCAGACTGTGCAATAACCTATAATTATATTTTTTAATGTGATACTTTTTTCGTAAATTAATACTATCACCAACGAACATATATTATGGACTTTGTCGAAGGTCAAGATCGCGAACAAATGTTCATCTCTTCGATCGAACAAATGGTCGACCCAGAAGCTTTTGTTCGTATTATCGATGCTTTTATTGATGTGCTTCCTCTAGAGCAGTTTGATTTCAAAAACCTTGAGTTAAATGAACAGGGTCGCCCACCGTTTCACCCAGGTGTACTCCTCAAACTTTATCTCTATGGCTATCAGAATGGCATCCGGTCCTGCCGTAAACTAGAACATGCCTGTAAGGTCAATCTGGAAGTCATCTGGCTTTTAAAAGGTAGACGACCTCACTATAAGACCATTGCTAATTTCCGCAAGCAGAATGCACTAGCTTTTCGTCAGGTCTTTCGCCATTTTGTTGCCATGCTCAAAGGCTGGAGACTTATTGAGGGCAAAACCATTGCGATCGACTCTTTTAAAGTCCGGGCTCAAAATAGCCTCAAAAACAACTACAATTTGGCCAAAATCCACCGGCACCTGGATTACATCGATGCCAAAATCGATGCTTACTGTGAAGAACTCGATCAAGCTGATGATGACGAAGAAAAAGAGCAGCTGCATGCCAAGATCAACGATCAGATTGACAAGTGGAATCAGTACTGCGAACTTGGAGATGAAATCATCCAATCCGGTAAAGAACAACTGTCCACTACCGATCCCGATGCTCAAGCTGTTATCCTACACCGAAATATTGTCAACGTAGGATATAACATCCAAGCAGCTAGTGATGCTAAACACAAGCTCCTCGCTGCCTTTGATACCGGTGATGTCAATGATACCCATGCCCTCGAATCCATGGTTCTTCAGGTTCAAGAAAACCTGGAAATCACTAAGTTTGATGTACTCGCTGATAAAGGCTATCATACCGCCGCCCAGCTGGCAGCCTGCGAAGAGCTTAACGTCACGACTTATGTCTCTCCCAAGGCCAACGCTGCTAATGTAACCAATCAGGTTATCCCAGTAGAAGACTTCAAATATCACCCTGGATCCGATACCTATCGTTGCCCCAATGGATCCATCTTGCGATCCAATGAAATGATCTACCATCGCAAGTCAAAAAAGCCCAAACACCCAGCTACTCGTTTTAAACACTACAGAACAGCTGATTGTAAGCTTTGCCCCATTAGATCGCAATGCACCAGTGCCAGAAATGGCAGAATCATCCAACGAAACGAGCCTGCCCGACTTAGTCATTCAGGCGGGCATCAATTCGGACCTTTCAAAAGACTATGGGATTTCACCTATGTACTCCTAAAAGGTAAACGAAAGATACTTGGTGAAGTTGCCATGCTATTTACCACCTACAACCTGAGGAGAACTGTGCCTGCCAGACCAACGGCTGGTCCATACTTGGGTTTTCGGCACTTCTAAAGCGCCTAAAAGACGCTTTTTTAACTATATTTGATAACATACTACTGACGCGACTAAGGTCGGTCAGTACACGTGCTGACAGACTCGATGGTACGCCACATTCAACTTTCATTTTTGACTTACCCTCAGCTGCCACAGTACAGGACATTACAAAAAATAAATTAGATAGGGAGTTGATGCACAGACTCCCGTTAGCGGTCAGCAAAAGAAACATACTGCAAAATGAATATTGAATTAGTAAAATCATATATCGAGGAATATAAAAGAAACTTTAAAAGTGTTCATAACCAGGAGATTTACAAATGGCATGCTATTAAACAATTTCAAGATAATTTTGACATTAATTCAAAAGACTTCTATTCAAACGTTGAAATATCTCTTAGGAAATCCGATAATTTACTGGCCTCAAGATTGTATTATCCCAAGAGAATGCTTCTTGAAAATATTGAAGAATCAACAGAACAAGTTAGAGAAATGTTTCAATTGCTTTATGACGAGGATTTTGATATACTTGAACGAGTGGAAAATTTTCGGAAAGACTTTGGAGAACTAAGTCATAAAGTATTTCCTGAGAAAAAGAACCATTACCAAGACCATAGGGCAATAATTGTTTACTTGACTCTAATGTATCCCGAGAGATATTTCTTCTACAAGTTTGGAATGTTTAAAATGTTTGCAGAGAGAATTGATTATGCACATAAACCAATTAAAGGACAAGTTGAGAATATCGGATTATACCAAAACATGTGTGAACTTGTTCGGTATGAGATTGAAAAAGACCAAGAATTATTAAATCTCCATGAAAACAGACTTGACAAAAACTGTTATCGAGATAAGGATTATAATGTATTAACACAAGACTTTATTTATGCTGTTTCCCAACATTTTGAGAGTATAAATATTCAAAAAGTAAGGACAATTGAGATTTTGAAAGAAAATGAGATTTCATCAAACACTTTAGAAACTAAGATTGAGAACGTAAATTTCACTCCGAGTATTGTTAACCATCTTCAAAACAATGTTGAGAATAAGAGGATTGGTGATTTAGGAGAGATATGGATTTATAAACATGAAAAAGAGTTTTTAGAATCTCAAGGAAAAAAGGAACTTGCCGAAAAAGTTGAGCATGTAGCCAAAAAAAAAGGTGATGGATTAGGATTTGATATTCTGTCATTTGACTTAGACGGAAATCCAAAATACATTGAAGTAAAAACAACTAAAGGCAATCAAAACTCAACCTTCTTTGTAACAAGAAACGAATTAGAAAAAAGTACTATTGAAAAAGATAGGTATTTCTTATATAGAGTATATGAATATGATGAAGAAACAGAAAAAGGAAAGATTTTGAAAATTAAAGGAGAATTGACAAATATTTGTGATACTCCTATGAATTATAAAGTAACATTGAAATAATAATGCCGAACTGCTAACAAATGCTGAGTGTTGACAAACTCTAGGTCAAAAACTGCCCATATATGACTGCTTTTTCGTATATTATGATATACAAGAAGTAAAGAAATATAAGCCAAAGCTATTCACAAACTTCTTCTTACCGGATATTCCGCCAGTGGTCGGACAGGTATCCCGGAGTGCCATTTCTACAATGTTTTGAAGAGCAAAATAGATTTTCACTTCATTTACAAGGATGCAAAAGCGATCTATTCACGTACAGGCAAGCCTTCGATTGATCCAGTCGTATTCCCTGCCAGTCCGGGCTGTTGGTTTAAATGTCTTTTAGTTGGCTACCTGGAGAACCTATGCAGCGATCATGCTGGTTCCAATCTGCTTTCGATCGTAATTAAATGCTTCATAAACCTGACCTGATTGCAGTCGCCAACGTCACCAGGTCAAAGAACCCGCCCGAACCTGTTCGGTCCGGCTGGGGCGGACAACGTTCAGTCGGGCGGGTATCAATTTGGAACTTTCAAAAGACAATGGGATTTTACTTACGTCCTCATGAAAGGAAAGGATCAAATACTTGGTGAGATAGCACATCTATTCTCAACCTACAATCTCAGGAGAACTGAGCCTGCCAGACCACCGGCTGGTCCATACTTGGATTTTCAGTATTCCTCAAGCGCTTAAAAGAGGCTTTTTTGCTTATATTTGATTACATACTACTGACGCGACTAGGGTCGGTCAGTACATGTGCTGACAGCCTGGATGGTACGCCACATACGACTTTCTTTTTTGACTTACCCTCAGCTGCCACAGTTTAGGACAACATAAAAGATAAATTAGATAGAGAGTTGATGCACAGACTCCCGTTATCGACAAGGAAAATTATCAAACCCATATGAAATCTAAATAAGTGAATACTAATTCCAGCATAGAAAATAATAGTGTCAATAAAATAATTGAGAAGGTGTGGACTAAACATATAAATCATCAACTAAAAAGATCAATATTGATTATAATTCCATTTATTTTCATAGGCCCTTATTTTCCTGGAAAAAGAGGAAATGAAAATTTAAATGATTTAGTCGGATACTGGTGGGCAGTTATAATTTTGACTATTGGATTTATAGCTGCACTCATTTACGCCAAAATAGTTAATGACGTTAAACTTGAACAGAAGCTGAAAGATATAGAAAATAGCTATACAGTAAAAACTGAGACTCTTGAATATATCACTACGATTAAAAATTTTATTAAATATGACACCTTGGTATTTAAAAACCCATTAGACAAAACTATAAATTTAAATCAAACTAATAGTGAGATTAAATCAATCTTAAAAAAGAACAAGGTATTTAGAGTGCAATACCTCGAAGATGAAAAATTAATTTTAAAAATTGAACAATAAGATATTTGCAGCAAATTAATTTCAAAACCCAGTTGATAACAATGTTCACCATGATCATACTTCCTATCGGGTGACATTAGGGGTGCTAGCCGTTAGCTACTATATTGGAAAAAAATATGAGTACAAATCCACAAATACTTGAAAAATTCCTTGAACAAAAAAGAGAAGAAATTGACCCAGGCTTTGATCCAAAGCGAATTCTTCAATTATTTTATTACACAGGAAATATTGAAGGACTTTGAATTGTCATATGATGAAATTCAGAATGGAATAGTAGATGGTGTTGGTGATGGAGGAATAGATGCGCTTTATACCTTAGTAAATGGAGAGCTAACTCAAAGAGATACTGGTAGCTGCCACAGTTTAGGACAACATAAAAGATACATTAGATCAGGAGTTGATGCACAGACTCCCGTTATTCAATATTAAATATTACCTGTATGAGAGTCAAAAATATCGTAATAATTATAATTATTCTTTTAGCAAGTTATCATTCAATTTATTCACAAGTCCAGGGAAAGAGGCAAAACAGACAAGAGTTGTTTTCATTAAATTTTTCAACAAGTGTTGGTTTGATGAGGCCTACTTCAACAATTACAAATTTGGACTATGAAGGAGTGGTTTTGCCAGATATTAGTCTGATGAATGAATTTGGATTTGAGCTTGAATATAACTTAAATGATAACTTCTCGATGTATTCTGGATATTTGTTGCAACGAAGGTCGTATAAAGAAGTACTAAAAAGTGGATCAGGTGGCAAATTATTTGCATATAGTTATACATTTCCCTTCTTTGTCAGGTATAATTTCACCGGTTCAAAATTATCACCCTATATTTCTTCTGGTATTTATTACAATTTGGAAAAAGATAACGGTGATTATTTTTCATTTGGTGATTTAAATGGGATATATTTTAGAAATACCAAAGTGTTGCGATATAATCACATTTCAATTGGTTTTGAAATTGGTAAGAGATTTGTTTTATGGAAGCAAAATTTTAGTGCTTCGTTACATTACAATTACTCTTGGCAAGAGAGCTACTCCAGCGAATATGTTGATGCCCAAATAAAAGACACTTCAAAGCAACAATTTGGATATGGTAGTTCTAATGGTTCAGTAATTGGATTAAGAATAAAATACCACTTTGGTTTTCTTAACAGAATAGGGTTAAATCGAAAACAACCAACTCCATTACAAACTACATTGTATAAGAATTTCGTTAATGTTGATTTGTTTGGCGCTTCACTTTTTTATGCATTGTCCTATGAGCGATTCCTCTACCGAAAAAATTGGGTGCACCTAAGTCTAAAAACAGGGGTATCGTATATACCAGAGCATGAAGAAAAGGGAGTAGTATATGTAAATCCAAAATTTAGAAATTCGACAAAGTTGATGGGTTTATTTGTTCCTAATTCAGTAAACCTTTATATAGGTAGGTCAAAATCATTTGTTCATCTAGGTCAAGCATACATAGCAACCTATTCTCCATATTATTTCCCTCAATTTCACAATAATAAGAAATACGGTTGGTCAAATTATTATGTGAGTATTATTGGATACCGGTTTGAGCATAAGAAGTGGGCGATAAATGCACAAATGAACTTTCAATTTAGTTCACCTGTACCTTTTGGAGGTTTAAGTGTTGCAAGAGGTTTTTGATAAGCAAACATGAACTAAAAAAAACTATGATTGTTCTATCACCAATTTTGTGATGGACTTGAAGATAAATCTTTGAACATTAGACCTGTTATCTTATACGGGCTTTCAGGAAATGAGTCTTGAAGAGATCGGGGGAAATTAAAGAGGATCAGGTATCACGTGTTAACAGAATGTCTATTGATGGGGCATAGGCTGCAGTAAATTTTACATTTTTTACAATTCCTTTTACAATATTTTATTGGAGATCAATGCCCTTTGGTATAGGTTTATGGAAATAAACCGGCTGACAATTCATGAGACTTTTTCACGTATTTGCCCTGTGTCTAATTTTTGTTGTCCACACCGCCTGCGGACAACAACAAAGAGGCCTGCCACAAGATAATTTCAGTAGAGCACACAATGGCTACTCCGAGTCCCAACTAAAAGAAGTAGCTACTTCCAGGGTGCCTATAAGTATGGTTCGGAATGTGAGGCAAGATAGAAATGGAAACATTTGGATGGCTGCCTCATGGGGTGGTGTTTTTCGTTATGATGGAAAATCATTTACCAATCTCACTTATGGCAAAATAGAACCGCATAGGTTCTGGGATGTGTTGGAAGATCGACATGGAAACCTTTGGTTGGCTTCCACGGATTCGGGAGTTTATAAGTACAATGGCAAAACCTTTCAACATTTCACAACCAATGAAGGACTTGCCGATAATCTGGTTATGTCTATTTACGAAGATAGGGACGGTAATATCTGGTTCGGAGCAAGCCGTTATGACGGGAAATCTTTTCAAAATTTTACTATAAAAGATGGATTTCCCAGTAACAGTATTCGATTACTCCTTGAAGACAAAATCGGCAAGCTTTGGTTTGGTGCACAAGGCGAAGATATGTTCGTTTATGATGGAAAAACATTTACCGTTTTAAAAGACAAAGATGGCAAGGCGTTTAATAACGTTTGGTCGATCATCGAAGATAAAAAAGGAAACATTTGGTTCGGGGCAGATGGTCTTTGGCGCTATGATGGTAATACCTTTACGAAAGTATCGCAGAGGGATGCATATTCTATCATCGAAGATAAAAATGGAAACATCTGGACTACTGGTGGAGTAAAACCTACTGGGGACTGGGCACTTTCCCGTTATGATGCAGAGACCTTGTACAATGAAAATCCAATAGTAACCGAAATTATATCACAACGTCCAGCTCTGTTGGGGCTTTTGGAAGCTACCGATGGAAGTATTTGGTTTGGATCGATGCTCGGAGTGTACCGATATGATGGCAACACCATCACGGACTTCAAAAGTGCAGCCGGTCAGAAATAACAGTTATAACCGTCAGTTTTAAAATGGAATTAAGCTTCAGGGGGTACATTTTTAACAGCGATAAGTGATCGACATTTTTACTCCGGAAACTTTTGTATTGCTTAACCTACGTAGGGACCAAAAATGGATTTGAAGGTGCGGATGAAGCGGCTAAATATTACCAGCGCAATCTCAGGATTTATTCAAATCTTAATCGGTTGGCTTTGACACCGGAGGACCGGGTGTTTATTTTATCCGGAGGTAGTCATACGGCATTTCTGAACGATTTTTTAAGGCGCAGTTTGAAGTATGCGGTGGTGGATGCTATGGATTATTTGAAATAATAGGTCACCCGCAGTCATGGTGATAAAGTCAGGTAGTTGGTTGTTTAATTCAGATGAGTTTATAGGCTATTCTACTCATTTTTGATGTGCCGTTTTGAAATCTTGCATGCGTCGGAAGACTTCGCTATTTTAGGTTTTTTCAAATTAACCCTACCAACACAACCATGCAAATCCGATTCATTGATTGCTGTTTACTTGCTTTAATCCTGTTTGCCGGTTGCATCCGGTCTGGTCAGGAAGAAAGCCTTTCAGGTGTAGAATCAGCAAGCAATGCTGCAGTGCCCGATGAAGTCCTCCAGCTCGGAGAGCACCTATTCTCACAAACCTGCTCCACGTGTCATATTGATTCCATTGGCAGCCTGGCTCCTTCGACGGGGGTACTTGCATTGATGACCCCTCGTGCCATTTATTCGGCATTATCAAAGGGCAAGATGGTGGAGCAAGCGAAAAATTTATCGGAGGATCAGCGTAAAGCCGTTGCCCAATGGATCACTAAAAGTGCATTTCGTGAAACTGCCATTGCATCCTCGGCATTTACAACATTTAGCCTGACCAGGGATGATGTACAGGCTGGTTGGAATTATTCGGGCTGGGGTGGTAACCTGGAAGGTACCGGATTCAGAACCACTCAGCAGTCCGGTATTACTCCACAGAATGTTTCTTCCTTAAAACTGGCCTGGGCATTCGGATTTCCTGATGGTACTCAGGTGAGGAGCAAGCCTGCGCTGATCGGGAACTGGCTCATCGTGGGTAGTCAGTTTGGCGAAATCTATGCCATCCACAAAGAAACCGGGTTGATTGGCTGGACCTTTAGTGCGGATGCTGCCATTCGCGGTGCTATTTCCTATACGGAGGACCAGGAGTTGACCGTTTATTTTGCTGATTTTGCCACCAATGTGTATGCCCTGGATGTTGCAACCGGTGGTTTAAAATGGAAGAAGCGCGCGGGAATGGAGCCGCAATCTTCGGTGACAGGCTCCGTTGTCGTGTACGGTGGCCTGGCCTATATACCTATTACCTCTTATGAAGTGATTGCCACGGTTAATGGGGAATATGAATGTTGTAAGTCCTCCGGTGGCGTGGTGGCATTGGATGCTATGAATGGGAATGAAGTTTGGCGGCATCGGGTGATTGGGGAGGAAGCAATAGTTTCAGGACAGAAGAAAAATGGACAATCCTTTTATGGGCCATCAGGTGCTCCGGTTTGGTGCAGTCCAACCGTGGATACTAAACGACAGTTGCTCTACATCGGAACCGGCGAAAATTACACCAATCCACCCACCATGACCAGCGATGCCATTCAGGCCCTTGACTTGAAGACGGGACAACTCAAATGGAGTTGGCAGGCTACCAGTCACGATACCTGGAACCTGGGATGCCCCGACAATCCGAACTGCCCGGAAAACAAGGGCCCCGATCTCGATTTCGGAATGGCCCCACTACTTATCAAGACGGCAAATGGAAAAGATATGCTGGTGGTCGGACAGAAGTCGGGAGTGGTGCATGCACTCAATCCGGATGACGGTGCGATAATCTGGCAAACCCGGATCGGAAAAGGCGGAGCACTGGGAGGGATCCATTGGGGTATGGCCTCTGATGGAAAGCTCATCTATGCGGCTAATGCGGATAATCCTTATGCACTTGACCTTCGCGATTCGCTGGTCAAAGCAGATCCGGGATTGTTTGCACTTGACATTCAAACCGGTGAAGTGGTCTGGAAGGCCGAACCAGCCCCGTGTGACACGACAAGAACATGTCTGCCTGTAAACTCGGCTGCTCCCACCCTCATACCGGGCGTTGTGTTCGCAGGCGATCTGAATGGGAAACTCCGGGCTTATTCTGCAGTGGATGGTGCCGTACTCTGGCAATTCGATACCGTGCGAGAATTCGACGGGGTGAACGGCATCAAAGCAAAAGGCGGATCTATGGATGGGCCGGGACCACTGGTGGCCGACGGCATGTTATTCGTAAATTCCGGGTACGATTATTTTGGTGAGATGGCAGGAAATGCTTTACTGGCCTTCACCGTAAAATAGGCAATTAATTAGCGCATGTGCAAAGGGCATAAAATGGAGAACAAACCCTATTTCTTGATCATCTTCGGGTGCATTGTTGTTCTTTGTGCCTGTCAACCCAACTCACCTTACCTGGACCAAAAACCGCCGGATAAAATGCCTCAATTGTTTATGCCGGACCTGGTCAATACGGAACATATTGAATTGAATGGGGTATTCAATGCCGATCTGACGGAGTTTTTCTTCACCCGGATCGTAGATGAAAGTTTCGTGATCCATCATATGGAACGGATTGACGGTAAGTGGAGTGCACCGGAGCCTATCCAATTATTTCCGGATCGTAGCATCGTGTCCACCGCTGTTGATATGAGCATTACCCGGGATGGTAAAACCATGTATTTTCTGGGTGAATACCCTATACCGGGATTGGAAAAATCCACAGAAGACATTTACAAAAGCCAAAAAACGGATGGGAAATGGCAATTGGCTACTCGTGTCCCATACCCCATCTCTACGGATGAATATACGGAATCCTATCCCGTGGTGGTGGCCGATGGAAGCCTGTATTTTGAATCGGACCGGCCGGATGGAATGGGTAAACAGGACATTTACCGGGCGCAATATCTGGGGAACGGAAAATTTGATGATCCCGTCAATATAGGTTCTGTTGTCAATACCAGGGAGGGTTCAGGAGACACCTTCGTGGCACCCGATGAAAGTTATTTAATTGTCAACCGCTGGGGGACAGAGCAGCCGGGATTGTATCTATCCTTCCGGAAGGATGACGCATGGCAAACACCAATTTATCTTGATGAGCCCATCAATAGTGAATGGACAGACTTCTGCCCATTCGTAACGTGGGACAACAAGTATTTCTTTTTTTCGAGACGATATAGTGATCCTCCGGAAAGCGGATGGGCCGGAGTGGTCAAAGGGGAAGTTTATTGGGTCGATGCGAGGGTATTATTTGACTTGAATAAAGGATAATGTCTGGAGAAATAGTAAAATTGTTCAGCTTAGTTCCAATTCGATAGCTCATACCGGCTAATATTTCATCGGTGGCGCGCATCAGGGGAATTAATGAAATAGAAGACCTGATCAATCAGGAGCATGGACAGGAATAAGAAAAGACTAACACACACAATAGTGCAAAATACAATTCAATGAAAAAAATACTGGTTCTCATTACGCTCTTCCTGTTGTCTTTGGGTTCTTATGCTCAGGAGAAAAAAATCTGGAATGAAACCAAGGAAGAAAAGGAGTCGCGCCTGGCATGGTGGACAAACGACCGGTTTGGGATGTTTATCCATTGGGGAACCTATTCTTTAGCGGGGCGGCACGAATGGGTGAAAAAAAGAGAGCGAATAGATGACGAAACCTACCAAAAATACTTTGACAACTTCAATCCAGACTTATACAATCCCAGGGAATGGGCAAAACTGGCCAAAGCAGCCGGAATGAAGTATGCGGTAATCACCTCCAAGCATCACGAAGGATTTACGTTATTTGACTCCAAATACACCGATTATAAGGTTACCAATACGCCTTATGGTAAAGATGCGCTAAAGGAATGGGTCGATGCATTCCGGGCAGAAGGTCTGAAAATCGGATTTTATTATTCGCTCATAGACTGGCATCATCCCGAATATACCATAGACCGGAATCATCCATTAAGCGCAAACAGCGATGAAGAATACAAGGAGCTGAACAAAAACCGGGACATGTCTAAATACCGGGAGTATTTAAAAAATCAGGTTACGGAAATACTGACCAATTATGGCAAAATTGATATCCTGTGGCTGGATTATTCCTTTCCAACCGGGGAACATGGCAAAGGAAGGGATGACTGGAATTCTGTCGAACTCATCAAACTTGTCCGTCAACTGCAACCAGAGATCATTGTGAACGACAGGCTGGATTTAAAAGAATATTGGGGAGGATGGGATTTTACAACCCCGGAACAATTTAAAGTCAAGGAATGGCCGACCTATGACGGGGAGAAAATTCCGTGGGAAACTTGTCAGACCTTTAGCGGTTCCTGGGGCTATTACAGGGACGAGATGACCTGGAAGGACAATAAGCAATTATTGGTGTTGTTAATTGAATCGGTAAGCAAGGGAGGTAATCTTTTGTTAAATGTCGGGCCTACCGGCAGAGGTACCATAGATTACCGGGCAGAAGAAGCTTTATTGAAAATGGGGGAATGGATGAAATACAACAGCAGATCCATTTATGGGTGTACGCAGGCGCCGGATAGTTTTGAAGTCCCTGACAATACCTTATTGACCTATAATCCTACCACGAACAGGCTTTACGTTCATTTACTGGATTATCCGTTGCAGAATTTCACCTTGAAAGGGATGAAAGGAAAAATAAAGTATGTACAGTTTTTACACGATGCTTCGGAGATTAAAATATCCGCGCCAACAGGTTACTGGATTAATCAGGAGACAAATGAAGGTGATGTGAATTTAATCTTGCCCGTTGTTAAGCCACCGGTTGAGATCCCGGTAATTGAGATCCTGTTAAATTAAGGCTTCTGCTTCTGCTTCGACTCCTGCTTCGACTTCTGCTTCGACTCCGCTCAGCATGACACGGCTCAGCATGACTTCGCTCAGCATGACATGGCTTCGCGGCACCGTGTTTTTTACTTGGCAGTTAAATCAGGAATTTATAGCGTTGATACGATTAGATGACACAATCTTAGTCAATTAGTCCAAAAGTCAACGTCACTTTACCGTCACCTCATCCACAAAGAACCACGAAGGATGACCTACACCGTAATGCCAGGTGGGGCATTCCTTGGTGGCCACGACATCGATTTTCAGATAACGGGCTTGGACCGGGATCTCTGTTTTGATGCCGACAAATTTAACTTGCACGGAACGGTCTTCCGGAATCGTGTGCGATTCCCAGGGTGTGAAGTCCTGTCCATCTGTAGAGTAGGAATAGGTCACTTTCTTGGGTAGCAGGATCCAGGCACCCAGTTGGTGTAGAAAGTCCGCTTCGATGCTATGCACCGGTTTGACCGTACCCAAATCAAGGGTGATGGTTGCATCCTGGCCTTCCCAGCCTACCCAGCTTTCCACAAAGGTCGAACCGCCAAACAACCCGTCGGTCAGAGCGGTTTTACTGATTTCCTGGTATTTTTTACCGGGCAGGGGGGCATAATTTACACTGGCTCCCAGTGCAATGCTTTTTTCGGCGGCAGGCATGTAGCGCTGCCGGTACAGTTCGCAATAATCGACGGGGGAGTTTCGCCGTTCGTTTAACGTGGGCACATCGAATGCTTTGACCCGGGATTCAAATAAGTCCAGTTTCTGACTGATGTCCGCATAGTCTTTTTCATTTTCTGTCCGCGCGATCTCCAGTTCGGCATATTGTAAGGGCAGCCGGGAGCGTTGTACCCGCATCAGATAGGTTGGGTCTGACTTTACCGCTTGCTCAGCATTGTCAAATAGCTGCTTGTAACGGCGCATCAGCTCGGGCTTCAGCATCCCTGATTTATGCGACACGGGTGAATCGTATATCCAAAGCCTTATGCCGCTGCCCAGCAGGGCACCTTCCATCACTTTGATGTATTCGTACAGAGATGGGCCGGCTGGTCCGTAATAGCCGTTGAGAAAGTGGTGCAGCAGTGAATCCACGTTTAATTCCGGGTTCCACATCAGTTTATTCACCAGGTAAGACCGTAACTCGGCGAAATCACCACCGCGACTGCTGGAGATCTGGGAGAAATGCATCGTCGCGTGGTTTTTCCTGAACAGCCGGATGTTGTCCTGCAGGATGTGAAAATTCGGGAAAGGGGACACGTAATTGTCAAAATTGATCCCGTAATCCCAGATAAAGATGTTATCTGAGATGGCCGACCATCCCTCCATGGCTTTCACAAATTCGCGGCCGGATGCATTCTCGGTCAGGGACACTTCGCGGTTGCAGTCGATGTCACACAGCATGATGTTGACATTGGGCAGGGGCTTGATGTGCTTTGGCGGCTGCATGGTGTAGAGGTAGGCGAGGGTCGAGAACTCCTTTTCCGGGAACCGTGCAGCCAGTTTGTTCAGGAAGGTGATGACACTACCCGATAAAGCACCTTCGTAATCATCGATGGCCTTGCATTTGTCGCAGGTACAATTGGTAAAGTTGCCGTCGTTCTGGCTGACGGAGATGATGTTCTTACCGGGATTGGCTTTGAAGATGGAGTCGATGCGCCGGGATACCAGTTCAAAAACTTCATCATTGGTCAGGCACCACTGACTGGCTTTGCCGGGATGGCGTGATCCATTGAAATAGGCATAATACTCCGGGTGGGTTTTGCCGTAGACATCGGAGGGTAACAGCCGGTCGAAAGTGTGTACCCAATAGCCGGCGGCGAATACGTCGGTAGGCATTTCCAACCGGTTCCAGAGGCGGTAGACGGTGTCGGTAGACAAGGCATAGTTTTGCGACTGCCGGTACCGGAAGGCCGGATTTTCCATCCGGTCAATCGCAGGTAGCATGATGGTTTTTTGTTGGGGATAATTGGATTCAAATTCACCGAAGTAATCCACGCCAAGGTATTGCTCGAGCAGGGTTACGGCGCCATAAATGACCCCTTTTCCACCTGCAGAAGAAATTGAAAGTCCATTGACCGAACAGGTCAGGTGAAATCCATCTTCGGTCAGTGCGGCATCTCCATCGGCATTGTTGATGACGATATCACCGGGGCGCAGGGATTCATTATTTGCCAGGATGGGCAGTTCTGCGGTGCTGATCTTTTTAATAAAGTCCTGCAGGAGCAGGGCAGCCGTTCGCTCTTCCGGATGGTTGTTAAGAAGAATAATACGCGAGCGGGGGATAGCATTTTCAACCAGGGTAGCTTGTGCATAATCCAGGGATACGGAAAAAATGACGCAGAGTAAAAGGATCGCATACCTGCTGAATTTCGGAACAAGGGTTGTCATTTTGGTTACGGTTAAGTGCAGTCAATATATAAAATTGCCAAATCATTTTTCTGGGGTAAAGGAAGGGAGGTGCGTGAATACGATAACCAAGAACAGAGAAATGGGATACGTAAAAAATATTCATGTCATAGTTATTGACATGAATAAAATTAATGTCTATATTGGTGACATGAATTCCGGAAAGACGCATTACAACAACAAAAACAGAAACAAGAAGGCCGAAGAGAACAAAATCGGGATCATTAAGGCGGTAGGACGGCTTTGGATGCAGTATCCGATCAACGGGATCACGTTGGAGATGATTGCCCAGGATGCCGGGGTGACCACCCGGACCATATTACGGAAATTCGGTTCCAAAGAAAATCTGGTCGCGGAGTCCTTGTCCTATGATCCTGCCGGAATATCGGCCGAAAGGGATAACGTCAAAGTAGGTGATATCGATGATCTGTTAAGGACCCTATTATCTAATTACGAAAATATGGGTGAGGCGGCCATTCGGACAATTTTTTTGGAGCCCGGGTTTGAAATTGCCCGGAAAATTGGCGAGCAAGGCAGAAAGCAGCACCGGGCCTGGTGCATCAAAGTTTTTGCCCCGTATTTACCGGATCGGAAATCGAAAGAGTTTGAGATCCAACTCAATTCGTTCATTGCTGTCACCGAAATCTATTTGTGGAAACTCCTGCGAAAGGATCAGAAATTAAGCAAAGCCAAGACATTCACCATCTTTAAGAATATGGTAGAAGGCGTGGTTCACCAAAGTCTAAAATCCAAAAAACCATGAAAAATTCAAATGTACTGTTTGCCATGATCGAAGGCGGGGGCAATGTGACTCCAATGTTTGGATTGGCCAAAAAACTGATGGATGCGGGTCATGCAGTTACCATCCTGTCCGAGCCCTGCCTGGAAAAACCTGTCCGGGCTATGGGTGCTTCCTTTATCCCCTTCAAAAAACATTTCACCCGGACCAACCGGTCGGAGGATTTATTTGGAGACTGGAAGGCATCTAGGATGAACAACCCGATTATCAAGCAGGTTATTTTTGGACCTGCAAATGATGTGATTGACGCCTGCATTGCGGTCATCCGCGAAAAATCCATTGATCTGCTGGTTGCAGATGTTTTGATCTTTCCTGCCATCATTGCTGCTGAATTCCTGCAGATCCCTAAAATAGTAGTCTTTCACATGCCGGAGTATTTGCCGGGCCCTAACCGGCCACCCGGTAATTTAGGATTGAAACCTGGTGAGGGCTTTTTCTACCGGCTGAGAGACCGGTTACTGGGCAGGCTCATGGTGGCTAAGTTTGATGAATTCAGGTCTGCTTTGAACCATAAATTGACAGCCTTATCGCTGCCTCCTCTGAAGCATACCATCGATTTGTTTGAACGGGCAGAGCTACGATTGATCCAGACCTTGCGGCGTTTTGATCATCCAATTGAGCCCAGTCCTGCCAATGTGCGATATACCGGGCCGGTGTTGGATGACCCGGATTGGGCCTCCAATGCACGCTGGGAAAGTCCCTGGTCCCAGCAGGCACCCAGGCCACTGGTTGTTGTTTCATTTTCATCAACCTTTCAAAATCAGCATCGTATCATTCAAAAATGCATCGATGCGCTGGCCGGGTTGCCCGTGTACGGTTGTGTGACGCTGGGACCAGCCATGGGTCATTACGACTTCTCGTTGCCGGACAATGTGGTGACCTTATCCTCCATAAAGCATTCTTTACTGTTTCCCCATGCAGATCTGGTGATCACTCATGGCGGACATGGTACCATCATGAGGGCGCTATCTTATGGTATCCCGTTAATTTGTATGCCTATGGGTAGAGACCAGTATGACAATGCATTGAGCGTGGAACTCAGCGGATGCGGGATAAATATTTCCGCAAAGGCTTCATCTTCAAAAATCAGATCTTCGGTAGAGCATGTTTTACTTCAGGGTACCTATCGAAACAATGTTGAGCACATGAGGGAACAAATAAAATCAAATGAAGGGATGGATGCTGTTATTGCTGAAATCAATGACCTGATTTTGGCAAATCAGAATAAGAGGAAAGCATTAAATCAACTTATTAATCAGGACGAATAGATCAACGAATAAAATATCGATCCTGTCAGGCGGTACTCCCGAATATCCTCAATTCTGAATACTGGATACTGAGTACTGCCTACGCTCTCAAAATCTTCTCCATCTTTTTTCCCTTCGCCAATTCATCGATGAGTTTGTCGAGGTAACGGACTTTCTGGACGATGTCATCTTCGATGTCTTCGACGCGGTAACCACAGATGACGCCGGTTATCTTAGACCGGTTGGGGTGCATGGCCGGAGCCTGGGCAAAAAAGGTTTCGAAATCATTTTTTTCATCGAGCTGCTTTTGCAGGGATTCCTGGTCGTAGCCGGTCAGCCAACAGATGATGGCATCCACTTCTTCTTTGGTACGGCCTTTTTTTTCCGCTTTGGCAATGTAGTGAGGATAAACGCCAGAGAGTTTCATCCGGTAAATACGGGAGTTATCCATGGTAATTGTTCACTAAGTTATTACTTCAATTATTGGAATAAAGATAGGGCTGAATTCCTAATTGATACCCATCATGGTCCATTTTGGAATCAATCATTCACATCGAGGATGGATTGCCGTTCCCGGTTGATCGTCAACTTGGTGATGTCGGGTCGGGAATAATGACCAGCCGGATCAAAATTCTGTCTTTCTTCCAGGACGCGGTTAAAGTCAATCGTAGCGACGATCAATTCTTCCCGGTAGGTGACCGGTGAAACGATCCAATTCCCATCCGGACCGGAAATACAGGATCCCCCGTTTGCCAGGATTGCAGGTGCATTTTCTATTATTGCTCTTAAATGAGGCGTATCCTCTGGAAAATCCTGTTTGGTCATAAATCCAGATACGGAAACCACAAAGGAGAGGGACTCTTTGGCGATGAAGCGGGTGATGTCGACGGTATTGTTTTCGGAACCAGGCCAAACCGCAATGTGCAGATCTTCCCCTAATCCATAAAGTGCTGTCCTGGATAAAGGCATCCAGTTTTCCCAGCAATTTAATCCGCCCAGGGTAAAGCTTTTTAATGGATGGACCTGCAATCCATTGCCGTCACCGGGCGACCAGGCCAACCGTTCTTCGTAGGTAGGTTGCAGTTTCCGGTGTACGGATTTGATCTGTCCTTTTTCATCAATATATACCAGGGAACAGTAGAGGCTGTGGCCTCCGCGATTTTTTGCGCGTTCGATGGTGCCCAGGTAGATGGCCATCTGGTATTTCCTGGCCAGGTCGCAGATTTCATCCAAATCTCCCGATTCGATTTGGATGGCGTTTCGAAGGTAATGCGCATGGATTTCCTTTTGCATCGGTGCGTTGAAATCGGCGCCATGAGTCAGCGACAGCCAAAAAGGATAGCCGGGCAGGAGTGCCTCACCGAATACCAGAAATTCGCATTGGGCGTTACCGGCTTTTGTGATGTAGTCCTTGATTTTAGCGATGGTCAGATGTTTATTCAACCAAACCGGCGCGATTTGGGCCATTCCTATCTTAAGTGTATCATCCATGGGTTATCTTTTTAATGCTGTCCGTGGCCGGTTGATAAATTGCCAGAAACTTTCATCCGGTAAATACGAAAGTTATCCATGGGGAATGTTGTGATTTTATCTTTTATTCTGTTTTTCTTTGATGAAAAGCAGTTTCAATTTTGTTCATGGTCATAAACATTCTTCCACTGTTTGGGAGTAAAGTGAATCCATATTTCGTGTAGAATGCAACTGCCTCTCCGTCAATTGGATCTACAACTACCGCTACGGCACCTATTTGATTTTTGGCTACATCCAGGCTCTGCTTTAATGCATTAATCAACATTAATTTACCGTAACCATTACCAAACTCATTTTTATCAACAGCTAACCGGCCTAATAAAATGACTGGTAGGTAAGGATAACTTATCTTCTTTTGATATTCAAGCGGGGCATCTGATTTTGGAATGCTTTCAGTGGATAAGGTATAGTAGCCAATGACTTCCTTATTGTCATTAATGATGACAAAGCAGGTGCAAGCTGCTACTTTTACATCTTTTGTGACATTTCTTAGAATGTAATTATTCAACGATGATTTGCCACAGTCGAACTTGTCCCTGATAAATTGAGGGCTATAGGGTAGAATCTTCAAAATTAAGGGTTTATTAAAGCATCATGATATTTTATAGCTTCCAGGAGGGCATCATTTGGTTGTTCTTCATTGCCCATTAAAGCTTTAAAGAATATTGCTTTGTCCCGTTCAGAAGCAAGGATCCTATTTTTTTCCTCTATGATTGCCTTTGATTCTTTTGTTAAGATATGCCGGACAAACTCAGAAAAAGATGTAAAACCCATCAGGGATTTTGCATACTCATAGAGTTCCTTATCATCAGAACTGACTCTAATTTCGACCCTGCTATCACCTTTTTTCTTTGTAAGAGCATCCATTCCCAGGTAATTTTAATTAAATGTACGGAATATATACGTACATAACAAACATGCTACGTACAAGTTCCGTACATCTTAATATCGATTTATCAGGCCACCACTGCCTCAATCACCTTCCCTTCTACATCCGTTAACCGGAACGGCCGTCCCTGAAAGTCATAGGTCAACTTTTCATGGTCGAAGCCCAGCAGCCGTAGTATGGTCGCCTGGATATCGTGCGGGTTCACTTTACCGGCGATGGGTTCGTAGCCGAATTCGTCGGTTTCGCCATAGGATGAGCCGCCTTTGATGCCACCGCCGGCCATCCACATCGTGAATGCGTCGCCATGATGGTCGCGGCCTTTGAAGGGATTGGCTTTGCCTTCCCGGTTTTCAGCCATCGGGGTACGGCCGAATTCACCACCCCAGACCACCAGCGTCTGATCGAGTAAACCGCGTTGTTTGAGATCCATCAGGAGGGCAGCCACCGGCTGGTCCGTAAGTTCGCATTTGCGTTTGAGGCCAAAGTCTACGGACTCGTTCATTCCGGTGCCGTGCATGTCCCAGCCCCAGTCATAAAGCTGGACAAAACGAACGCCTTTCTCCACCAGTTTGCGGGCGAGCAACACGTTGTTGGCAAAACTCGCTTTACCGGGCTCCGTGCCATACATGGTGTGAATGTACTCAGGTTCTTTGGAGATGTCCATGACCTCCGGCACCGAGATCTGCATCCGGTAGGCCATTTCGTACTGGGAGATGCGGCTTAATGTCTCGGGATCGCCGTATTCATCAAAGGAAGATTGATTGACCTTGTTGATGGCCTCGATGGAAGCTTTGCGCAGATCACGGGTTATACCATCGGGGTCATCTAGAAATAAGACCGGATCTCCTTCTGAGCGGCACTGTACACCCTGATACACCGAAGGCAGGAAGCCACTACCCCAGATGGACTTGCCGGCATCGGGATTGTTGCCACCCGATGTCAGCACCACAAAGGCAGGCAGGTCATTGTTTTCGGTGCCGAGTCCGTAAGTTACCCAGGATCCCATGCTGGGGCGGCCCAGGCGGGCACTACCGGTCTGCATCAGGAGTTGAGCGGGAGCATGGTTAAACTGATCGGTGGATACCGCCTTCAAAAAGGCCAGATCGTCCACGGTGTTCGACAGATGGGGAAGGTTTTCACTGAGCCAGGTCCCACTTTCTCCATATTGGGCGAATTTGGCCTGGGGTGCCAGCATTTTAGGTACGCCGCGGATGAAGGCAAATTTCTTACCCTCCAGGAAAGAGGGTGGACAGTCCAGCCCATCGAGTTTAAAGAGCTCGGGTTTGTAGTCAAAGAGTTCCAGCTGGGAGGGCGCTCCGGCCATATGCAGGTAGATAACCGATTTTGCCTTGCCAGCAAATTGCGGCAGTTTAGGCGCTAACGGATTGGCGGGGTCAAACAAGTTTGCCTTTGTTCCGGAATGGCAGCCAGGCAGCAATGATCCCAGCGCCAGGCTTCCTAATCCCAACATGGAATCATGAAGAAAGGTCCGCCGGGTGCGCTGCATCAACACTGCGTGCTGGGCTTCCTGGAAGAGTTTGTGTTTAAGATGGGACATCCGGATCAGCTTTTAGTGATGACTTCATCAAGGTTAAGTATGGCGTTGGCTACCAGAACCAAGGAGGCATAATCGGAATCGGGTTCAACCGTTCCACACATGTGCCGGGTCAGCTCCGGGTCGAGTTCATAGGCGGCCTTACCCTGTTCGAAGAGCGCTACCAATGCGGTCAGACTGGCCTGGCTGATGGGTTGCCCGGTCATGATGGTATAGGCATTGGAGACTTTTTTCGTTTTGTCGGGGGTATCCTGCGCCGCCCGATCAGCCAGTTTGCGGGAAAGGTCCAGGTACACCGAATCGTTTAGGGTAACCAGAGCCTGCAGGGGCGTATTGGTGACGATGCGTCTGGCCGAGCACACTTCACGCCCTACGCCGTCAAAAGCAATCATCGAAGGGTAGGGAGCGGTCCTTTTCCAATAGGTGTATAGGGCACGGCGGTATTGTTCTTTGTTTTTGCTTTTGTTCCATTTCAGACCGCTATAGGGTGAGTTCCAGATGCCCTCGGGTTGGTAAGGCATGACCGGAGGACCGTACATTTCCGGGTTGAGGACTCCGCACCGCGCCAGTGCCTGATCGCGAATCTGTTCTGCCGTAAGACGCAGACGGGGACCGCGAGCCAGGAATTTGTTCTTAGGATCGGCTGCCAGCTGGGGTTCGCTGATGTGTGAATCCTGCCGGTAGGTGGAAGAAAGCACGATCGTACGCAGTAATTTTTTCATACTCCAGGCATCATCGTGGATGAATTGCCAGGAGAGGTACTCCAGTAATGCGGGATGACTGCAGGCGGCACCCTGACTACCCAGGTCTTCCAAAGTCTCGACGAGGCCAAAGCCAAATAGTTGTTCCCACAGCCGGTTGACCAATGTACGGGCAAGCAGGGGATTTTCCGGATCGGTCATCCACCGGGCGAGGCCTAACCGGTTGGCAGGCGCTCCTTCCGGAAATGGATTCAATGATGCCGGGGTCCCGGGAGATACCGTATCCCCGAGGCTCAGCCAGCTGCCGCGTTCGAAAATGCGGGTGACGCGGTGCATGGGAGGTGGATTATCCATCAGGATGGGTGTAGTCTCCACCGGTGCATTGACCAGTGACCAATATTCATCCCTGGCCTCCTGATAGCCAGGCTGGTGATTACCCGGAAAGGCATTGGTGAAATAAAACCAGTCAAAGCGCACACCGGTTGCCAGCGGATCTTGCAGTGATGCATTATCGTAGGTGAAGTAAAGGTCGTGATGACCTTCCACCGGCTTGATGGGCATCTCATGAATGATCCAGCCTCGTTTGCCCTGGAAGGCATTGAGATTTAGCGTACCGATCACCGGCCCGTCTGGTTGGTCCAGATGAATGCGCCAGATTCCGCCAGGACGATGTAATACCACCCGCAAGACGAGTTTTTCGTTATTGCCCAGGTAAACATGGGAGAGCCGGGCGCTGCTGTGATTGCGCATGGCCAGCCATTTGGTATCGGAAAGCTCTGCGTTGCTAAAATCATCGCAACGCAGTGAATTGTAGGCGGGTTGCCAGGTCTTGACGAAGTGGTCAATAGCTTGTTTTTGGGTTTCCGATACGTGTGTATCCATCCATTGGTTCAATTGCTGGTATTGCGCCGTCTGCAGGCTGTCAAAATGCCGTAAGCGGGGATAATCGTCATAGGTATCTTCATCGCGGGTATCATTGAAGAAGGCCATGAAGCGGTAATAGTCTTCGTGGCGGAAGGGGTCGTAGGGATGGCTGTGGCATTGTACACAAGCGAAGGTGGTGCCCAGCAAGGCTTCCCAGGTGGTGTTGACCCGGTCCAGGACGGCAGCGACGCGAAATTCTTCATTGTCGGTGCCTCCTTCGTCATTGGTCATGGTATTGCGATGAAAAGCCGTGGCGATGTACTGATCTTCGGATGGATGAGGAAGGAGATCGCCGGCGATTTGCTCGGTGATGAATTGATCGTAAGGCTTGTCCGCGTTAAATGCCCGGATGAGCCAGTCGCGGTAGCGCCAGATGTCGCGCGAGTCATCGCGTTCGTAGCCTTTGGTATCGGCATAACGAGCGAGGTCCAGCCACATGCTGGTCCATTTTTCACCGTAATGGGGTGACGCGAGTAAGGAGTCAACCATCGCCTGGTAGTTGGCTTCTGAAGGATCGGCCAGGTAGCGAACGGTAGCTGCTCCTTCATCGGGATAGCCGATCAGGTCCAGGCTCACCCGGCGCGCCAGGGTGGCCGGATCGGCCTGAGGGGACACCTGCAGCCCTTGTTCTTTGGCTGCCTTGAGAATAAATCGATCGATATCGTTCGTAACCCAGTCGTCAGAAGGCATTGGAGGGGTTACTTCCCGGATGGATTGATAAGCCCAATGTTCGCCCCATTGGGCTCCTTCCTTAATCCAGCGCGTAAGCAAATCGATTTGTTCCTGTGGCAGGGCATCGTGTTCGTAGGGCATGCGTTCTTCGGGATCTGTTGAGGTCAGCCGGAGGATCATTTCACTGGACTCAGGATGCCCGGGAACGATGCCGTAGGCCCCGGATTTTAGCTGGCCAAGAGCCTCCTCCCGAAAGAGCACGCTGAAATTGCCTTGTTTTTTGACCCCACCGTGGCAGATGATGCATTCCTTATTCAAAATGGGCTTGACCTGGGTGGCAAAGTCCACCGGAGGCTGCTGCTGGCATGACCAGGTCAACGCGATGAGAAATAGCCAAAAATATCCGGTTCGCAATTGCATAAAACTAAGTTAGGAGATTTTGAGTGAGTTAACCACAGAGTACCCACAGTTTTGCGCAGAGGAATAAAGACTTTACGGACATAGGTGATTTTCTCCGGAGAGGAGGTAGAAGCAATGTTGAATTTTAAATGTAAAGTGCTCAATAGGGATTTGATTTAAATGGCAACTTTTGTTGAAACCAAATTAAGTAAGCTGCAGACCACTTATTCAATCCGGTATTTTCTGGTACTGGTCTAGATTTGTTGATGGTAGGTGACGGTTAGACTTTGTTTGTGTAGAAATTAATGTTTGGTATGAAGTCATCGACACCTTTTATCTGGCCCAAAATCGGACACCTTTTATTCCTGTTAGGGGGCGTTTCCGGCTTGATCATGGCCGGGTTCCAGATGACTAACCAGCCAGCCGTAATCAATACGGTCCAGGTGGTCGACACCCTGTCCCGGCAGGCTCCCGTCATAGCCGATCCTTTGGCATTTCAATCCACTGTAAGATGATTGCTTCCCTTTCAATAAAAAAAGCCGGCATTGTGCGTGCCGGCCTGATGGGTTAAGGGTTGTGAAATAATCGGTAAACAGTCTGGCTGTTTAGGCCGAATATTGCAGCATCAATGGACCACGATGCGCTTGACGCCCTGATGGGTTGGCGTCAACAGATGCAAGAGGTAAATGCCAGGTGATGAAGGTGTTCGCAAAGTGTGATGCTGTCCCCCCGCCACCATTTCCTGTTGGATAAGACTGCCGTCTATTCGGTACCAGGATAACTGTACCGGACCCAGGATGCCCGGCAGGTCAATCCAGACACTTCCATAGACTGGATTGGGGTTTACCTGCCATGTATCGTTTTCGAATCGGGAAAGAGCCGTAGTACTTCCAGTGATGAAGGTGACGGATTCGGACCAATCACTGATATTCTCACCACAGGATACCCGTACCTGAAATACGATGGAGGTATCGGAAGGCAGGTTTTTAAGTTCAATGGTAGCTGTTGTCTGAGCATTCATGCGCATCCAGCTTGAATCGTTCTGTAGGCGAAAGCGGTATTGGTATTCGGCGACTCCTGCCAGGGTACAAGTGATCTTTGCATTGGTGCCTTCAGCGATAACCTCGAGGTCATCAGGCGTAGGAACGCTACATGCAGTGGTGGTGGTAAAGGGAAGGGCTTCAGACCAATCGGAAATCCCCTGCATGCAACCTGCGCGCATAGACACATAATAGGTGGTACCCGGACTAAGAGGAGTTGCCGTCATATCCGGGGATTTGATGGCCGGCCGGACATTCCAGGTATTGTCCTCCATCCGCCGGAAGCGGAATTGAAATCCTTTTTCGGAAAAGTAGGTGGTGTGGATGGTGGCATAATCAGGTCCTATGCGTACCACCTGCATCTGGCTGGTATCCGGAGTGCTGCAAGGGTCGACCAGTACCGGAGGTTCTTCTCCTCCCGGGGCCTGATAGCTTTCCAGCGTCCGGAATATTAACTCCGGGCTCCAGGCGCTGAATCCGCCGGCACAAGACACGCGGCATTGGAGGTGGTATTCCGTATTGGCATGGAGACCGCTGGTCTGGCCAATGCCTTCCTCATCTCCCGGAAAGTATTGCCAGATAAAATCGTCTGAACGGCGGATGCGGTATTGGTAACCTTCCCCATAGAAGTGGCATTGGACCTGTACGGCCGAGTCGCTTAGGTTCAAAACCTGTAAGTCTGACAGCAATGGTTCAGCACAGGGTCCTGCCTCGGTGCGAAAATAATAGGACAGGGACCAGGCACTGTTCGTATTTCCACAGGTAAGCTGGCACTGGACCTCGTATTCTTCATCCTCCAAAAGATTGGTCAGCAGGTCACTGGGGGTTGAAATCGTTGCCTGCGTGTTCCAGGTCGGATTGGTGAGCCGTTTGTACCGGAAGGTATAGGCATCCGCCTGAATCAGGCAGGAAACCCGGGCCATGTTTGTGCTGACGGGATCAGCTCGAAGTTGCTGAATGGATGGTGGATTACAGGGATCTTCCGGTTTCAGGGTATGAAATGTCTGGATGCCTGACCAATCGCTCTGGCTATCTATACAGTCAAAATAGCAGCGAAATTCGTACTCGGTGCCGGGATCCAGACCGGAAATGTCAGTAAAAGTAACCGGGGAGGAAGGTGCATCAAGCCAGGTATTGCTGCCGGCCTGGCGGTATTGAAATTCAAATACAGAAGTCAGGGGTAGGGAGCAATTGAGTCGTGCGGAGGTTTGGGTAACCATTTCGGCGTAGAGGTCGGAAGGACGGGCCGGATCGCAGAGGGTGACGGTACTAGGACCGGAAACCCAGTCTGTCCAGGGGATTTCATCCAATTGTTCGGGACAGCTGGCACGAACAGACCAAAAGTAAGCGGATCCGGGTATGAGGCCAGTCACCGTCACCATCGGTTTTCTGGTTTCTACCAATGACTCCGTCGGTTGGACAACAGGCTGACTGTATTTCCATTCGAAGCTGTTGTAGTTTCCATTCTGGTTGACAGAAAACTGCAGGGTTCCGGATGCAGGAGCGGTGGCGGACAAGTTAGAAGGAAACAGTTCGCCGCATGCTTTGGTGTGAAATTTCAGATCACGAGACCAGGGACTCCATTGGTTACCGCACTTCACCCGCATTTGCAGGAGGTATTCGTCATCCATGGCGAGGCGCACCAATTCAATGGATGGATCGGATAGTTCATCGGTAGGAATGTAACCCCCGGGAAAGGCAGAACGTGCATACTGAAACATGTATCCATCAGCCTGGATCCTGGCGCGGACCAGGGCTTTGGTATAACCTTCTTCAACAACTTCGAAGTCCTGGATCGTCGGCATGGGGCAGCCCGCCAGCGTCATGGTCGTAATGGGATCTGACCAGTCGCTGAAAATTGCGTTGGATGCATCGCAATAGACCCGGCATGCCAGCTCATAGGTTTTACCGGCTTTCAGGCCATTAAACACTTGCGTGGTTGCAGTGGTCGCTGGCAGTTCTTCCCAGGTCGTGATGCCAGGCTGGCGGATGCGCCACTGGTAAGCTTCCCCGGTGGAGACGGAATTAATGACCGCTGTGAGCGATTCTTCAGCCCGGTTGGTGACCGCTAATTCGGACGCCGAGAAGCCGGTGCAGGCCGGTATCGAAAACGTTGCGATTTCCGACCAGACATATTGCGCGGGCGTACACCTTGTTATGACCAGCCAATCGTAATCAGTACCCGGTTCAAGTGATTCAAGGTATAAGGTATTATTCGAAAAGTTCGGAATGGACTTGAAGCTCCCCGATCCTTTTATTCCGTATGAAAAGGTGTAATCTACGGAAGCAACGGAAGTGGTTAGCAATACTGAAGTATAACTGGTGACCTGGCTGAAAAGCTGGGATGCAGGCGGTGTATCGCAGTCAGGAGATACCGGAGTGGAAAAGACCTGATCATCTGACCAGTCACTCCAGCCGGAGCTTCCACTCAATTCGCATTTGATCCGGAATGAAACCTGGTAGGTCGTGGCATAGGTCCACGATGCAAGCAAATATTCCGGTGTCTCGAGCCAGCCGGTAATCGTATAATTGGACTGGGTACTGGTTTTATATCTGAATTCGAAGTCCTTCGCATTGGTGAGGTAGGAAAATTTGATGGGCTGTGCTGTGGTGGTCGGTACATCCACTTTGATGTTACTGCCGATCGGAGGATTACAAGTATAGGTGGTGAATGTCTTCAGAGCGGAATACAGAGATAGGCAATTTTTACCTCCTGGTGTCAAATCACCAATGCCGACGAGGACTTGCCATTCGTAAGGTGTGCCCTGGTCCAGCGTGTTTATATTGATGGACGCGCCCGGACCTCCATCCAGGGTAGCATATTCCTGCCAGGTTGCCGTTCCGGATTCCCGGATGCGGAAATAATAGCCGTCTGCTGTGACATTGCAAACCAATTCGGCCTTGTTGTAACCGATATTGGTGGTCTGCAGTGCGGAGGTTTGGATGCCATCCTTGCAGGGGTCGCCGGTTTGGCCAAAAGCGGGACAGGCCATCCCAAGCACACCGCCCAGGATTAAAATAGCAGTCAAAAATTTAAACATCTGTTTGATTTTACGAGATGAACAATAATCAAGAGATGTCCGTAATTGAAGGTTGACCGCAAAAATAAGTGGGGAAAATCAGGTGTAAAATCATCCGAAAGGGTGATTTTTTTATCAAAAGTCACCCTAAAACCCAGTGGATGCTTGTGCGGGTAAGTGCTTATCTTGGCGGCATGGAAAGCGCATCTTCCTATTTCATTTTAGGCATCGACTACATCGGTACTTTTGTGTTTGCCTTGTCGGGTGCAGCGGCGGCACAAAATAAAAAGCTGGACCTTTTTGGTGGCGGCGTAATCGCGGTGGTAACCTCCCTGGGTGGAGGGACGCTGAGAGACATCCTGATCGGGAACACACCGGTTGGCTGGCTGAAGCATCCCTGGTATTTGCCGATCATTGCTGCTGGTATGTTGACCGCCTTTTTCTTTCGTCAGGCAACGACCCGCTGGCATCGCACCATTTTTTTGTTTGACACGATTGGCATCGGGCTGTTTACCATTCTGGGTTACGAATTAGCGCGCCAGCAAGGCCTGAGCTGGCCTATCTGTATGGTCCTGGGCACCATCTCAGCGGTTTTTGGCGGTGTATTGAGAGATGTATTGTCTGCCGAGATCCCGCTGATCTTCCGCCAGGAGATTTATGCGACAGCGTGTCTGGCGGGTGCAGGAATCTACACCCTGCTATTGCTTACAAATATGCCCAGAGATGTATCCATGTTGATCTGTGTGGCAGCAACCTTCTTTATTCGCCTGGCCGCCATCAAATGGCATTGGGTGATGCCAAGGATCTAGGTCTGCGACACCGGTTAAATTCAACTATCTTTGAAGGGTGAACGAAAAAATCATTTACCGCACGGAAGCGGATTTTGTCAATTATCTGGAATATTCCGCCATCAAGCGTCTGGTGATAGCATTAGCATTTCAATCTGACCAGGGACGATGGCAGGCACTATTTATCCAACGAGTCTGGATGGATGATGAACAGGTAGGCATTGAAACAACAAAAGGAAAGCGATATTCACTGGACGAATTGTATGCCATCATTCCGTCATTTGATCATTACGAGCAGGATGCTTTAAGTTGTCTGTGCAGTTGAAAGAAACATCAAACCAACCCTACCAACCCATAGATTGTTCGTTTTATGATCGTATCGAGGCGGCCATTGTGCTGCGCACTCCGGTTCTACTGGAATTTGTAGATGCCGATAATTCGCCCGTCACCAACCGGATACATTTGGTCAATACCCGAATTGCTGATGGTGAGGAGTTTGTCATCCTTGAAAATGGACAAGAAGTACGAATGGACCGGATCATCTCACTGAATGGCATCCATCCCGTAAATCAGTGTTCCTAATTCAGTTTCGCGGATTCTTTTCTTGTATATTCAGGTCAAATTAATGACCATATGTTGCGTATTCTCACCGGGTTAGGCTTACTGCTATTCGTGGTTGGTTGTCATTCTGTCGATACAGTCAAGGATGAAGAAGCCTGGATCGACCTCTTTAATGGGGTAAATCTTGACGGCTGGGACATCAAAATATGTGGTTATCCGGTCAATGAGAATTACAAGAACACCTTTGTCGTGGAAGACTCGATGATCCGGGTCAATTACACCGAATACGACTCCTTCCGGAATGAATTTGGACACTTGTATTACCATCAGCCCTATTCGTATTACAAACTCCGGTGGGAATATCGATTTACTGGCGACCAATTACCTGGCGGTGCTACCTGGAATGTACGGAATTCGGGAGTCATGCTGCATTCTCAATCTGCACAGAGCAATGAATTAACGCAAACTTTTCCGGTCTCTATCGAGTGGCAAATGTTAGGCGGTCTCAGTGACGGCAAATCGCGACCTACCGGTAATGTCTGTACGCCGGGCACGGCCGTCGAGATGCATGGAGAAGTCACCTACGATCACTGCATCAATTCCAACTCGAAGACCTATGATGGCGATCAGTGGGTACAAGCGGAAGCGATCGTGCATGGCGATGAATTCATGACTTTCATAGTGGACGGGGATACGGTCCTTCAATTTGAGAAACCGCAGGTAGGCGGTGGCTTCACCAATGTCAATGCAGCAGGCGAAGACTGGAAAACGGTTGGTGGCATGGATCATCCGGAGGACTGGATCAAAAAAAATGGCTTGTTACTCAAAGAAGGCTACATCGCCCTGCAGGCTGAGAGCCATCCGGTAGATTTTAGAAATATTCAGTTGCTCGATCTCTGTGGATGCGGAGATCCGAAGGCGAAAAATTACAAATCTTACGTGGCGCAGTCGAAGCCGGAATCCTGTATTTATTAGGGGAATGAAGTACCTGACTTTATGCCGTCGGGCTTTTGGTCAAACAATTGGGTAAAGCGTGCAGCTACAGCTACCAGATCTTTCAATTCCAATATCAGGCTGAGGTAAAGTATGGTGGCATGTTCTTCAGATTCCTCTGAAAATGATTGCATTTGCTGATCTAACTGGTCCTGCAATAGTTGCTGAATTCGCTTTTTCTCTTCCCTTAAATTAAACACGTTGGTTTTTGAATCGGGTTGAAAATGCTTCATCAATCCATTCAGGTAGCGGTTAAATTCCTGTAAAAATTTATTGAGTGACTCTTGCTGCCTGGTGTTAAGCGGAGGCATGCTATTGGATAAATGACTTGAACAAGCCTTGACAATAAAGGTCTCCGATTGCAACATATCCTGTTCAAGGTCAAATTTGAGCAGGGCAATTCGGGCGACTCTTAAATCTTCACCTTGAACACGGTTAGCCGATTGAAAGATTTCGTGACGGAATTTATCTTGTTGTTTCCGGAAGCGTTTCAATTTCTTCCTGGTTTTTTTCATCTGGTCATGGTCCTCTTTAAGCACAGCACCGATTGCATCGTGACAAGTAGACTTGATGGTTTGGAGAAATGGAATGACTGCAATACGGTCACGTCTCAACCGCTCCTGTGCCGAACTCATCTTACGCTTATGCCGCTCCACTTTTTGTTTTTGTTTCAACTCATCCTGATCATGATGAAAACGATACGTCCGTATCAATAATAAAGTTGCGACTAAAGCCAAAGGTATGATTGCCCACAGGTGGAACGCCAGTATCAACCCACCGAAGATAGCGGCGACAGTAAATGCTATCAGAGCAGTCATCAACCAGCCACTGATCACCTGGATAACACCAGTGATACGGAATACGGCGCTATTTCTACCCCATGCCCGGTCTGCAAGAGAAGATCCCATAGCCACCATGAACGAAACGTATGTGGTTGAAAGCGGTAATTTCAGAGAGGTGGCAAATGAGATCAGTGTGCTGGCAACGGTGAGATTGACTGACGCCCGTACCAGGTCAAATGCCGGAGTTTCATTGTTCAGGTTTTCGGGATTTCGTGGATTAAATGATGCATCAAACCATTTAAGCAGGGATTTAGGCATCAGGGATGATAGGACATCGCCTATTTGCAATACCCAGCGGACCATCCATTGAGCAAGGGCGATGGGTTCAAAGCGTTCTTCACCTGAACCCTGCCTTCCTAGGTTGACTTCGGTCTCAGTCACTGATCGCGCTTTTCGGGAAAACCAGAGTGTGAGTACCATGATCAATCCTCCGATGATCAGCAGGATGGGTTTTGTTCGTACGGGTTGTTGAAGAGAAGTCATCAGTAAGGTATCCGGATCGACCGGAGAATGAGACCAACTGAGGTAGGATTCAAGACCAGCTATCGGTACCCCGATGAAATTGACCAAATCATTGCTGGCAAAGGCCATTGCAAGTGCAAACGTCCCGAAAAGCACCACTAATCGAAGAATATTCATCTTAAAGACCTGACGGATAATCACCAGCAATAACGTCCAGCCAATAACCGCAAATCCCAGCAGCATTAAGGTATGCCCCTGGATCCAGGCGATGATGGAATCGGGAATAAAAGATGCACCCTTAGCGCCTTTAATCAGTAAAAAATAGCTTAGTAAAGCCAGTGCCAAACTTGCCCAAAGGTGGGTCAACAGCCCCATCCTTGATTCGTAGTGAAAAGTAAATAACAGTCGTGATATAAATTGAATAATCGTACCTACTACAAAGGCAACACCAACGGATATGAAAATGCCGGAGATAATAGCCAGGGCATTGGCTGAATTGATGTAGATACTCAGATCTCCAATCGAGCTGCCGGCCTGACTCAGTTTGAAAAGGGCTACCGCGGTAGATGCTCCCAGCAATTCAAATACCACTGAAACAGTCGTGGATGTAGGCAGGCCAAAGGTATTGAAAAGGTCAAGCAAGATAATATCCGTGAGCATGACAGCCAGGAAGATGACCATAACCTCAGCGAATGTAAAAAACTGAGGATTGAAAATGCCTTTACGGGCGATTTCCATCATGCCACTTGAAAAACTCGCTCCAATGAACACCCCTATACTGGCTACGATCAAAATGATACGCCGGCTAGATACGTGTGACCCGATGGCCGAATTAAGAAAATTGACGGCATCGTTACTTACCCCAACAACCAGATCGGTGGCAGCAAGCAACACCAGCAGTATTACAACAATCAGATAATAATCCACACCAATTTCATTCAGGTGACGATGTTAACGGATTAATATTAACGCGAGATTACCAAAAGATTAAGTAAGGATGAATTTTATTCCCCGATAATTTATTTCAGGTTTGGAATAAAAAAATTAGCCGGGAAATCCGATGATAAACCCGGCTAACTATCTAATATCTAATTAAACCGGAATAAAAATAGCGGTATTTAGCTTAACAATAAAATAAGCTTCAGTTAACGCATTGGTAATTATTTGTTAATGAGCAGAATGGTCTGAAATGGATCGGGTTTCCGGACTTTTGCAGTGCTGAATGTTTCCGTAAAAGACGATCGATTCGGCTGACTATTTAATCATCTAATTAAACCTATTTACCAATGAAACTTGCGCTCCAAGTGACCGGCGTAGGGCGTTTATTGGCGTGTACCCTATTTTTCGCTTTGGGTATTCCGCTGACCGTTAATGCTCAGTTTCAGGTAACCGGAAAAGTTACCGACGCCAACACCGAGACTCCCCTGATCGGAGTCAATGTCTACCAAAAAGGAAATTTAACCAATGGAACCACCACCGACGTGGATGGCCTGTTTGAACTGGAAGCAGATGCCGGAGATGCCATTCTGGTCTTCTCCTACATTGGATACACAGAAATCGAAATCCCTTTAGAGCACCGCAGCCTGATCAGCGTAAAAATGACCGAAGGGTTGACGCTCCAGGAGGCTGTTGTTACTGCGTTGAATATAACCCGTGACGAGAAGTCATTGGGCTATGCGCTGCAACAGGTCAATGGTGACGATGTGAGCGGCTCAAACAGCACCAATTTTGTCAGCGCCTTATCGGGTCGTGCTGCCGGTGTTCAGGTGGTAACGAATGGTCAGAATGCAGGCTCTGCCAGCGTGGTCATCCGTGGTATGTCCTCACTTACCAGCAATAATCAACCGCTGTTCGTAGTGGATGGTATTCCAATTAACAATGAGACGGATACCCGGACCAGTACCAACGGCATTTCAGACAACATGCACCTGGATTATGGGAATGGCGCCGCAGAGATCAATCCTGATGATGTCGAGTCTGTATCCATCCTGAAAGGTGCGAATGCAACTGCCCTTTATGGTTCCCGTGCCGCCAACGGTGCGGTGATCATCACCACCAAGTCGGGTAAAGGGCACAAGGGAATCGGTGTTGAACTCAGCTCAAAAACAACCTTTGAAACCATGCTGAAGGGTCCCGAATACCAGCGTGTTTATGGACAGGGTAAAAATTTCCAGTTTGCCTTTGCAGATGGATATGGAAATGGAACCTTCGACGGGGTGGATGAATCCTGGGGACCACGACTTGACGGGCGGCTGATTCCTCAGCACGACTCTCCGACCTCCACCGGACTGCGCGGAGGTGATGTACATGGACTGACTTTCACACTGGGACCGAATGGCGTAGATCTGGACCGTCGTGGTACCATCACTCCAACACCCTGGGTAGATCACGGTGACCCGGTGAAAAACTTTATGGAGACCGGTCATACGCTGGTGAACAACGTATCATTTTTCGGAAGCAATGATAAAGGGAACTTCCGGGTATCCTATACCAATTTTGCCAACAAAGGAATTGTCCCAAACACCGACCTGATGCGTAACACGGTGTCCTGGTCTGGAGATTATAAATTGTCCGATAAATTGACGGTTAACACCAAAGCCAATTACATCCGTTCTGCCAGTGACAACCGGACGGTCAACGGATATGGTACGGAATCGGTGATGTACCTCTTTATCTGGTGGGGTCAACAGATTGATGTCAGAAATCTACGTGAATACTGGGAGCGTGGTCTGGAAGGCTTTCAACAGTTTAATTACAACTACAATTACCACGATAATCCCTACTTCAACATGTATGAGAACACCAACGGTCTTTCCAAGGACCGTTTGATCGGTAATTTGTCCGCCACCTACGAGATTATGCCTTCCCTGAAGCTGATGGTACGTGGTGGTACCGACGTTTTCTCGGAGTACCGCTTCATCAAGCGGGCATACTCAACGCAGCGATTCCCCAATGGTCAATACCGGGAAGATAAAATCAATTTCCGTGAGACCAATGTTGACTTCCTGCTGACCTACGACAAGCAATTGACCGATGACTGGTATGTGAATGCCAACGTTGGGGGTAACCAGATGCAGCGTTTTAATCATTTCCATTCGGTGAGCGCCAACAAGTTGTTGTTGCCTGAGATATACTCCTTTACCAATGCGGATGGTCCTTTGGTTCAATCCATCAGCCGGCCGGAGCAACAGATCAATTCGCTGTATGGGTTTGCCCAGCTGGGTTTCCGTAATCTGGTTTACCTGGACCTGACCGCGCGTAACGACTGGTCATCCACTTTGCCGGTTACCAACAATTCGTATTTCTATCCATCCGCATCACTGAGTGCCATCCTCACCGACATGTTTGATGTCCCTTCCAACAGCCCGCTTTCATTCGCGAAAGTTCGGTTGGGATGGGCGCAGGTCGGTTCCGATACGGATCCTTTCCGTCTTAGTGATCCATTTATCTTCGGCGGTTCACCCTGGGGTAACAATGCGACGGCTTCACCTTCAAATACACTCCCCAACTTTGACCTGAAACCGGAAATTCAGACCAGTACGGAAGTGGGCGCCGATGTACGTTTCTTCCATGACCGGATAGGCATTGATGCTACGTATTATCGCTCGGTAAGTAAAAACCAGATCCTTGCCATAGACTTACCTTATACCTCCGGTAAAACTTCCCGGATCATCAATGCCGGTAAAATTGAAAACAAAGGGGTCGAGTTGTTATTATCGCTGACACCGGTCAAAGGGGCCCTGAGGTGGAACACCATGTTTAACTTCGGACTTAACCGTAACAAAGTACTTGAATTGCCGGACGGCGTTGATCGCTATGTTTACGGTGGCAATGGCATCACCCTGGTTGCTGAAGAAGGAGGAGCGCTTGGCGATATGTGGGGTACCGGCCTGCGTAAGGTTGAGGACCCCAATAGTCCCTATTATGGACAGGTGATATTCCGCAATGGCCTGGTTCAGGAAGACAACACCTTGCGTAAACTGGGAAATTACAACCCCGATTTCACGCTGGGCTGGAACAACGAACTTTCCTATAAAGGCTTCAATCTGAGTTTCTTGTTTGACTGGCGTCAGGGTGGAGACTTGCTATCCCGTACCCGCTTGATTGCTGCTACATCAGGCAATGTGGTCGAGACACTTTGGGGTCGTGAACCTGAATTCGGAGGGGCACACCCTGGCATCAAAGACAGTGGACTTTCGTACGTAAGTTCATCAACCGGTGAAACACTCACGGATGGTATTATTGGCGATGGAGTCAAAGAAGTGCTGGATGGTGAAGGTAATGTGATTGGATATGCTGAAAACGATGTGATCGTGCCGGCAAACGCCTACCACAACAACCGTTATCGCCGCCAAAATGAAACGGAAGGTCTGTACGATGCAACCTTCATCAAGCTGCGTGAACTCAGACTGAGTTACAGCCTGCCAAAATCATTGCTTGGTGCTACACCGGTGCAGGACGTCAAAATAGCCCTGATGGGTAGCAATCTCTGGTTGTGGTCCAAAGACTTTAACCACGGAGACCCGGAACTGCTATCATTTGATGGCGGTCGGTACATCCCGGGTGTAGAAAACGCAACCATACCATCAGCCAGAAGCATGGGTTTCTCCATCAATATCGGCTTCTGATCACATTCCATTATGCTTAAAAAATTGAATTCATGAAAAACTTAATTCGAATAGCATTGATCGTTCTGGTGGTGGGTTTGACCTCCTGCGAGAAATTCAATGTGTCTAACGATAACCCGGATATTGCCTTGTCCATCGACAACAATCCGGAGTTGCTGCTGACCAATGTACAGCGCAACACCATCCGCACGGCGGTAGGGGATGCCTGGAGTGAAGGCAACCTCATGGCCCAGTACGGAGCACGCATTGTTTTTACTGAATTTGACCTGTTCAACTGGGGAGACCAGGCGGGAACCTGGAATACCTATTACCTGGCTATCAGGGATGCCGAGGTTCTGGAATCCATTGCCGCGAAAAAAGATCTTAAAGGTTATACGGCAGTATCCAAGATCCTGAAAGCCTGGATGTTCCAGATCATGACGGATATGTGGGGTGATATTCCGTATACCGAAGCGGCCAAGGCAGCAGCAGAAGACCCGGTTTATGCACCGGTGTACGACAGTCAGGAATCCATCTATGACAATTTACTGGCAGAGTTGAAATCCGCCAATGATTTGCTGGCTGCCAGCACCTCGGGGATTAAAGGGGACATCCTCTTTGACGGAGATCTGGTGAAATGGAGGAAGTTTGCCAATTCCCTGCGTCTGCGGGTGGCATTGCGGCTGAGTGAGGTGAAACCGGCAACTGCCCAGTCGGTGATCAGCGAGATCTATGCCAACCCGTCCCAATATCCGGTGATGTCATCCAATGCGGACAATGCCGCAGTTACTTTCCTGTCGGCAAATCCAAATGCCCATCCGGTGACCGAAGAATCGGTTTATCGCGTGGGTTCTTACAACGAATACCGAATCAGTGAAACCTTCGAAAATGTACTACGCGAATTCGACGATCCCCGCCTGGAATTTTTTGCCGATCCCACCGCAAACTCTGTAGAGACCGGGATGCCACGTGTTTCCGGGATGCAAAATGGTATCGTGGACGGGCCTGCCTACATCTACAAAGGAGGTGATGCTTTCCTGTCCAAGTTCAATATCAATTATTTCTTCTTTCAGCCCAATGCGAATCAGGGCCGGATGATGGTCTATTCAGAGGTAGCACTTATCCTGGCCGAGGCGGCCCAGCGGGGATGGATTACGGCATCTGCCAAGGACCTGTATGAAGCCGGCATCACTGCCAACTTCGATTATTGGAATGTGGAAATGCCAGCAGACTATTTCAGCCGGACCGGAGTGGCCTATGATGATCGTTTGGAGACCATTATTAAGCAAAAGTACATTGCGCTGTTTTACACCGATTTCCAGGGATTCATCGAATACCGCCGCACCGGATTTCCGAGCACCATCAAGCCGGGACCGGATGCATTTTACACCAATTACCCCAGCCGCTTCGAATATCCTTCACAGGAAGGGGCACTAAATAAAGAAAACCTGAATGCTGCAATAACAAGGCAGGGTCCGGACGAAATAACCACCAGAGTCTGGTGGGAAAAATAGGATTTAGAAGGTTAGAGATTTATAGCAGGAGATGGGAGGTCAACATGTTGACTTCTCATCTCTTTAGTTTCAGAATAAACCTGAAGCAATCCATACGGAAGCATTCTTTTTGGGTTACCGTATCCTGCCTCAAAGAGTAAACTTACCTTACCATAAAAACAAGTCAAATGAAATTTTTCTGGCAAATAGCGCTATGGAGTGGTTTTGCAATAGGGTTCAATCCGGTCATGCAAGCACAAGCTCTTGAAAATCCGAAAATCAAACATATTCTGGTCATCGGTGTCGATGGTATGAGTCCGGATGGGATCAGGAATGCCCCAACACCTGCCATGGACCAATTGATGCAGCGAGGGAGCTATAGTTTTCATGCCCGGGCAGTCTTACCATCAAGTTCCTCACCCAACTGGGCATCGATGATCATGGGAGCCGGACCGGAGCAGCATGGCATCACATCCAATGACTGGGAGAAGGACCGTTATACCTTGCCCTTCAGTGCAGAGAATGAATTCCACCATTTCCCCACCATCTTTTATTTGATTTACAAACACGACCCGAAGTCGGAAATTGGAGCGATTTATCACTGGGAAGGATTTGGCCGGCTCGTAGAACCGGAAGTTCTGGATTTTAACCGGCACGAAGAGACGGAAGACCTTACGATAGCCACAGCGTGCACCTATCTCCGCGAAAAACGTCCTGATTTTTGTTTTATCCATCTTGATCACGTCGATCATGCGGGTCATACCTTTGGCCACGGCTCGTCGGAGTACTATGCTTCGGTCGCAAAGGCCGATTCCCTGATCAGCCAGGTGATCCGCGTACTGGAGCAAACGGGGCTACGCGATTCAACGTTAATTTTGTTAACCGCCGACCATGGTGGTACAGGTAAAGTTCATGGTGGGGAGTCCCTCGCCGAGATGGAAATTCCGTTTATACTTAACGGTCCCGGGGTTAAGGTAGGCTATGTCATCGAATCACCGGTCAATACCACCGACAATGCAGCCACGCTGGCCTGGGCCTGGGGCCTGGAGATTCCTTACGTGTGGATAGGCAAACCGGTCAAAGAAGCATTTGAGGGTTTCCTTGCGCCTCAGCAATCCTATACGCGGGGTAAAGAATTGAAAACCAAAGAATAGGGTAACCGGCTAACTCCCGGCGATGGCAACTTCTGGTTCTGAATAGACTCCTTCACGACGTGATTTCAGCCGGAAGTAAAACCAGCTTGTGCTTATCAACACCATCCCCAAAATTCCTGTCCATTTCACCAGCTGGATGAAAAAGGGCAGCCATAGCAGTCCGGGTTCGGCATATTGCTTCCCTACCATGACGAGAATGCTGCCGGTATAACCAGCGGTATCGACGACGTAAATCATGAATCCTGCGGTGGCCGGGTAGCGAAAAGCAGCGATGATCCGGTCAAACAAGACGCTTGAAAAGGTAACATAAGCAAGGTAGGTGCCAATGCCCAGAGCTATCATCCAGGTCACCGGGGTTATTACCTGATTTACAAAAAAATAGGTGGCGCTCAAAGCAATGAACATTCCGGCGATGGCAGCTCCATGGTACAATCCGTAGGCTGCGTGATGATCTTTTATCCGGTAACATAAGGCCATAAATACCCCGATCACCAGGCCAATAGGAAGTTCAGTCACTGTGAAAATGGATGCATTGAAATGACTCAACTCGTGCCAGATTTCATTGGCAAAGTTCTCCCGGATATCCCTTAATGCCGTAAAGAGCATGTAAGCTAACGTCAGCAGTACAAACCCCGGTGCAAAGGTTGTATAAAACCGCCTCATTTCTCTGAAGTTCATCACCGGTCGGTAGGTACGTTCACGCAGATCCTCCTGATTGGGTTCCGGTATCTGGGTGAGCATCCAGATGAATAAGATTTGGAACGGCATAAAAACCAATCCGGTGATCCAGGGCATAGAGACCGGTGCCAGGTTAAAGTGGATCAGTAACCATGCTCCGACCGACTTGACCATGCCGGAAGAAAGGATGAAACTAATAGTGAGGCCGGCCGACAATACTTCGGTAAACCGTCTTCCCTCCAGGTAACTAAAAACCAAACCCCAGATAAAACCCAGCGGAAAACCATTGATGAGCAGACTTAACCAGCGGATGGGTGGCGGCAGCATGGTAAACAGGACCAAACCCGATTCGGCTATCAGGATCAACCCGGTGGCATAGATGGCGCGGTACTGTTTTTTTACCTGAGGAATCCATACGATCCCAACACCCTTGGCCAGTGTATAACCGATCAACTGTGCGATGACCAGGATAGCCTTATCCTCAAAGGATGCGGCCGTAAATGGCTTCCGAAATGCGTACATACAAAAGTACGCCCCAAATGCAGCTACAAGGGCATAGATGGTGGCTATTGATGCAGGAGCACGCTGTAAATAGCGACGGATCATTTTTCAAGTCATTTGGCCAACAATGTGCTGGTTAATAGGCTGGCCTCCTAGTGACTGGCGACGAATTCACAAGAAGTTCATCGTTGGTTAACGATTGATTTACAATGAATTAAACTATTCTTAATG
Organism: Lewinellaceae bacterium; assembly: GCA_020636135.1. Lineage (NCBI taxonomy): Bacteria > Pseudomonadati > Bacteroidota > Saprospiria > Saprospirales > Lewinellaceae > Lewinellaceae bacterium. Next base: position 466,870 of record JACJYK010000002.1, read on the forward strand.
TTGATTTATTCACCAGGACAAATGGTTGGCCGCATCTTTGTTCCCGGCAGGAACGGGCGCATCCATGATATTTCAATGGGTTAAGTAAATGAGTCTTCACCCTTTGATGTTTAAATGAATAGAATTGGAATCATGACACTTCATACACCTAATGTTGCTAATTATGACCTTTTAATCGTAGGGGGTGGTATTCTGGGTACATTCCATGCTTACCACGCCCTGCGTAAAGGGTTGAAGGTTGTTCTCTTGGAGAAAGACGGATTGCCTCGTGGAGCTACGGTCCGCAATTTCGGTCAGGTGGTGCCCTCGGGTATGAATGCGAAGTGGCAGCCCCTGGGCCGCAAAAGCCTGGAGATTTATCAGTCCATCCAACGGCAATTTGATATCTCAGCCCGTAAGAATGGCAGTTTATACCTGGCTTCTGACGAAGATGAAATGACACTACTGGAGGAAATGTTTTCCATTCACCAGGAGCGGGGATACCCCTGTGCCTTGTGGACTGCCACGCATTGCTTACATCATTTGGCTGCCTTAAGGGACGATTATTGCGTTGGCGGGCTGTATTATCCGGAAGAAATAACGCTTGAGCCTACCCTGGCCATTCACCGTGTCCTGCACCATCTGCAGTCCCGGTATGGACTTCACTACCGGCCCAATACCCCGGTCCTGCACCTGGACACCATTGGTAATAACATAGTTGCTGAAGATATCACAGGAACCAGTTGGAAGGCAAGTCAGGCCATTGTTTGCACGGGTGCAGACTTCAATCATTTGTTTCCACACCTCTTTGCGGAAGCTCCTCTGGAATTGTGTAAGCTGCATATGATGCAGACGCGATCGTATCATGATGTATTCCTGCCAGGATCCATCCTCTCCGGGTTAACCATCCGGCGTTATGAAAGTTTCCATGAATGTCCATCCTATGCATCCATCAAATCGAAGGAAGCAGATCATAGCCTGCTGAAAGAGTTCGGCATCCATATCCTGTTTAAGCAGGCACTGGATGGATCTTTGATCATCGGTGATTCCCACGAATATGCTCCGATAGCAGAGCGTCATTTATTGGATTACCAGATCGATAACCAAATTCAGAATGCAATTCTGCAGGAGGCCCAAAAGCTATTTCAACTACCGGACTGGACCATTGAGCGGCAATGGTATGGTATTTACACCCAGTGCACGGAAGGAGATATCTTTGAGACATCCCTTGGAGACCGCATTCACATCATCACGGGTATCGGTGGCAAAGGCATGACTGCGAGCCCTGGGTACAGCGAGCAAACCATTGAACGATTATGGAATTGATCAGAGACCGCATAAGACTGGTTGTTATGGATATGGCCGGGACCACCGTCCGTGACCTGCACGAGGTTGAAGCTGCCTTTGCCCAGGCTGCACTACACAGCGGATTGCATATGACGTCGGAGGAAATCCGCGCAGTCCAGGGTTGGTCAAAGCGGTATGTATTTGAGACCTATTGGGCACGTCAACTTGGCCATCGTGATGAACAATGGTCTGACCGCGTGACGGCAAGCTATGATTTGTTCAAAGAGCTGCTCGAACACCATTATCGGACACAACCCATTTTCCCAACCGATGGTTGTCTGGAAACCTTGCAATATTTACAGGATCACCGGATTGCGGTGGGTTTAACCACCGGATTCTACCGGCAGGTGACCGACATTATCTTGCAGCGGCTTGGGTGGTTGCAAGAGCTGGATGAAAATTATCTGGGGCCTGCAGGCTTCTGGATACAGTCCAGCATTGCCAGTGATGAGGTAAGCGCCGGCAGACCCGCTCCGGATATGATCCTCAGGACCATGGAGCGGCTGCAAATTGATGATCCGGGACAGGTAGTGAATATCGGCGATACTCCGTCCGACATCGAATCCGGCCGCCGGGCAGGGGTTTTTCTAAACCTGGCGGTAAGCAATGGAACCCACACGGAGGCTCAGCTTACTCCACATCAGCCGGACCGGGTTCTTTCACGGTTGGATGATTTGATCACCCTGTTAAATACGCCCGTAGCATGATACGCCTGACAGTTTTTGATATGGCCGGTACCACCGTGGATAATGCTTTTAGCGTCCATGACGCCATGATCCGGGCATTTGCACAATTTAAACTGACCATCGACCGGGAATTAGCCAATCTGGTTATCGCGGTGCCCAAACCGGTAGGCATACACCATGTACTGAATAAGCTGGGTATTGTACAGCCAGACCTGGAGCCGCAATTGCTTTCCGCCTTCAAATCGGAGATGGGACACTATTATGCTTATGACCCGGATGTACAGGAAGTGCCGGGCACCAGTACCGTTTTCCGGGCCCTGAAAGGGTTAGGCATAATCGTTGGCCTGGACACCGGCTTTGACCGGGAAATGGCAGATATCATCCTAAGCAGGATGAATTGGCAAACGGAGGGACTGGTTGATTTCACCATTACCAGCGATGAGGTAAGCTCAGGGCGGCCTCATCCGGAGATGATCCACCGGTTAATGGACTTTTGCGGCATTCAACGACCTGACCAGGTTGTGAAGGTTGGGGATACCCCAGCCGATATAACTCAGGGAAGAAGAGCCCAATGTGCTTGTGTCATTGGTCGCCTTTCAGGTGCTTTTTCCAGGGAAGCCCTGCTCACTGCAGGTGCAGATGCGGTGGTGTCGGATATCAGGGACGTGTTACCAATCATCTATGAAGCCCATGAAGCTGTGGGATGAACGCTTGAGAGCTGGCTTAGTATCCAGTATTTCCAGATCAATAAGCCGGCTGTCCGGATTCGGAACGATATGGTCGGTTCATCACAGATACTGACTGTTCATTGCTTTCTGAAAGCACTTGTCAGGGATATGGGTTCTATCCAGTAGTTTAGCGTAAAAATGAATAAACTGATCCTATACTTACTGCTGCTGATGACTGCCTGCACGGTTCCCACTCCAGACCTGGAGCAACGAAAACAAGAGGTCCGGGATGCTGAAAAGGCATTTAATGACCTGGCAGCAAAAGAGGGTATCCGCACCGCTTTCGTTCAATTTGCCGACTCCAGCGCCGTGATGTTGCGCGGAAACCAATTGATCCGGGGAAAGGAGGCGATCGATGCTTATTACAGCAACCAGACGCTCCGCGATGTGCATTTGTCCTGGAGTCCGGATTTCGTGGATGTAGCAGCCAGCGGAGACCTGGGTTATACCTACGGACCCTACTCTTTCTCAGCCGTTGATACAGCCGGACAAAGCATCGAGTCCCGTGGCTATTTTCATACGGTATGGCGCCGGCAATCTGATGGGAGTTGGAAATTTGTGTGGGACTGAAACCCGATTATTCCTGCATTTTCCAACTGAAACAGGCACCACCTTTCCGATCCGGTTGTGCCCCACTGGCATTGGCCGAACAAAGGCTCCTGGCTCCCGGATCCACATTCAGATAACGGTGATTGTAGAGGGACATCAGCATGATAGATCCATCCAGCATATCTACCCACTGGAAAGTCGATGCATCACCACGGTCTGTCTGCTCAATGCGTACTTCTGCCATGCCTGCGTGCCCTTTGACGGTAACGAAGCCACCACTGAAAACAGATTGCAGGGCAATGCGACCCTGACCCCGGTCAATTACCTGAAACCCGGATGCATGGTCCTGAGTGAACGGACTGGATACCTCAACCGGACGGAGGTGATTGCGCCAGTTCACCATAATTGTTGAGTCGGCAAGGTTGGTTAAAGTTATCACCTGACCATAAGGGATGGGCTGAGTAAGCGGCAGATAGCGGGGCTCATCGATGATCATTTGATCGAAATCGGCATAGCCGCCTTCCTTTCCCTGATCGTTAAAGGCAAACAAGGCATAGCGTACACCCTGGAATGTCTTCAGCTGGTAGGGTAGCTCCACCTTGCCTCCGATCCCGTCAAAGTGCTTGCCGTCGGCACTGTAGCTGAATTGACTCCAGTCCTGCTCAAAGTTGGCGTGTACTCGCAGCCAGATGGTGCCGTTGGCAATTGGTTTATCGATCTGTGTCCCGGTTTGCTGGTCGAAAAAGCGCAGGATTTTTCCATTTGTGGATTGAACAATGCCCAGCCAGGCATAAGGCAGGTTCAACAAGGCCAGACCAGTAATGTCACCCTCCTGAAGGTGAGAAGTTTCCAGGATGGTTGTGGCCATAGACTCCGGGCCGATGCCGCGTTGTGTGAGGCTGTTGCGGGCATGCCAGAAACTTTCTGCCGGGAGAGTGTGCAGGCGGAGGTAACCGGGTCGCTCGGAGAGGGACCATTTATCTTCCTGAGGTACATGATTCCACTGCCAGACATTTTTAAGACCTGCCCCGCTGAAATCGTCGTTCCGTTCAAATGGAGCCTGGCGTGGAGAGGAATGGCCGGTATGAGGTTTTATCCAGGTCCGCGGTGTCCTGGTCAGGTTACCGGGCAACCCAAAATACGGCCATCCATCTTCCCAGGTTACCGGCGACAAAGCGGTGACACGGCCTACGGAATTGTAATCCAGCATAGACCATCCCCACCATTCACCGGACTGCACCTGTACGATACCTCCCTGGTGCATCGGAATGCAGCCTACATAATTTTCCGGGTAATGAATGACGGTAAAAGGCGGCCCTTCCTGTGTATTGAAAATACGCAAACGCTGGGCCTCTCCCAGGTTTTCTTCCGCACTGATCACCTGGACCTCATAGGGACCATATGGCTCATCTGCGCGGAGGCACACCTGATAACAGACAGGATCGTAATTGGTATTCGTAATAAAATATTTCCCGTCAATCTTATAGATGTGGCTGCCTTCACCGGCTCCGCTGCCCGCTGGCACGATTACCTTTTCCGTGCCGGGAATAACGTCCATCAGGTCGGACGTCAACTGAGCCATCTTTACTTCATTATAGCCCCATACGGCATAGATCTTTCCGTCATCGTCAAAGAGGACTGTGACATCATGCAGGCGGGCCCGCATTTGCTGATGGGCCCACGGTCCCGCCGGGTTGGTAGCTGTAAAAAGCTGGGTACCATGTTTGTTTACATTAGAAAATATATAATACGTTCCATTGTGGTACCGGAAACAGGGCGCCCAGATACCTTGGCCATACATGTCCTGACCATCCTTCAACTGCATTTCTGGTCCCAGGTCCAGACGTGGTATGGCATAGGTCAGCAATTCCCAGTTGACCAGATCCCGGGAATGCAGGATAGGCAACCCCGGCATGGTATGCATGGTGGTGCCGGTGAGGTAATAATCATCACCAACCCGGATCATGTCCGGATCGGAAAACTCCTCGTAGAATATCGGGTTGGAATAGGTGCCGTTACCGTTGTCGGCCATCCAGGTCTGCTGCGCCATTAAATGGAATGGCAGAGCCAGCACCAGGATGGTGTGCCGGAGAAAAATCAATTTACTGGTAATCCCACCCATTCAAAACTCAACATTCAAAACTCAACATTTCTTTTAGTACGCTTTCGCAAACAAAACCCTGCCTTTCGAAGGTTTCCCCGTCAGGATACACTGACCGGCTTCTTCCCTGGCATCCAATGGAATGCACCGGATGGTAGCCTTGGTTTTATCCTTGATCGCAAGTTCGGTTTCGGTGGTGCCATCCCAGTGTGCGGAGGCAAATCCACCTTTATCTTCCAGGACTTCCATGAATGCCTTCCAGTCATGCACTTCTGTGGTATGTTCTGTGCGATAATTTACTGCTTGCCGGAATAGGTTGGATTGGATCTCATCCAGCAATTGCCGGACATAGTCGCCGATTCCGTCCATAGGAACCATGTTCTTTTCTTTGGTATCCCGCCGGGCAACTTCCAGCTGGTTATTCTCCAGATCACGCATACCCATACCGATGCGCACCGGAATTCCCTTCAGCTCGTATTCGGCAAATTTAAAGCCGGGGCGGTTCTTCATGTCTGTATCGTATTTGACCGAGATCCCTTTGTCCCGTAAGGCGCGCATAATCTTTTCAGCTACCTCATTAAGTTCCGGGGCAGGTTTGGGAATAGGCACAATGATAACCTGCAAAGGCGCCAGTTTGGGAGGTACGATCAACCCATCATCATCCGAATGCGTCATGATCATTCCTCCCACCAGACGGGTGGATACTCCCCACGAGGTGGCCCATACATAATCTTCCTGATTGCCCTCGTTTAAGAAGCGCACATCAAAAGCTTTGGCAAAATTCTGACCCAGAAAATGGCTGGTACCGGCCTGCAATGCCTTGCCGTCCTGCATCAGCGCTTCGATGGTATAGGTTTCTTCAGCGCCGGCAAATCGTTCATTGGCTGTTTTGCGGCCTTTGATGACCGGCATGGCCATAAAGTCCTCGGCAAACCGGGCGTAGATCTCATGGATGCGCTCAGCTTCCTCGATGGCCTCTTCCCGGCTGGCATGAGCGGTATGGCCTTCCTGCCACAAAAACTCCGCCGTACGCAGGAAAGGCCGGGTACGCATCTCCCAGCGAACGACATTGGCCCACTGATTGATCAGCAGAGGAAGGTCCCGGTAGGACTGGATCCAGTCTTTGTAAGTATTCCATATAATCGTTTCCGAAGTCGGGCGGACCACCAGTTCTTCCTCCAGTTTTGCTTCCGGATCCACGATCAGGCCGCTTCCATTGGGGTCATTTTTGAGGCGGTGGTGTGTTACCACAGCACATTCTTTGGCAAATCCCTCCACATGTTCGGCCTCACGGCTGAGAAAACTTTTCGGGATGAAAAGCGGGAAATAGGCGTTGACATGACCGCTGTCCTTGAACATCTGATCCAGGGCGGATTTCATGTTTTCCCAGATGGCATAACCATGTGGTTTGATCACCATGCATCCCCTTACCGCCGAGTTGTCAGCCAGGTCGGCCCGCTTGACGATATCCAGATACCATTGCGAATAATTGTCTGCTCTCGATGTGATGCCTTTACTCATAGTACATTGATTTCCAATAGCCTGTCCAGGTTAAATTTATGTTATCATCGGAACTAACCCGGCTCCGTTTACGTCTTAATGATAGAGTTCAAAGGTGAGCTCTTAACAATTGATAACGTGTCACGGACTTACTTTAACTGATATTAACAGAAAAAACGGCATAAAAGTAATAAATTGCACATTATAGATTGTCCGGGTATTATACGATGTTCCTAAATCCTATCACAATGAAAAACACATGGTTACTGTCCTTATTGGTTCTTGTCTTCGGGGGTGTGTCCTACGCTCAAACCGATGACCTGTATTACGATCCGGATATGGATGCGTCTTACAGTGTAACGTACAATGAGGAATATCCGAATGACGACTATGCTTACGACGATGAAGCATACGATTATTACGACGATTACGACTATTATTATTCCCAGCGCATTCGCAGGTTCTACCATCCTACGGCTGGCTTCGGGTATTATTCACCTTACTTCATGGACTATAACTATTACGATCCTTTTTATTCGTCTTATCGTCCCGGAGTAAATGTGAACCTGTTTTTCGGTAGTCGGTATTACCGGCCAAGTCTCTATACAGCTTGGAATCCTTACGGCTATGGTTACGGATGGTACGATTCTTATTCCAGCCCATGGAGCTATTACTCGCCGTGGGGATATGGACGCTATTCCAGCTTCTACAGCCCGTTCAGTTCTTACGGATACTATGGGTCAGGATGGAATACCTGGTGTGGACCGTCGTATGCCTATTCACCCTATGGCTACTACAGTGGCTACAACAACTACAACAATTACAATTACGGAAGCAGCCGTGGATCGTATTACGGTTCGCGCCGCATTGGCGCCAATGACCGTGGAACGGTTGTCACCACGCCTCGCCGCACCAATAATGGGTTAAACCCGGGATTGAGCACAACAAATCGTGGTGCCACCGTGGTAAACCGGCGTACAGGTGATGAACGCAGTGGAGTCGTAAGCCCGCGTACCCAGGCCAGAACTTCCGATCAAAACCGGGTTTATAATCCAACCCGCCGGACGGATGGTTATTCTTCCAATCGTCAGGGATCGACAACATCACCAAGAACAACAACATCACCAAGAAGCTCTCAGGTAGCCCCCAGGACGTCAAACACGCCGACTTACCGGTCTGGAAGCCAGCGGACATCCTCGAGCCCCGCTTTCCAGAGAAGCTCTTCAACGACGAGTTCCTCCCGCACGTATAATACCACGCGCAGCAGCAGTCCGAACTACTCTCCGCGTAGTAGCAGCAGCCCAAGCATGAACCGCTCAGGACACAGCAGCACATACCGGCCTTCAACGCCGACCCGGAGCAGCTCACCTTCGATGAGCCCTTCGCGTTCTTCTTCATCGTCAAGCTCTTCGCCAAGAAGCAGCAGCAGCAGTTCACCCCGGGGACACAACCAGTAAGAAAAATATCATTGTAAATAAGGAAGAGGGGTGGAATAGTGAGGTTAATCATTGTTCCACCCTTTTTTCTAGCACGAATCCAAAACATGATGAAACCGTATCATTGGGTGCTGGTATTGTGCCTGGTGGCAGGCATTACTGAAGCACAAACCATAACCGACGCCGCCCGCTTTGCAGTCATTAACCCCACCGGAACCGCCCGCCATGTAGGAGTAGGTAGCTCGATGGGAGTTATGGGCGCAGACTTTGGAGCCCTTTCTCAGAACCCCGCCGGAATCGGCGCGTTCCGCTGGTCGGAATTTAATTTCACGCCGGCCTTTTACAGCCAGTCGGTCAACTCAAAATTTTTATCCGGAACAGGCAGCTCCACCGATCAAACCAATAAGTTTCTGATTAACAACGTGGGACTGGTATCCGTCACCCGTCCTCAGCGTGGTAAGTGGAAGACTTCCAACTTCGCCATCGGCTTAAACCGCCTGGCCGATTACAACCGCAATTTTACCATCCTCGGTCGTTCTACCGGGTCGATCACCCAGCGATGGGTCGAACAGGCCAATAATTTGCCTCCTGAAGCGCTGGGGTCATTTGAAACCCTCCCGGCATATGTCACCGGTGCGATCTATGACTTTGATGAAAATAATCAGTACGAAAGTGACTACGATCTGAACCCATCGGCCGTCACCAGTAAGCAGCAGGTCGTCTCCGCCTCCGGTGGTATGAGTGAGTTGCTTATCGGACTGGGCGCGAATTACGATGAAAAGCTGCTCATCGGTGCCACCGTCAACATTCCTTTTGTCAATTACGAAGTGCGTAAGACCTACCAGGAAGATGACGACCAGAACGAGATACCCTATTTTGAGCAACTCCAGTTTGAAGAATACGTGCGCACCGAAGGATCCGGTGTCCATGCGAAAATCGGTGCTACCTATCTGCTCAATGAACAGGTACGGGTTGGCGCATCATTCCATACGCCCTCGGTCATCAAACTGAATGACACCTATACCACCGACCTGACTTTTTCCTACCAGGAAGACAATACGGTACAGACAAATACGGAAAATTCGCCCCAGGGTGAATACAGTTATTCTTATGTTCTGCCCATGCGCGCGCAACTCGGTGTGGGCATTTTACTGGGAAAAAATGGATTCATCTCGACAGAACTGGCCTGGACACCTTACCAAAATGCCAAGTTCAGGTTTAAAGATGACAAGATTTATGAGGGTGAGCTGAATGCCCAGATCCAGGATGCACTACAGAATGGTTATCAGGTGCGGGCAGGTGCCGAATGGGTGCTGGGTTATTTCCGTGTCCGTGGCGGCGTGCAGATCGCAAACAACCCCTACGTCTCCGAGACCGGATACAATACCGGTTTTTCAGCCGGTGCAGGCGTGCGCGGTGATAAAGTCTTCTTCGACGTTGCCTACCGTTATCAGCATGACCGATCGGATTACAGCCCTTACCAATTGGTGGAAGGTCCTGGCCAGAACATTGAAAACACTACCCAGCAACATCTGGTTATGGGCACCCTTGGGATCAAATTTTAGAGCAGAAGGACTTCGGTAAGGAGTTAAGTTTCGAATAGAAAGGTCGGATGAAGGTTGTTTTCAGAATGCTTCATTCGGCCTTTTTTATTGCGCTTCTTCATACGCCATCTGAACCATTTCACGGATCAGGTCTTCCGGCGTATCCGCCAGCACCACAGTCGTCCATCCCTGCTGACCCCATTTATTGGGTACCGGGTAGATGATGGCGGGGTCAATCGACGCATAGACCGACTGGGATTCGGGTGAAAGCTTTACATTGATGGTTGCGGACCCTTCATGCAGGGTGACAAAAATTTTCCGGGTAGTCCGGAAAGCCAGCCGGTCAAAATGGGGTTTCTGGCTCGTTTCCGGAAAGCTCAAAGCCATCTCGATGAATCCTTCAATAGTCATAATTCGGGTTAAGAAGATCAGGATTAATAGGGTTCTTGAACACGGGAGGTAAACAAATGCCTATTCCCCACCCAACATTCACCATTCAACATTACTTTTGTGGTCCATGTCCTACACAGTCAAAATACAACAATTTGAAGGTCCTTTTGACCTGCTCCTGTTCTTTATCGAAAGGGATGAACTGGATATCAACGATATCCCGATCGCCAAGATAACCAATGATTTTCTGGAATACATCCGCCATCTGGAGAAACTGAATGTCGATGTAGCCAGTGAATTTATCTTGATGGCTGCCACACTTATGCGTATCAAGGCGAAAATGCTGATACCGCGTAAGCCATTGGATGAAGAAGGTCAGGAGATCGACCCACGCCTGGAACTGGTCGAACGCCTGCTCGAATACAAGCGCTATAAAAGTGTGCTGGATGAGCTGCGTGAGATGGAGGAAGACCAGGCCGGGAAATTTGGACGGGGCAACGTCAATCAGGAGCTGCGGCAAATGGCGACCCGTGCTTTGGTCGATGTGGAGCTGGAATCACTCACCCTCTTCAAGCTGCTCAAGGCATTTGAACAGGTGATGGCCCGCTTCAATGCCGAGAAGACCGTGGTCCATCGCATCGCCCGCTACGAATATACCATTCAGGATCAGCAGGAGTTCATCCTCTCCAGCGTCCGCATTGGTAAAAGAGCATCATTCCAGGATATCTTTGATCAATGTACCAACCGTATCCATGCCATCGTCACATTCCTGGCTCTCCTTGAATTGGTCAATCAGCAGATGGTGCACATCACCATCAGGGAAGGGTACAATAACTTCTGGCTGGAACCCCGCGAACCCGATGAAGCCGGCCCGGAGGATTTACCGGTCACAGATTCACGAAGCGATAGCGAAGAAGAATAAAGCCTGCGCTGTTCAGATGCTCTTGATGAAACGTTCGATTTCTCCGCAGTCCTCTTTACGGTCCTGGGCCAGCTTTAGCGCGTGATTCGCCTGGTCCATCGCATCTTTTGTATTGCCCTGGTGAAGCAATATTTGAGCATAGGTTAGAAAATACTCCGCCTGGCCTCCGTAGGTACAGGCTTTTTTGGCCAGTTTGGCGGCATAATCCATGGCTTCCGGGTCCTGGTTGAAGTATTGTTCCATTTCCGCGGCAACTTCGTGAAGCCGGCTGGCATCTTTCTTATAGGTACCACTCACCCGGTCCTTACTCAGGGCCATGTAAGTCTTGGCGTCACCGGATGCTTTCGCATAGGCAAGGGACGTAGATTCGATGAATGCATCCGCCTGACCAGGTATATGTTTTTTGATTTTTGTCTGGGCTTCTTCCAGCAGTGCATCGAATTTAAATTCGATAGCCTTGTTGACGGTCGCCTGGCAAGCCTGGAGGATCCGTTTCTGAACTGCCTCTGCGCCTTCCAGCGCTTCAATACCCGGACGGTGCTCGATGAATAGATCAAATATCCTGCTGTCCGCTTCGACCATCGCCTCATAGATGAAGCGCAGGTTTTCCGGCGTCGAAAGATCCGCCTGTGCATTCAGGTATTCGTTGGATATGGCCAGACTGGGCTGGTGCGACTTATTTAGGGATTTGACATAGTTGTATACAGTCTCATAGCTGCGATCTCCGCCTTCATAAGCTTTGGCAAAAGCCGCACTCGGGTCGTATTTATTTACAGCGGCCTGGGCTACCTGGATGAACTGTTCCGGACCCCGTGCTCCGGTTACTTTGGATACGATGTTGCCATCGCCATCCAGAAATAAGAAGGTAGGATAGGCCGTGACGGGATAAGTCTTACGGAATTCCAGACCCTGGCCTTTTTCCATATCGATTTTCAGGCTGATCAGGTTGGCATTAAAGTACTCACCTACCGACGGCTGTGGAAATACGGTTGCAGCCATCCGCTTGCAGGGGCCGCACCATTCGGCGAAAGCATCCACGAAGACCAGCTTGCCTTGTTCTTTGGCCATCGCAAAAGCCTCATGATAACTGCCTTGAAAAAACTCAATACCCTGGCTCCAGGCCGAAGCACTGATTAGTAGCGTCGCAACGAGGATCTTTAATTTCATCATGTTGAACCTTTATGTTTAGAACAATACAAAAATAATGCAATCTCCTGCATTTCCGAAAGACCCGCTCATCCGGTGCGGATTATAGCCGGCAATTGGGGACGGTTTAACATTGCGCTAACATTTTTTAAGCATTCCCAGGCATAATCCATTCCCGGCGCCAACCGTCCAATTTCAGGCTGGAAAATGCATCCAGGTCCTCTTCACATCCAACAATTTATCTATACCTGACGTTTTTCAGGGTAGGGGACTGCCCGCATGGATTTGTTGCCCACCGCCTTCAGCCTGCTCTCTGGTTTAATTCGTCCGGTATGGGCTGCCTGATTCTGCGGGCCGCTATGTTCCGGTGCTCGCTGGCGCTCGGCCCTGTGGGCTGCTCCCTCCGGGAGCCCCCTCACAGCGCTAGTCCGATGGGTAGCAATTAGAATAAGCGATAGTTTATATATAAAATACCTCAATTGTTTAGCTCGTTCGTATTTAGCATTCTGTACATGAAAAAAAATTGAATATATTTTTTTGAAAGATTAACTAAGTATTAAATTTTTTATAATATTACATCATCAACGGATTTGCTCTGGCACAGATCTCTTGATAAGAAAACTACATTTTTATTTGAGCTATCAGGCTCTCAGTTTAAGGTCGAAAAATAAGTATCTACCTGTTTGACCCTGATATAACCCTCCCAGCTACTCCTGAGTATCGGGGGCATCTTAAGAGATAATCTTAACTTTGGATAAAAAAAGATGCCCCGCAATCACGAGCTGTTTTTCCGTCACATTGCCCAGACCAGCCCTAATCCACTTGCCTTCAGCGTAGAGAAAGCGGGTGGTGTATTCCTGTACGATCAGGACCAGAGACCGCATTACGATTTTATATCCGGGATCGCAGTCAGTAATCTGGGCCATCAGCATCCCCACATCATTGCGGCCATCCACGACCAGGCGAATGCCTATCTCCATACCATGGTCTACGGAGAGCACATCCAGTCCGTTCAGGTTAGGGCAGCCACCAGGCTCGCCAGCCATCTGCCGGACACTTTATCCTCCGTCTACCTGACCAATAGTGGTGCCGAAGCTGTAGAAGGGGCCATGAAGCTGGCGAAACGCTATACTGGTAGGTTTGAGATCATCGCCTGCCGCCGTGCTTATCATGGTTCTACCCAGGGCGCCATGAGCCTGATGAGCGAGCCCGAACATACCCGTGCCTACCGGCCATTATTGCCCGGGATTCGCCACATCACCTTTAATGATCAGACCACTTTACAAACCATCACTACCTCGACGGCCGCAGTGATCCTGGAAGTGGTGCAGGCGGAGGCCGGGGTTATACCTGCCCAGCAGGAATTCCTGCAGGTGGTTCGTAACCGGTGCTCCGAAACCGGCGCTCTGCTCATTCTGGATGAGATCCAGACCGGCATGGGGCGCGCCGGAACCTGGTTCGCCTTTGAGCAGTATGGCATTGTGCCGGACATCCTGCTGGTTGCAAAGGCATTTGGTGGCGGACTGCCCCTGGGCGCTTTTGTAGCCTCCCGGGATATCATGCAATGCCTGTCACATCACCCCATACTGGGGCATCTGACGACATTTGGTGGCAATCCATTGTCCTGTGCGGCATCCTGCGCTGCTATGGAGGTATTGGAGCAGGAGGATTTGATCGGCCAGGTTGCGGTAAAATCCCGCCTGATGACCGAATTATTGCATCACCCGGCCGTCCGGGAGATCCGTTCACTGGGTTTACTCATGGCCCTGGACCTCGGTTCGTCGGATAAAGTCCTTCGACTGGTAGAAATAGCGAAGCAGGAAGGAGTACTCGTGGACTGGTTCCTCTTCAATATGGAGAGTGTCCGGTTGGCTCCTCCATTGACCATTACCGAAGATGAGATTTCCGATGCCTGTGTAAGGCTGATCAAAGCGTTGGATCAGCTTCCCCGATAAAGACCGGTAAACGGAAAGTTTTTCGTCTGTTACCTATGGCAGCCGGAATGACCAGTTATAACTTTCTAGGACAAACCCTGAATGACTCGCTTCAGCTTTGCCTGAACTTCACCGGCCAGAACTACCAGTTTTTCATTTCCGACACTGCTCATAGAAGCAATGGGGTCGACCGCAGCAACTTCTACTTCGCCATTTTCATGCTCTTCAACCACTATATTACAGGGTAGAAAAACACCAATCTTGTCTTCGCTCATCAGTGCCTTGTGTGCAAAATGTGGATTGCATGCACCCAGGATTTTGTATTTCTTGAAGTCAACATCAATTTTATTCTTCAGAGTGGATTGGATGTCAATTTCGTTCAGAACACCAAAACCTTCTTTTTTGAGTTCTGCTTGTACCAGTTCAATGGCCTCTTCAAAGGATTTGCCTTTGACGGTGGCATTAAAATAATACTTCATGCGATGTACTTTTAAATGATTCGCCAGCAAGGTATAGCAAATGGCAGGTTGCTTCTGTGTTCCAATTCACACAATCAGCGATATCTGCCTGGTGGCCATCAGGAAGGCCTGATCATAACGGAAGTCATGGTCAAAGATCCCGCCAGCGGCTGATCATTAAAAAGTTCTACCTGATCTTGCTTGTTTTGTAACCCCAGCACGTAGAGCAGCGGCAGAAAGTGATCGGGTGTGGGTATGGCTAATTGCATTGCCCTGCCTTGTTTCTGGTAATCGACCAATGGCTGGTGATTCCCGGTCAGGATCCAGTCATTCATTTTGGTGCGGGCTTCCTCGGCCCAGTCGTAAGCATAACCAGGAGTGTCCAGCTGGTTCCAGGCGACCATGCGCAGGTTATGGACCAGATTGCCACTCCCGATGATCAGCACCCCTTTTCTACGCAGGGCCGCCAGCGCATTACCCAGTTAAAGTGATATTGCGGATTCCGGGTAAAGTCAATGCTCATCTCCACGACCGGCACATCTGCTTCCGGATACAAATGCTTAATGACACTCCATGCCCCGTGGTCCAGGCCCCAGTCATCGGTTAACTGGATCTCGGTCGTATCAACCAGTGCTTTGGTTTCTTTCGCCAGCTCCGGGCTGCCTGGCGCCGGATACTGAACCTGATACAAAGCTGGTGGAAACCCGCCAAAATCGTGAATGGTCTGAGGTTTGTCCATGGCTGTGATGTAGGTGCCCCGGGTTTCCCAATGCGCTGAAATGCACAGGATCGCCCGGGGTTTCCCGATCTGTTTCGATACCTCCCGGAACCCCCTGGTAAACGTATTGTCTGCCAGGGCGTTCATGGGACTCCCGTGCCCGAGAAATAGCAGGGGCATCGTTTCGGTATTCTCAAAGTGTGATGTTAATTGATTGAGCGCATTGAGTTTCATAATACCTCCGGTTAAAGTCAGAGTCAAAGATTTTAGTAATTGCCGGCGATCCATGCGTAAGGATAATTATACGGTCTGCTTGACGAATTGTATATCGGCCTGAAGACGCACTTCATCACTTACCAGAACACCGCCGGTTTCCAGCGCGGCATTCCAGTTTAATCCCCAGTCCTTACGGTTGATCTTCCCTTCAACCGAAAATCCGGCTTTTTCGTGTCCCCACGGATCTTTATTGATGCCGCCAAATTCAACTTCCAGGGTCACTTCATTCCGGACACCCTTCATGGTCAGAAAACCTTTCAGTTCGTATTCGTCGCCTTTTACCTTCGTAAACGATGTACTCTCGAAATGCAGTGTCGGATAATTTTCGGTGTCAAAGAAGTCAGCGCTTTTCAAATGAGCGTCACGGTCAGGACTATTGGTGTCGATGGACGCTGCATTGATGTCAACGGTTATTTTGGACTTCGTGAAATCTTCACCCTGGATTTCCGCCTGAAACATATTAAAGGCGCCCTTCACATTGGAGATCATCATATGTTTCACCTTAAAGGTAATTTCACTGTGTGCAGGATCTAATTTCCATACGGTTTTTTCAGTTGTCATAATTTTCTTGGATTAAAAGTGATCAATTGTTTATGGATACAAAGTTCCATCAACAAGGACCGCAGGGGGTATGGCAAATCGGAAAAGGAGTGGTAATATCAGGAAATGATCGCCGTCATCTCCTTGCGAAACTCACTGGGTGTCTGTCCGGATTTCCTTTTGAACACGCTGGTGAAGTAGGATTTGTCCTGATAACCAAGCTCAAAACCAATTTCCGCAATGGTCTTGTCTGTCGTTAGCAGTAAGTTTTTTGCTTCGATGAGCTTGCGTGTTTCAATAATTTCGGATACGCTCTGCTGGAGGATGTTTTGACAGATAATATTCAGATTCCGACTGCTCATGAACAGTTTCTCAGCATAAAATTCAACACCTTCCGGACGCCGGAAATGTTCTTCCAGCAGCAACAGGAAATTTTTGAAGGTGGAGTTTTGTGTCCTGGTCAGCGGAGTCTCATCCGGATGCAGCTTTCTTCTTTCGGATTCCACCATAGTGAAAAGAGCGCTTAACAGGTGCCGGAGGACGG
Source organism: Lewinellaceae bacterium (assembly GCA_020636135.1). Lineage (NCBI taxonomy): Bacteria > Pseudomonadati > Bacteroidota > Saprospiria > Saprospirales > Lewinellaceae > Lewinellaceae bacterium. Next base: position 483,668 of record JACJYK010000002.1, read on the forward strand.
CGTAATCTGGCTCTTTTGCGTTGTATTCATCCTGCATGAGCTGGCAGATGGTTTCTATCCGCTTGAAACAACGATCTGCAGGTACCGGAATGTTGGCATTGTTGTGATAATAGGCATACAACTGGAAAGTGGTTTCCGGGATAAACTCACTCTTAAACCGCACCGCCCAGATGTTGCATTCCCCGTCCTTTAAATGCGGAATGACCTGATGTACCTTGCCCTTGGTTACAAAACTTACAAAAGGCGCATCCATCCGCGTACAGGTGAAATCAATAAAATGTTCAAGGCTTCCCTTCACCCCGATCAGTAATTCTTCGTAATCGTGCGTATGTGGCGCATTTTCCGATTTTTGGATCCTACTTACTTCTTTTTCAGTGACTTGAAATAGTTGGAATGTTTCCTTCATAAAATATCCACTTGAGCGAGTGTCAAACTTTTTAACATCAAAAACTCCGGTTTGTTTTTGTGGGTTGATGAAGCAGACTCCAGGTTTGCATCACAGATCTTGCTGGTACAAACGGATGCCCTCGTCCAAAACCTGATGAATGGTAGCGAGTGGTAGATCTTCTCCAGGATTAATACGCAGTATTTTCATCCGCTTTCGATCCCCGGATTCCAATTGGGGATGGTGTAATTGTTTGCCTTCCACCATCAGGATATAAGGATCACCGGATTGCTTGTCTCTCCACAGGTAACAAAGTGCTCGTTTTCCCAATAAAAAACAGGGCATGCCATATTTCATCGTCTCCGTAATAGTTTCATATCCCAGTATCAGATGTCGTAAAGCCATCAGACAACTCTTGTTCGGTTCTTCCTGATCCAGATAAAAAGCATCAAGTTGATTGATCATCACGGAGCGTTATACGCAGTTACCTGCGCCGGGAGACTCCAGGCCGAAATTCAATGACTGAATCCTGGTCCGGGATCTGCTGATTGTTCCTTTTGGACAGGTCCCTTATTTGAATAATTGCTGGGCAAATTCATACAGGCATCTACGCCAGGTCAGCCATTCATGAGCCGTTCCGGGGGAAATATAAAACACGATGTCTTTAACACCCAGCTCGACCAATTTATCCCGGAAGCCTTGTGACCAATTGCCTTCCGCGCTGCCCGTACCCATCCAGATCAGTTTCATTTTGCGATTGATTTCATCAGGCCTTTTTAAGAGGCCTCCGTACAATTCCGTTACATCCACATTATCCCGCAGCCGGATGGCCCCGCTGAATGCTCCGAGATATGCAAACATGTCCATATGATTAAAGACGATCTCGAAGGTTTGTAATCCTCCCCAGGATAAGCCGGCCATGGCCCGGTGGTCCCGGTCCGGGATGGTACGGAAAGAAGCATCGATCATGGGAATGATTTCCCGAATGACCAGGTCCTGAAATTCAACCTTACCCTTGCCGGTGGAAGTGACGCTTTGGGCCGAATCCCAGTTCACCACGTTAAACGGCAATCCTGCGATATCGCCATTGTCCATCACGACGATCATAGGCTCGGCTTTGTGTTCTGCCAGCAGGTTATCCAGGATGAAGTTCATTTTTCCCTGATTGCTCCAGCCGGTCTCATTCTCGCCCCAACCGTGCTGCAGGTACAGTACCGGATAACGCTTGCTCTGATTTTCATCGTAGCCCGGAGGCGTATAGACAAAGCATCTCCTGGTGGCCTGGCGGATCGCTGAATAGTAGTAATGGGCCTGCACCTGGCCATGGGCCACATCTTTTGCTGCAAAGATCATGTCATCCGGGGCTGGCACATCTATACCGCTGAGGGCTGCACTTGCGCCGAAATAGGTGTACATGGCCGGATCGGATACCCGCACCCCGTCTACATTCAGGGCATAATAGTGGAAGCCCTCCACGATCGGCTCCGTGGTCACCGTCCATAGGCCACTCGTATCCTTCTGCATTGGAAATTTTTTACCTACAATATCCACCAACACCTCCTGAGCATCAGGTGCCTGCAATTGAAAGATGATGCGGCCATCCGGATAAATGCGGGGATAGGATTTGCCCGGGAGGCAGTTTGGTGCAGCCATGGTATTGGCCGGAAATGATTGTCCTGCCAAGTGACCGGTGGCAACCACTGCCAGGATCAGGATTAAGAGCTTTGCGTGCCTGAACATTATGCTTGATTTAATTGTCTTCAGATTGTTGTTGTCTTCTTTTTTCCTCTTCTATTTCATAAATGATATTGGACCGGCCCACGATGAGGGGATCTATGCGTCCGATGTTTTTCATTTTCTTTTTACCGTAACTGAATTTATTCAGCACATAACGCAAGGCATTGAGACGTGCCCGCTTCTTACAGTTTGACTTGATGACGATCCAGGGGGAGTCAGAGGTGTCGGTATTGAAGAACATTTTCTCCTTAGCCTCCGTATATGCTTCCCACTTGTCCAGGGAGGCACGGTCCACCGGGGAGAGCTTCCATTGTTTGAGCGGGTGATTCTCGCGGTCCTTGAACCGCCGGTGTTGCTCATCGCGGCTTACGGAAAACCAGAATTTGATGAGATGAATGCCATTGCGGATCAGATTTCGCTCAAATTCGGGCACTTCCTTGATGAATTGCTGGTATTCATCATCCGAACAAAATCCCATCACGTGTTCGACACCGGCACGGTTGTACCAGGACCGGTCAAACAGTACGATTTCTCCCCTGGAAGGCAGATGCTTAACATAGCGCTGGAAATACCATTGGCCCCTTTCTTCCTCGGTAGGTTTCTCCAGGGCTACCACCCGCGCGCCGCGTGGATTCAGGTGTTCCATAAATCGCTTGATGGTGCCACCCTTTCCCGCCGCGTCCCTTCCCTCAAAGAGGATGATTACCCGGGTTCCGTTTTCCCGTACCCAGTGTTGAAGCTTCAGCAACTCTACCTGCAGGTCGTATTTCTGACGCTCATAATTCTTGCGTGACATCAGATTCAGGTAGGGATAACCTCCGGTGGTCCAGGTGGGTGACAACACATCGTCGGGATGCTGTTTTTTATCGCCCAGCTTCAAATCCACCTGAAGTTGTTTCAGGATCATCAGTTGTTCCTCTTTAGAGAAACTCTTCAGGTATTCCCGCACCGTTTGTTCGGCTGTCGTTCCGTTTTGCTCGGCGAGGCTGATGAGTTCACTCGCCTCCTTGGAAATCCGGGAAGTGACCCGGTCATTGATGGAATGGCTTCGCTTTTCTGATGGGGTGGTACCATCGGTAACATCTCCCTGACTTACTTTACGGGTTCTTGTCCCTGGTTGATTGGTTTGGATTGGCTCCGGGGTGGTCGCTTTTTTGTCATCCTTTTCCATAGGTTTCAATTTGTGTTCAGTCAATCCCAAACATGCAATAGAATAGTCCCCTCAATGTAAGGAATCTCATGGACCATCGGATATCATCTGACCTGTAAAACCAGAAAACCGTTATTCACCAGGGACACCCTTACGATGCCTTCCTGAACTTTGAAAGTGCTTTGATCATCACCGAGGACTTTGGCCCATTTTCCGACGCCAACTTCGAAAGGAAGTGAAGAGGATAGGATTTCCGCATCGGCATTTTCCGGTCTAAAATTGAAAACCAAAAGAAACTTGCTTTCTTCATCCCAGCGGCAATACGCTAGTACGGAGTCATTTTGTGTGGGTATCACCTGAATTTCGCCGCTGTAGAAGGCTTTGTTGGCTGCTCTGAAACGGAATAGGCTCCGGTAATAGTTCAATAGTGAATGGATATCGGTATCCTCTTCCTCCACGGAAATGCCATCATTCGAATGGTTGAGACGATGATCCCAATAGGGTTGTGCATCTTTATACCAGGTGGCCATTCCATCGCTGTTGATATCCCGGCTCCACTCAAAAGCTTCTCTGCGCGGCACATCGGAGCCATCGTGAGGCTGCGGGATGCCAGTATCCACGCTGTCCGGTAACCGGGTGCCTTTCATCCCCAATTCCTGACCGTAATAGATCAAGGGTATTCCCTTGCTGAGGTAGACCATGGCCGCTTTCTGTTTGTTCCTGGCAACCGACCAGCCTGGCGTACTGCCAAAACGGTCGGTGTCATGCATGTCGAGGAATAAAAAGAAATGTTTGCCCGCAGGTGTACCTTCATTTTCTACCTCGATCGCTTTCGCAAATTGCCCGCGGTCCGACATGCCATACCAGTGGCCGAAAGAATAGACGATGTCCACTCCCGCTTTGGAGAAGAAACCATAGCCGGGGTCTTCCCAGAATGGCTTGTCCCATTCGGATTGTTCTGCGATGAATTTGACAGCGGGATTCTGTGCTTTGACCTGATCGATCAGTGGCTTCCAAAAATCAGTCAGCATATTTTTCAATAAGCCCTTGCCATCCAGGTCATCCATGGTGTGGTCCAGCCGGAATCCATCCACCCCGTCATCAAAGGTTCCATCACCATTTGGGTCAACCCAGTAAGCGTAGAGATCCACCATATATTTTCTCACCGCCGGATTGTAGAGATTCACGGTAGTAATATCCAGGTAGGAACCATCGTAAGATGTCAGGCCCTTCACGCCGAATACAATGGTGGAGGGATCCTGATTCAGGGAATCGTTGTAAAAAACATAGTCGTCGTATTGAGAAGAAGGATTTTGAAAGGACTCCTTAAACCAGGGGTGTTCCTTGGTCGCGTATTGGACTTCAGTGTCCATATAGAACTTCATCCCTCTTCGGTGGATCTCCCGGACCATATGCAGGTAATCATCCATTGAACCAAACTCCTCGTCAATTCCGGCGAAATTATCGGTAAAATAATTGTGGTAATAAATGGATGGATACAGGGGGGTCATAATGATCGATGTAACACCTAATTGCTGTAGATAATCCAACTTCTCCGTCACCCCGTTCAGGTCCCCGATTTCATCACCGTTACTGTCGGAAAAGCTTCGTGGGAAAATCAAATAAAACACTTCGTCCTCAGACCGGATGGTTGCGGGCTGGTTTGCCTGATCCTTTCCACCGGTCGGGTTACATGCCAATAAAAAGAATATAAGCAGAGGAAGACGGATCAGGTTGATTACACCAGTCATTTGGACTCTGTATGGTATGATTTTCAATGCTTGTTGCAGATAAATTTCCAATGTTGATTATTAGTATGTTCCGGTGGGTCATTTCAGCCTGTAACCGCTGTCATTTTCAGGTCTGAATAACCCCAGTTCACAATGTCTCTTAGCAGAGGGATCAACGACATACCTCTTTCCGTCAGGCTATATTCTACTTTGGGAGGAATGGTTGCATAAGCATTTCGATGGATGATTTTTGACTGCTCAAGATGTCGTAATTCTTGAATTAACACTTTTTCGGAAATGCCTAGTACATCCTTTTTAAGTTCACCAAATCTCCTGCATCCGTCTTTCATGCTCCAGAGTATACCAATTCTCCATTTTCCGCCGATAAACTGGAGGATGTGTTGTACCGGGCAACTTTCAATCAGCACCGGGTGTGAAAAATTATTCTCCATTTCTGTAGAATTAAGTAATTGAGGATCAATTATTCATATCCTATTGGTAAGTACCTTACTTTTTTGTTCGTACTTGACCATTTCGAATCACCTAACTAATTTAGTCTAAATAATCAATGGTACAGCGTGCAAATTGAAACCAACCTTCAGATCAACGAATCAATTGGTTAAAATTGAAAATACATGATCCTGGCGTCACCAACACTTTCCAATTCATATTGGTACATCGGACATCTGATCAGCATCCTGATCTCCTCCAATGACACCCAAGGGGCTTTCTCTGTAATTCATGGTTATGAAATACAGGGTCTGGAGCCTCCTCCCCATATTCATACTCAGGAAGAGGAATCGTTTTATTTGTTGGACGGCGAGATGGAATTCACCATTGGAGATGAATTGCATCGGGTCAGTAAGGGAGATTGGATTATGCTTCCGAGGAACATTCCGCATACCTTCAGGGTGATATCGGAAAAAGCGGAAGTCATTATTCATTTATGTCCAGGCGGATTTGAAGAATACTTCATTGCGATGTCGGAGCCTGCCGAAGCACTGGAGATCCCACCCCGACCTCAGGGACCACCAAATATCCAAAAGCTTGTTGAAACGGCATCCCGGTATGGAATTGTATTTCCGATGAGCAACAAACAATAGAAAATCACCAGTTAATCAAATAGTTGGTTGGGTCGGGGTTGAACTTCCTGACATGGAAATGAGTTCCTGTAATTCGCCCCAACACGGAAGTGGGTAGTTGTTTGATCGAACCTTTTATGAGTTAATCGATATTCAGACTATCGTAGGGTATTTTTGGTCCAACATCCCAAAGGGCGGTAACACAGACAATCTTCCATCCATCTGCTTCTTTCTCCATCAGCCGAATTTCCTGGCTGCTGCGGAAATTGGTTTTTTCCTGATTTGCATTGTATTGTGTCCAGAGCAAATAAGCAGCAGATTCATTAAAGAACTTCACAATTGGTTTTTCCCGGTGTACTTCCGGGTGGATGATGTTTTCGCCATTTTTATAGTATGTTTCGATCCAGTCTTTTCCCTGCTTGTTTATTTTATCCCACCCGACGGCTGCATCCGCGGTGCCATCGGAATTATTCCATGCTTGAAGTGCGTAGTTGTTATGACTCCAGTTGCTTTTCCAGCATTCGTAATCGCCGTTAAAAAAGCATTTGGTTTCATTTTCGATCACTTTTAATATGGCATCGGTTTCCGCTTGTTCATCAAAAGTGGAAACGGTTTCGGTCTGACTGCTTTCTTGCGGTTTACAGGACGCAAGAATGGCAATACAAAAGATTAGTGCAATACATTTGTTTAACATATGATTTTGTTTTGTTTTAAAAGGATTGTATTCTGGTAAAGTGGCTGGATCAGGGTGGCCTGAATTTAGGTCGGCTTTGTGGATTCGTAATAAAGAAGGATGCACCCGGAACTAAAAATTTTTGTTCCCTTAAGTTTTAATAAGGACCGGTCATTCAAATCGAGGAAAAGGGGCAACCCGTTTCCGGCAAGTACCGGATGAATGCAAAGCTGATATTCGTCAATTAATTTTAGGTTGGTACAGGCGGCAATGATCCCGGGACTACCCAGATAGACAGGATCCTCCAGCTGTTGCTTCAATGCATTAATCTCGTCCTCCAGTCCACGGTCGGCCAACCGGGTATTATTCCAGCTGACTTGTTTTATGGTGCGGGAAAACAGGACTTTGGGTGTATTGTGAATGGAATCTGCAAAATCGTCCATAGATGCAGTGCCGGTGGGATTCACAACGATACCAGGCCAGTAACTTTCCATGAGCTGGTAGGTTATTCTGCCATAAATAATCGCACCTGCGTTGCGCAATAATTCACTGTAGTGCTGATGGATTTCTTCATCCGCAATCATGACAGTATGATCACAGTAACCATCAAGGGTCATGTTAATAACTGCGATAACTTTTGCCATAGACAGAATTAGTCCCTGAAACAGGTAGTTTGGTAATTCAGTTAGTTCTTAATGCTTTGCACCTTCCTAAGGTAGTTATTCCAAAGCAACAAACCGGAAATTAATTTTCTGAATACCTATGCTTCAATCGTCCCCGTCTTAATATTCCCGGTACGCTGGTAATGCGCAATGATGACCCCTGTGGAGGTAACCCTGCTATCGACCAAGGTGTAGGTGACGGGAACCGAGCCCTGATCGAATAGTTTTTTGCCCTTGCCCAGGATAACCGGATGAATTTTAAGCCTGAGTTCATCGACCAGATCATTTTTGAGCAGCAATCGTACCAGTTCACTGCTTCCCCAAACCTGGATGTCTCCACTTTTTGATCCCTGATTTTCTGTGGGCAAACTTTTAAGCTTTTTTATATCAGCCACCGTTCTGATGACCACAGAATTTCTCCATCCTGTCACCAGTGGATCTTTCTTTTTCAGATTTTTTGAAAATACATATTTGGTGCCCTCGTTAATACCAGGCCAGAAGGCTCCATGTTGCGGCCAGTACCCAGCCCAGATCTCATAAGTTTTTCGGCCCAGTAAATAATCTGCCGGCCTGAGCTCTTCCTGGACCACCTTTCCATATACCTCATCGGAAAAGGGTGCAACCCAGCCGCCATATCTGAATCCGTCAGAGGGGTCTTCCTGGGGACTACCGGGTGATTGAATGACACCATCCAGGGTGATCATCGACAGAACGATAATTTTACGCATGTGTTATGATTAATATTTTGCGAAACCATTCACCAGGTATTTGATCCGACCAATGCAAGAATTAATTGAATACAAATCTCTGCATATCCTGTTTTTACAAGTTAGGGCACTTGCGACAAACTTTCGGGTTCCTGCGGCAATCTGCTTAAAGGGTGAACGGGCAGCAAGGATATGCACCCAAGACACGAGCTTAATGCATCAAATATTTATTCGGTACGTTCGACGGGTAATAGTTAATGCCGTATCGGGAATTTATTAATATGGACACTACCTCATAAATCATTGTTTCCGACCTTTGAAACTGCCGCAAAAGCCCCATCATTGCATAACTGACCGGATTAACCGCCGGAATAAATGTTTCCCAGTCATAGCCTTTGCCCCAAATCAGCCCACGAACGGTGAGATCAAGGTCACAGGACTGGTCAAGCAGGAAATGAAGCACATCCAGACAGGCATTATTGTGTTGATTGACGGTGTGGAAAATAGGAGTGTGCCCGCCGAATCCATGGCTGTCCAGGCCCGCTTTACTGTTTACCCCCAGGCCATGACTTACCAGTACTTTGGCACAGGCAAGGTGATTGTATTCCGCACAAATATGCAACAGCGAGGCTTTGTAAAGCGGAGTGAAAGCACAGTCCAGAGTGTACTGCTTATGCAACAGATCGGGATTGCTGATTAACAGGTCTTCCAGAGCATGGTCATCATCCAGCAACACCGCGAGCAACACCTGATCATCAAACTCCAGACCGTAGTCGACGAAAGCCCGGATGCAATTTTTGAAATCCGGACTACGGAGATACATATTGATCATTTCATAAATGAGCGGCTTACCCTTGAATTCCTGATTGGGATCTACACCATGTTCGAAGCAGGTTTTGATCCCATCAACTGCATGGATCTCAAAATCACCAATAATTTTATTTAAATAATCCATTGGTAGGATATTAACGCGTTGAGTGGTTAAACCGTGATTAAATCATTTTGCGCAATCTATAGACTATCAGTGAATTATGTAGAATATTGCCTATTAGAGCAGCCCTCCAATCCTGTAGCCAGCGCTAATTTATTACTAAACTACTTAGGCTTTCAAGGCTTAGGCCAAAGAATATTTCGAAGTTCTACTAATTGTCATCCATTTAGGTTTCCAATTTTGAGCCAAACTTTTAAAGCTACGGCCTTTTGCATTTCTTTTATTCGAAGTGGTTGTTTTAAGATACAACCGTCTCTTTAGAGGGTTCACGCAACTGTTTGAACAATTCAAAAACAGCATTTTTGCTGCCGTCGAAAGACGGTGAGGCGTGCGCATGCCGCTAAAATGGTGACTCCGAAGAACTTAATATCCTGAATCCCATGCAGTTGCACTGAACACTAAGGTGAGTTTTGCGTGAATCGAGGTTTTTGGTTCGTTCCCCGCCCGCCACAGCTTGTCGGGGCGCGGTTTGCCGGAACAAAAATGAACGAATACGCCAAGCAACGACCATTACAATAAGAATTACATTTCGGAACAATAGAAGTTGCATAAAAATTCTTTCCCTAACTCGTTAAAGAGTAATTGCAATAGTGCCTAAGAACCAAATATGATTTGCAAGGCTAACCACTCAAGGCGTTAGGATATTAATCAGCTGACAAGACCAGCGCCAGCAAGATATCTATGATTCCTTTTTCTTTTCGTCCAGTGTAATCCGGCATATTTTTTCCAGAATATCCATGTCGATATCGGATAATTTTTTCACATAAATGCAGCCTTTCCCCATCGTGTATTTCCCCAGTTTACCTAATAGTTCATTCCGTTCTTCGCCCGGGGAAGCAACATAAAGGGAGATGGCAGCTTTTCTAGGTGAAAATCCAATGATCAGTATGTCACCTTCCCGGCCACTCGCGTATTTATAATGATAACTGCCAAAACCAATGATGGACGGGCCCCACATTTTAGGCTCAAAACCGGACCATTCCTGCATGGACTTCATGAGCTGATAACTGTCCTTTTTCTTTTGTTCCGAGTCAACAAAAGAGTCAATAAATTCATGTACGCTTTTTTCTGTTTCTTTGGTTTTATTTTCCTTTGCCATAGCTTCCGGTGTTCTAGATATTTATTGTGAAATTTCTGGTTCCACGCTCCTCATTAGCCTGCTGTTGCTTCGTCATTTTCCAGATGAAAGATATGTAATATCCGGTGAGCAATGGGAGTAAAAAAGAGGCCTACGGTGCTCAAAAATGCGATGCCGCTGAATAACGCATAGAAGGATGAAAACAGCTTGGCCTGGACGGTCACCATGGTAGAAACCGGTCCCATACCGGTCAGGATCATACTGGCATTGTATAAAGAGTCAATCCAGTTGAGCGCTGCCAAATAATGATAACCTACGACGCCCAGCAACAGGGATGCGGAAATCAGGGCAGACGCATATCCGAAATATTTAATGACCCGGTTAAGAAACATAGAGGTCGGTATCAACCTGTCTTGCTTGCCTTCAAACATAGATATTGATTTTGGGTTTTCTGACTGATTATTTAGAATGAATTATTTGATTCCGGTATAGTACCTCATCAATTATTTTATCCTGATCAGGGTTATGCTTTTTGATTTTTATTTTCACGTATTTTGATGCCGGCATATTGCTTTCCTTAACCACATTGTTTATTGAAACCAGGACATTTGTCTCAGGGAAATAGGTAACGGTATTTCGTTCAGGGATAGGATATTCAACAATCAGGAATAAAGGTGCTATTCTTTCGATGCCGTCATCGTAGTTATAAAGATCCACTTTGTCACCGGGTATAAATCCAGCCTTTTTAATGTCATTCTTGTTCATCAGGATGACCCGCCGTTCATTGTGAATGCCCCGGTACCGGTCATCAAGTCCATAAATTGTAGTGTTGAATTGATCATGAGTTCTGGTGGTTGCCATGAGGTATTCATCATCGGCGAGGGTATTGTCTGGGATGGAAGTAATCGTGAATGGTGCGCGGTCCCCGAATTTTTCAGTATTAAACTGACCATCCCGGGCAGGATTCGGCAGGTAAAATCCGCCTTTTTGTTTGACACGATTATTATAATCATCAAATCCTGGAATGCATTTTTCAATATCATCCCGTACCCGATCGTAACTCTTCATATACCTGTCCCAGTCAACGACAGAACGATGACCAAGTGTTGCCTTTGCCATCCGGCAAACAATATGCGTTTCATTCATCAGGTCATCGGAGATGGGTTTTAAAACCCCTTTCGACCATTCCACCACCCCCATTGAATTTTCTGTGCTGACATACTGAAGCTCACCATTAAAAATATCCTTCTCGCTTCTGGACAGGGTGGGCAGGATCAGGGACTCTTTGCCATGAATAAGGTGCCCACGGTTGAGTTTAGTGGATACGGTCACGGTCAGTTCCAGCTTTCTCATCGCGATGGCTGTGTACGTCGTATCCGGTGTTGCTGAAAGGAAATTTCCACCCATGCTGAAAAATACTTTTACCCGTCCAGCATGGATGGCTTTGATGGTTTCGACCACATCATAACCCTGTTTCCTGGGTGGATTGAATCCAAATGTTTTTTGCAGCCGGTCGAGTTGTTGCGGGGAGGGATGGTTATTGATCAGCATGGTTCGATTACCCTGCACGTTGCTGTGTCCACGCACGGGACAAGGACCTGAACCTGGTTTTCCAATGCTACCTTTCAGCAGTAACAGGTTAATGATCTCTTTGAGTATATCAACGCCGTTATGCTGTTGAGTAAGTCCCATACCCCAGCAGATAATGATACGTTTTTTGGTAGCGATCATCCGTGCTGCAGCTTTCAATTGCTCCAGGGAAACGCCTGCAGCTTGTGCAAGCTCTTCCAGATCGTAGGTTTCCAGGTGTTTCAGGAATGCGTCATAATTTACAGTCCTGGTTGAAATAAAATTTTGATCGAAAACTGCTCCGGGAGATTCTTTTTCGAATCCCAATAACAGCTTTTCAATGGCCTTGATCAGGGCAATATCCCCGTTTATTTGTACTGGTAAATAAAGATCAGCCAATTGAACGGGACTGCCCAAAATGCCTTTTAATTCCTGTGGATTGCGAAAGCCCATCAAACCAGCTTCCGGCAGCGGGTTAATGGCAATGATTTTAGCGCCGTTCTTTTTGCCTTTCTCCAGGGCACTCAGCATTCTGGGCGAATTTGTGCCCGGATTTTGTCCGATAATAACAATGATGTCCGTATCGTAGAAGTCATGCAGCTTCACCGTTCCTTTTCCTATACCGATGGTAGGGAGTAAGGCGAAGCCAGAGGTTTCATGGCACATATTGGAACAGTCCGGGAAATTATTGGTGCCAAATTCCCGCACAAAGAGCTGATAAACAAATGAAGCTTCATTACTGGTCCTGCCCGACGTGTAAAATGCGGCTTCGTCCGGTGATTCCAGTTTGTTGAGATGCATGGCTATCATTTCAAATGCCTTGTCCCAGCTTATGGGCTGATAGTGGCTGCCATTTTGGGGTAGATACATGGGTTCTGCCACTCTGCCCAGTTGTCCGATCTCATAATCGGTTAACCGGGCAAGGTCATACACAGAATTATTCTTGAAGAATTCGGCGGTGAGCCGTTTGCTCGTGGCTTCCTCGGCCAGGGCTTTTGCCCCATTTTCACAATATTCTGCTACCGGAGATCGGTCGTCGTCAGGATCGGGCCAGGCACAGCTTGGACAATCAAAACCATCGAATTGATTCATCTTGAACAATGCCTTGCCGCCTCTTAAAACCGTTTTTTCTTCGGCAAGTTTTTTCAGCGATACCATAACTGCCGGTACTCCGGCTGCCCATACCTTGGGATTGGTGACCTTAAGGTCCAATAGTTTATAAGGTGGCTCGGCGGATGGCTCACGGTGGATATTTTCTTCTGGCTCTTTAGCGGACTCGTTTGATTCCATGTTTATTTGATTGATCAGGCAGGGGTTATCAGCTGGCAACGAAATGGCATTGTGTTATAATACTCTTTTTGTGCCAGTTGCACAATGGTATTTTTTATTGCTGATAGCATTTTACAGTATGGTCTAACCTAAACGTACGATAGGATGCCGCACTGGAACCGTCTGGAATCGAATACAAGTATTGACCGTTCACGCTGATTTTTCAACCAGATACTGCATTAACTGGGTGGCAATGCTTAATGCCGGGCTGGCCAATGGGTCACTAAATAAAACTTCCGTTGGAGCCTCACCAAAATAAAGATCATCCGAGACCAGAAATGTAATTCTCGTGAAGCCTGTCACAGGTGAAGGCTTGCGGGGATTATTCCACGGACTGATTTGGTCGACGATCTGCTGACTGTTGGTAAAAAGTTGCCTGGTCAGATGGTTTGCGGTATCGTCAATCGTGTTTTCCCAAATGATCATTTTCCCGGACTGATTGATGTATCGGGCCGTACCATTTGCATAGGAGGCTAAAACGTCCAATCCGTTTTCCAACCCTACCTCAATGATTACGGCCAGCAGCTCCTTCTTGGCTGGCTGGGTGCTTGCCGCCTTCATTTTATGATATGCGAAGATCTTTAGTCGTGGTTCTATCTCTGGGGCATCAATGACTTTTTGCAAATTCTCCAGCTTACTTTCAGGGGAAAACAGGACGTCATAAGGAAATGTAAAAGGCTCCTCTGCCCACTCTTTTAACAAGGAAATGTTATCGCAGAAAAGTAAGTTGTAAATAACATTGGTTGAGCTATCCAGGTAAGGTCCTTCAGGTTCTATTGGAGAAGTCATAATGCTACCGGTATTAAAGTTCAAGGAAAACCAATGGAATCATACAGCATCGTGGTGATGACCGGCTAAAATACTCCCTATATGAACGATCGTAACAAAGTTTTTTGGATTCTTTTAGATCTGTTATTATCTCTGGAATTCAATACGGAAACCCCAGAGGACCAATCATCGTTTTCATTTCCGGATCCTGATACCCAAAGGGTTTAATGCAAGGGAGGACCCACAATTTCAATTTGGTATTCAGCCGCTTTTGACGCTAATCCTGCTTTATCTGCTTCGGATGGTGGACCATGGCGCTCGGGGAGGGTATCCGCCCCGGCTGGGATGGAAATTGCTTTGACAAATTCCTCAAAATCATGCCCGGTCGTAATGGTTAACCATCGCCCTCCCTGACTGGATTCAACGCGGTAAGAGTGTGGTGTACCCTTAGGAACGAAAATGGTTTCTTTTTCCTTGATGCGGTGTTCCTGGGTACCAATTCTAAAACGGAACTCACCTTCCAGTACCACAAATATTTCATCCTCGTTGTGATGAATATGCAAGGGAGGAGAATCACCATGGTAGGCGCGATGCTCCAGCAATGAAATGTGGTCAGCACTATCATTTCCCGAAACGCGGATTTTTACAAGCGTCTCAAGGAACCAATATCCAATCATGATGATCTATTTTAGATTAAATTACCATGATTCAAAACAAATACAAATTATTCTTGAACAATGATTGATTTTTTCCCTTTTGGCAAAAGGCGTTGAAATATTGTCAATGACAACCGATGCATACCAAAAAGTCTATTGGTTTCTTATGCTCAAATCCAGGGGCCCTGTTTGGTGACAGGAATAAAGGATTCCCCTTCCAGTCGATAAAGTCCGCCTCCACCGCCGACCCAGAATCTGCCTTTTGAATCTTCAAATATCGTTTGAACGGCTTTTATACCCAGTCCTTGCTTTTCACCATAATTCTTAAACGAATTTCCATCGTAACGGTAAACACCAAAACCTTCGGAACTTAGCCAGATATTTCCCCGCTTATCTTCATAGATGACACAAACTTCATTATTCCTTATACTATCCTGAGCAGTATAATTAGTGTAGGATCTGCCATCGTACCGACTTACGCCTCCATCCCGTGTTCCAAACCAGATATTGCCCTTACTGTCTTCCATAATATTATCTACATGTTTATTTGTCAGGCCATCTTTTTCGGCATATCGGGTAAAGGTCCGGCCATCGTATTTGAAAGCGCCAAATCCGTTGGTGGAAAACCAAATATTTCCGGCCCGGTCTTCCGTTATGGACCAGGACGTTGCTTTGGTGATGAATTCTCCGGACACCTCTTCGGGATAAGGAAGCTTGAAAGGGGCCCATTTGCCACCGTCAAATCGAAAGATTCCTGTCGCCGAACCGGCCCAGATTATCCCTTGCCGGTCTGCTAATATGCTCCAGAAATGATGTCCTCCGAAAAAGGAAGTATCCGAATAGTTGATAAATTTTTTTCCACCGTCATCCGTGGCTGACCAGTCGTATTTTACTACACCCTGATCGGTGGCGAACCAGATGTTTTTTTCCCGATCTTCAGCAATTCCTGTGATTTGCTGCCCGGCGAAACCTTGGTCATTGGAGTACCACGAGACCCTTTTTCCATCGTAGTGCGCCACGCCATATCCATTGGTACCAAACCACAGGTTACCGTTCTTATCTTCCAGTATATTGCGGATATATTCGGCTATTTGTGGCCCTTGAGGTGTATCCGGTGGTGTTTGAGGTTCCCCGGTCTGAATGACAGGTGTAGGTTTTTCCTGTCGGCTGCAGGCGGTGAACAATAAAATGGCACCTATTAGTGCAATAAAATACTTACTGTAAGAGGTTTTCATCGCTCTTTTTTTCTAGACTATAAAATTATTTGCAGGATCCTTTTTTACACCTGAACAGATGTAAACAGATGTAAACGGACTGTAAAGATTTGATGAGCTTGCGGTAATGTATAGTGGCGTTTGCCAAAAAGCTATTACCTGTCTAACATATAATTCAGTTCAGTGACCCCGGAAGCGAATTGTTGTGTATTTAAAAGGTTGAGTTTGACCTTCTCTTTGATGTCCGTAAACAAAGGGATGCCTTGCCCGAGAACAACCGGATTGACGAATAGCCAGTAACCATCAATTAAGCCGTGTTGTTGCAGGGCATGGGTGGCAGTCGGACTTCCGAAGAGCAAAATGTCGTCGCTCCCTTCATAACTGGTATTTTTTATTTCGTTGATGCTGTCTGTAAGATTATTACTTATAATCGTGGTATTTGACAAATTCTCTGCACGGATGGTTCTGGATAATACCACTTTATGAACGTTGTTGTACCACTTGGAATGCTCGATATCATGTTTGGTTGCCGACGGCCTTTTGCCTGCTTCAGGCCAGTAATTTTCCATCATCTGATACGTTACCCGTCCGTACAGTGCAGCGCCGGTTTTGCCTATCCTCTGACCAACGTGGTCAAAAAGTTGTTGATCAAGTTGAACCCAGTTGAGTTCGCCATGTGGCCCGGCTACAAACCCGTCGAGGGAGATGTGCATAAATGAAATAATGTTTTTCATTATCCTGGTTAAAGTCTTAAATTATTAAATGCTCCCGGTATGCAATCAGGAATTCCAATTGCGTTGAGCCGGTCAATGGTTTTCTCCTCACTTTATTATTGTTCTGTTCTTTCGGTAGGAATTCTTGATGGCTATTTTACCATGTTTAAATGTAAACAAATCACAGCCGGTGACTTCAACTTTGGTCCCATCTCTTTTTGTTCCCGAGAATGTCCATTCTGTCAGACCCCGGTCCCCGGAAATAATATGCCTTGGGTTGGCCCATTGAGCATCCGGGAATGTGTTAAAGACATCTTCAAATGCTTTTCTCACAGCCAGTTGTCCGACGAATTTCTCTCCGTCTGCATCCGGGCCTGCGGATGCCTCAAAAATACAGTCTTCAGTCATGTGGGACATAATTGCGTCCAGGTCATGCGCATTAAAGGCATCGGCAAAGGATTGTAGAAATTGGGTGCTGACTTCAGTGACAGATTGTGCCATAAGCGTACATTGAATCATGATCAGGGAGAAAAGCATTAATCTTTTCATAAAAAAGGTGTTGTCTGGAAGAATTCCGGTTATTAATGGTGCGTAAGGAAGGTTGCAAGGTTTTGTATTTCACCATGGAAAGTTAGTCCTAAAGCCAGTCTTCAGCAAGTGTTTTTTAGTGAGCTCAAAGAGCAGCCCTGGTTGTTTCCTTACCCCAAAAATTTATGGATTGCTTGGTACCGGGTGGAAAAAATTTGAACTTACCATTGTAAATCAGTAGAAGCAGATATGGATAATAGTACGAAACTACATGAAAGAAGGAAATCGGTGGTACCGCGAGGGGTTGGAGTATTTAACCCGGCTACGGCAGTTTCTGCCAAAAATGCCATCGTAGTCGATGCCGATGGCAGGGAGCTTATTGACTTTGCCGGAGGTATCGGTGTGCAGAATGCCGGCCATTGTCCTGAACCGGTGGTTGCAGCGATCTGTGAACAGGCCCAGAAACTCATCCATACCTGTTTCAATGTAGCAACCTATGATGTGTACATGGAGTTGGCAGAGGAACTCATATCCTTATTTCCGCACGGGGAACATACCAAAGTCATGTTGACCACCACCGGAGCAGAATCCGTGGAAAATGCAGTTAAAATAGCCCGTCAGCACACAGGCAGGAGCGCCATTGTAGCATTTACTGACGGCTTTCACGGACGCAGCATGATGGCCATGACGCTGACTTCCAAGGTTTCCTATAAGCTGGGCTGCGGTCCCTTTGCACCTGAGGTATATCATCTGCCATATCCCAACTATAACCGGTATAATGATGGTCTGGATATGGATCAATTTGTGGAGCGGGAAACACGCCGTTTGCGGGAAAGCCTGATCAACCGGATAGCCCCGAATAATGTAGCCGCGGTGATCATTGAATTGGTCCAGGGGGAAGGAGGATTTGTGGTAGCTCCGGTTGAGTATGTGCGGGAATTACGGAAAATATGTGACGAATTTGGCATCGTACTGATCATTGACGAAGTTCAATCGGGTTTTGGGCGCACCGGTAAATGGGGTGCATACCAGCACTACAACATAACTCCTGACATCTCCGTCTGGGCCAAATCGATGGGAGCCGGCATGCCGATAGGTTGTGTGATGGGTCGCGCAGACATTATGGACAGCGCGCTGCCCGGCACGATCGGGGGTACCTATCTGGGCAACCCGGTCTGTGCCGCCGCTGCCCTCGCCAATATCCGGTTTATGCAATCAATCGACATCAATGCCAGGGCCAGGCATGTTGGTGAAATTGTTCGCACCAGGTTTGAAGACATGAATTCCAGAATTCCGGCCATTGGAGATATCCGCGGATTGGGCGCGATGCTGGCATTTTCTCTCGTCAAAAACAAAAATCCGCAGGAGCCCGATGCAGACCTGACCCGTAGGTTGGTGCTGGCATGTCTGGACCGGGGCCTGATCCTTATCAGTGCCGGTGTTTATGGAAATGTCATCCGAATACTGAGTCCACTCACCATTTCCGATGATCACCTTAAGCGTGGGTTGGATATCCTGGACGAGGAGCTGGTGCGTTTGTCGGCTTGAGTTTTTTATGTCACCCCTGCGGGGTTCGATGACATATTGAAAATAGCAATGTGTTTCACCCATTTCTAAGGTGATCGCGCGCCTTCAGGGCTATCCTGGATGGCAATGTCACCCCCCTCGTAGTTTACTCTTATGGATGACTATCCACGCAAAGCCCTGAAGGGGCGACATTGGTTAGCATGGGGAACCACCCCATGCATTTATGATTCATCGGAGACAATAACCCGAGCTCTGAAAGGGCGTCATCCAGGAGCATGGGGAACCATCCTATGCAACCAATATTCATTGGAAATTCGGGCCCTGCAGGGGCGACATAAATGATGAATTATTAAGGATAAATGAATCGGAATGGTGATTTAATGATATGAATCCTGTTTGGCAACAGGTGTATGCATTCAATTTTCTATGTCACCCCTGCGGGGTTCGATGACATATTGATAATGGCAATGGGTTTCACCCATTGCTGATGTGATGACACCCCTTCGGGGTTATAAAATCATGTCTTAAACTAGTTACCAAGAGCCCTGAAAGGGCGTCATCCAGGAGCATGGGGAACCACCCCATGCATTAATTATTCAATGGAAAACCGAGTCCTGTAGGGGCGACATAAATGATGAATTATTAAGGATAAATGAATCGGAATGGTGATTTAATGATGCTAATTCTCCCTGGTGCCGTGTGTATTCATAAATTTTCTATGTCACCCCTGCGGGGTTCGACGTTACATTGAAAATGGCAATGGGTTTCACCCATTGCTGATGTGATGACACCCCTTCGGGGTTATAAAATCCCGTCTTAAACTAGTTGCCAAGAGCCCTGAAAGGGCGTCATCCAGGAGCATGGGGAACCATCCTATGCAACCAATATTCATTGGAAATTCGGGCCCTGCAGGGGCGACATAAATGATGAATTATTAAGGATAAATGAATCGGAATGGTGATTTAATGATGCTAATCCTCCTTGGTGCCGTGTGTATTCATAAAATTTTCTATGTCACCCATGCGGGGTTCGATGTTACATTGATAATGGCAATGGGTTTCACCCATTGCTGATGTGATGACACCCCTTCGGGGTTATAAAATCCTGTCTTAAACTAGTTGCCAAGAGCCCTGAAAGGGCGTCATCCAGGAGCATGGGGAACCACCCCATGCAACCAATATTCATTGGAAAACCGAGCCCTGCAGGGGCGACATAAATGATGAATTATTTATCCCAATTAAATCGGATTGGTGACATGACGGCCCTTCGGGGTTATCATGCCATCACTTTTTCCTGAGTATCAAAATAAGACGTGATCAGGAAAACAAGAATGGATGCGGTGATACCAAAAACTATTGGATCCAAACCAAATGGCAGATCTATCTTAGCTATAATCAGAATGATGGTGGTGGCGCCACCGCTGATCATCGATAATATGGCTGCCAGGGATGAGTGTTTTTTATTGATTAATAGCATTAATACCGGCACAAATATTCCGGAGACCATGAACGCATATGAATAAAGCATGATTTCCAGCACCTGCTGCATCTGCAGGGCTATGACGATGGCGATGACTCCAATAATTAACGTAAACAATTGAGATGCCCTGATGCTGTCGCCCAATTTGCTGTGAAAAGGCCGGATGATATCCGTCATGAGATTACCGGAAGCGGCCATCAAACAACTGTCCGCCGTTGACATGATCGCAGAAAAGTACGCCGACATGACCAGGCCCATCAACCCGATCGGCAGGATATGTCTCAGAAATACCGGCAAGGCAATCTCACTGTCAATGTCCCCGACCGAACTATAACCCATCCCGGCCAGAAGTCCCTGCTCCAAGGCTACGCGACCAAACAATCCCAGCAAAGTGCCCAGGAAAGCCATCACCGGCCACTCAAACAAGCCAGCAATGAGCCATGCCTTCTTGGCAGTCTTCTCATCCTTGCAGGCATAGATCCGCTGGTAGAGGGTCATGCCGATAAACCAGATGGGAACGATGGTGACCATCCAATTGATTACTTGCACGAACGAGATGTTGGTCAGGCTGAAAAAACGTGGAGGCAGGTATTTTGCAATCCCTTCCCAACCACCCAGATGGAAGTAACCGAATGGAATGCCAATCAGGATTAATCCGGACATCAGGATGATCCACTGGACCGTATCCGTGTAGACCACTGCTTTCAGCCCGCCCGCCACCGTATACACAATCGCTATAATGCCAATAATCAACACGGCTTCTGTCACCGTGATGGTCTGAAACGTAGCAGATGCCAGTTTTGCTCCGGCGAGCACCTGAGAACTGGTAAAGCCTACATACCCGATAAATGAGATTATCCCGGCGATGAATGCCGGTCTTTTGTCATAATAGTGTTCAAGCAGCTGCGGGAAGCTGAGGAAATTATGATTTTTACCATGATGGTAGACTTTTGGGATCAGAAATACTGCACTCAGCCATGCACCGATGATGCCGGTAAATAGCATCCAGCTTCCGGAAATTCCCAGTATAAAACCCAGTCCTCCCAATCCAATCGAGAATCCACCCCCCACATCGGTGGCTACTACCGACAATCCGATATGACCCGCAGACATTTCGCGTTTTCCCACATAGTAGTCCTCTTTTGATTCATTTTTACTGTAAAAGAAGAACCCTATTCCGAGCATTGAAATCAAATAAATGATGAAGATCGTAAGGTCAATCCAATGAATTTCCATAAGTCGTATCCGGCTGATTTCAAAACTGGTGAAGTTTTAAATGTATAATTTTAATTTTATTATATTGCCTCAAGTGTTAGGGATAGTACGGTGTAATATTTATTATCGGTGTTGAAGGAGCTCGTTTTCTGCGACAATATTATTCATCCTGGTAAATCCGGATTTCAATGAGTAGCCACTGCATTCAGCCTCTGCTGAATAAAAAATACCTGAAGGCAGTATCGGCTTCAGGTGTTTTCATTTATGATGAAAATGGTAAGGGTTATCTGGACGGATCTTCGGGGCCTGTGGCCTCATCCCTTGGGCATACTCACCCGGGGATGGCAGAGCATATCATCAGGCAACTCGGTAAAATTCAATTCGTCTACAGGACCCAGTTTGGGACAGAAGAAGCCGAGCAGCTGGCCTGGAAACTCGCCGAAATTTCTCCTGGCAAGCAATACGATCATACCTTTTTTGTAAACAGCGGCTCGGAGGCAACCGAAACAGCGCTGAAAATAGCAATCCAATACTGGCGCGAAAGAGGTAGAAACTCGAAGATCCAGTTCATCTCCAGGCAAAAGAGCTATCATGGGATTACCATGGGATCCCTTGCGGTATCCGGACATCAGATCAGGCGTCAGCAGTTTGAAAAAGTGCTGTGGCACAGCCCGGAGAAGTTAACCAGGGATCTGGAAACAGACTCTCTTGAGAAGCATCTGGTCGAAGTGGAAGCTATCATTCGTAAGACAGGCGCCGATCATATTGCCGGCCTGATCCTGGAGCCTATTATTGGAGCGGCAGGTACTGTTCTGGTCCCACCGGATGGCTATTACCAGGCTATGAAACAAATCTGCCGGGAACATGAAATACTTTTCATGGCGGATGAAGTGATGACCGGTCTGGGCAGGACGGGTAAGTACTTTGGACTCGACCATTGGGACACCTATGCAGATATCGTAACCATCGGTAAAAGCCTGGGGGCCGGTTATGCTCCGATAGCGGCGACCATGATGACGGATGCGATCCTGGATCCTATCCGTAAAGGAAGTGGCCTGATCATGAGTGGACATACCTACAGTGCCCATCCTCTTTCCTGTGCCACCGCGTTACAGGTGCTTAACATCATCGAACAGGATAATTTAGTGGAAAATGTAAATCGGATGGGCGGAATTCTTAAGATGGGACTTCATGCGATTAAAGACAAATTTGGTCTGGTTCAGACAGTGAGAGGGAAAGGCCTCCTGCTGGGGATGGAGTTGGATCCTGCCGTTCCGGGTCTGCAGGGAAAAATCATAGAACGTTGTTTTGAAAACGGATTGCTGGTGTATCCTTCTATGGGTGGTAAAGACGGCAATGCAGAAAACGGGTTGCTGATAGCTCCGCCTTATATCATATCTGAATCAGAAACAGAACAATTGCTGGATCTGTTGGACACATCAATCAGCCAGGTGGCTCAATCACTCTGACATGGACACTTTTAACAAAGTAGCGGATTACCAGGATGTCCAACCATTATTTTTTGACGGGATGACCCTGCTGTTTGGTGGTTTCGGAGGTGTGGGCACCCCACCTACGCTGGTGGATTGTCTGATTGAATCAGGTGTAAAAGATGTTCATTTAATTGGTAATGACGCCGGATTTCCCTGGATCGGTATCGGTAAATTTGTTTGCCTTAAGCGGGCTGTATCCCTGATCGCTTCCCATATTGGATCGAATCCCGTGGCCGGTCAGCTCATGCACGATGGAGCATTAAATGTGGAATTTTCGCCTCAGGGAATATTGAATGAAAGGATCCGCTCCGGAGGAGTTGGCCTCAATGGGTTTCTGACAGAGATCGGAAAGGGGACGGTCCTGGCGGAAAACAAGCCCATTGTAAACATCGATGGCAAGGAATATCTGTATGAATCTCCACTCACCGGAGATGTAGGAATTATCTACGCCAGGAAAGCCGATACATTCGGAAATCTGGTATTTGACAAAACAGCTCGCAATAACAACCCTCTGATTGCCATGGCTGCCAAAATCACCATCGCAGAAGTGGAGGAAATTGTCGAGATGGGAGCGCTCGACCCGGAAGAAATCATTGTTCCCGGGGCATATGTGAAATATGTCGTTCCTACCAAAGGCATCAACTGGAAATGGATATGGGAGATTCAAGGCAAATAATTGCAAAAAGAGCGGCTCAGGAAATTGTAACCGGTATGACCGTCAATCTGGGAATTGGTATCCCATCCCTGATTCCCGACTACATTGATCCGTCCACCAAAGTGTTTTTTCATGCTGAAAACGGCCTGCTCGGATTGGGTCCGACCCCGGCTGAAAATCCGGACTGGGCTCTAAGCAATGCGGCCGGGTATCCCGTCAGTATCGTGAATGGAGGAAGTTATTTTGATAGTGCCTTATCCTTTGGCATGATCAGAAGCGGACGAATCGACCTGGCTGTACTCGGCTCTCTCCAGGTCAGCCGTGATGGTGACCTGGCCAATTGGATCGTGCCGGGTAAACGCGTGCCTGGTGTGGGAGGGGCAATGGAACTGGCCTTTGGCGCGAAAAGGTTGATCGCGCTCATGCAGCACTGCGAAAAGAACGGTAAACCCAAAATTGTAACAACGTGTACGCTTCCCTTGACGGCAACCGGCTGTGTCAAACGCGTGATCACCGAAATGGCGGTTTTTGACATCGATAAAAGCGGCCTCACACTGATCGAGGTCATGCCAGGATTTACAGTTTCCGACATTCGCAATCATACAGAAGCTGATTTTAACATTGCAGAAAAAATAAAAGAGACAAATGACTGACCAGCAGAAAGTGGAAGCGTATATCGATGCCCACAAGGATGAAGCATTCGAACTCCTGGCCAGAATGGTCCAACAACCAAGTATCCAGTTGCACGAAGCAGGCGCTCAGGATGTAGTGATCAAAAAACTGCAACAGCTCGGCCTTGAGGTTGATGTGTGGGATCCGGATATCAGCGAATTGAAGAAAAACCCCTATTTCGTCTCAGCCAGGAAAAATTTTACGAATAGCCCCAATGTAGTAGGCTTAATGAAAGGGCAGGGGGGTGGACGGTCTCTGATCCTCAATGGTCATATCGACGTGGTACCGGAGGGTGATGTGACCAAATGGAAAGACGATCCCTATTCGGGAAAAATTGAAAATGGTAAAATGTATGGACGAGGCACGACCGATATGAAGGGCGGGAATGTCTCCCTGATCCTGGCTATGGAAGCCATCAAGCAGTCAGGTATCAATCTGAAAGGGGATGTGCTATTTCAGTCGGTCATTGAGGAGGAATCGGGAGGTGCTGGAACGCTGGCTACGGTGCTTCGCGGTTACCAGGCAGATGCTGCCATCATTCCTGAACCCACCAATCTCAAGTTGTTCATCAAGCAGCAGGGATCACTTTGGTTCAGGGTCACCATCGAAGGTATCTCCGCCCATGGTGGTACCCGGTACGAAGGCATTTCAGCAATTGAAAAAGCCTGGATCGTACATCAGCAGATTCTGGACCTGGAACAGCAAAGGAATGCCCGGATCAATGATCCCCTCTATGCAAAACTTCCGATACCGCTGCCCATTAACGTTGGCACGATCCATGGCGGCACCTGGCCTTCCTCAGTACCTGACCTGGTAACCATCGAAGGCAGGATCGGCGTGGGCCCCGAGGAATCCATTGAGGCTGTCAAGCAGGAATTGCAAGATTGCATCAACCGGCTCACCGAAGCGGATGAATGGTTTGGAGGCCATCCGGCCAAACTTGAATTTTTCGGAGCGCAGTGGATCCCAAACAGTGTGGCCATTGAACATCAGATTGCGGAAATCATTGAAGAAAACCACCTGCAGTTGTTTGGGAAATCCGTGATCGTAGAGGCTTCCCCCTGGGGAACAGATGCCGGTATACTTGGTGTAGTGGGAGGAATTCCGGCCATTGTCATCGGTCCGGGAGAAACCAGTGTGGCTCATTACCCCAATGAATTCATTGAGCTGGAAAAAGTTGTGAAGGCATCCAAGTTATTTGCATTAACCATCCTCAAATGGTGCGGAACGGCATAAGATGAGCCCTACTTATCAGGAGATAAATCGCCCGGATCTAACTGTGGTCTTCTGTCTTGATCCCTATAACAGGAGAGTCCGGGTGGATGAATTGCATGGTGATCTGCGATCCGGATTGGAACTTATTTTGCAGCAATCACCGGATTGGGCCGACAAGATCATCTTAAAGGCCCGCCAGGAACAAGTCGATTATTTTATTCGTCACGGGTGGACTCAGGAAGCGGGGATTCCGGGTTATTTTAACGGTGAGGACTTGTTTTTCCTGGTGCACTACAGACACAATCTCCGTTCCCATACCGAACATGCGGAAGTTGAGCTTTCAATTGCCAGGAAGATCCTGGAGATGCAAAGAAGTCCGGTACTATCAGGAGGTGAAAAAATAAAGCGATCGAACTTGGAGGATGCTGAGAAACTGGCCCTCCTTTATGATATTGTTTTTGATATTTATCCTACCCCGTTGAGCGACCCTTTCTACCTCCGCAAAACGATGGAACACGGGACAGTGTATGTGCATATGGAGCAAGAAGGCAATGTGCTGAGCGCAGCATCGGCTGAAGTAAACCGCAAGTTTGCAAATGCCGAATTGACCGACTGCGCTACCCTCCCCGCTGAAGAGGGGAAAGGTCATATGGCCGCACTATTGGCGCGACTTGAGGACATCCTTACAGATCAGGAAGTCAAATGCCTTTATACGATCTGTCGCGCGCAGTCCTTCGGGATGAACAAGGTTTTTTATAATTTGGGATTTGACTACACCGGCTGTCTGGTCAATAACTGCAATATTTATTCGGGTTTGGAAAATATGAACGTCTGGTATAAAATGGTAAAATGATGGGAGGGTTCAGGGATTTATTGATTGTATTATTCATGATTATCAGCGGCAATCTGGTCGGACAGCGGGTTCCGGTATTGCCGCAAATTGAACTGCCTCACGATTACTATTTCCGGGAATTATACCTGCCTCAACTGATGAGCGGCCCTGCTTCGCCGGACTGGTCCCCGGATGGAAAGCAGCTGGTCTTTGCGATGGGCGGAAGTCTCTGGAGGCAAGAGATCGGAAGCCAGACAGCCTGGCAGCTCACAGATGGCGAGGGTTACGATTACCAGCCCGATTGGTCTCCGGATGGTAAAGAAATCCTTTTTGCCCGCTACGATGGCAGGTCCGTGGAACTTATGCTCCTGGATGTTAATTCCGGAGTGGAAACTCCATTGACGGACAATGGTGCGGTGAACCTGGAACCCAGATGGTCACCGGATGGTAAAGCGATCGCTTATGTATCGACCGTAGGGACAGGTCATTTCCTGCTCCACAAAGCAACCATCGAAAACGGAAAACTGCAGAGCATAACCATCCTCACTCCCGACCGGGTCAGTGCCATTAAGCGTTACTATTACAGCGAATACGACCATGCCATTAATCCTGCCTGGTCACCGGATGGCAGCAGGATCCTGTTTATTTCCAACCGGGAGATAGCTCATGGCACGGGCAATATTGTATCTCTTTCTGTCAATAACCCCGGGGAGATCACCACCATCCACCAGGAAGAAACCGCCTGGAAGACGACTCCGGATATCTCGCCGGATGGCAGCAGGATGGTCTACAGCAGCTATCTGGGACGGAATTGGCAGCAGTTGTGGATCCTGCCGGCAGCGGGAGGATATCCGATTCAGATCACCTATGGAGATTTCGACAATACAGCTCCCAGGTGGTCTCCGGATGGTAAAAATATTGCCTTTATTTCTAACCGGACCGGAAATACCTCCCTGTGGATTCTGGACAGCTATTTTGGCAAACAGACACAAGTTGTTGCCTCCGATTTGCATTACCTGAAGCCAAGAAAAGAAATCGTCATCAAAACGGTGGATGAGTCCGGGGATTTCATTCCTTCGAGGGTGAGTGTCCTGGATAGCCGTGGAAAATTCTATGCTCCCCGCAATGCCTGGATACATGGTGATGATTCCAATTACCCGGACACCCAAAAGTTTGAAAGCCATTATTTTCATTCATCCGGAATAGCCCTGGTTTCATTTCCGGCTGTTGATCACCCGTCCATAACTGCCCAGAAAGGTCCTGATTTCAAAATAGAAACCCGTCAGCTTACCGCCAGTGAGGGCCTGTCTGACACAATCACATTAACACTCAAGCGATGGACGATTCCGGAGACCTTTGGAAAGTGGTGGTCCGGTGACCTGCATGTGCACATGAATTATACGGGTAACTACCGGAATACACCGCGGATCCTCCGGGAACAGGCCCAGGCTGAAAACCTGGATTTTATTTATAATTTGATTGTGAATAAAGAGCAGCGCATCCCGGATATCGATTACTATATCCCTCCGAACGGATCCAAAGTAGAAAAGGATGTGATGATCCTTCAGGGGCAGGAATACCACTCCAGTTTCTGGGGACATCTGGGACTGCTTAATTTGACCGATCACTACCTGATCCCGGATTATGTGGGGTATCCTTACACGGCGTTGGCGAGTATTTTCCCGCATAACAGCCAGATAGCGGATGCGGTGCATGCCCAAAAAGGTCTGGTCGGCTACGTGCATCCCTTCTATGACTTTCAGCTCTTCCCGAAACAGTCAGCCACGTTAACCAATGCACTTCCCATCGATGCCGCCCTGGGGAATGTGGATTATTATGAGGTGGTTGGTTTTGCCCATCACAAGGCATCAGCGGCAGTTTGGTATATGCTGTTGAATTGCGGGATCAGGATACCGGCGGGAGCAGGTACCGATGCCATGGCCAATTATTCAAGTTTGAGAGGTCCGGTAGGACTGAACCGGGTTTATGTGAAAGCAAAAGACGATTTCACCAGTGACCACATCATCGAACAGATTAAGCATGGGCGGAGCTTTGTGACCAACGGAGCCCTGCTGGATCTTAAGGTGAATGGATCAGGGCCCGGGGATACCATCGAGATCGCAGATAAAGCCACCACCCTGGACTTCCAGGCATTTATTCGCAGCTCGGTCGCGGTAGATCACCTGGAAGTTATCTGGAACGGAGAGGTCGTAAAGGAATACCAATTCAGTGGAGACCGAAATTCAGCGGATTTTAATGGAAAAATTGATGTGCAGGGCCCTGGTTGGCTTTTGTTAAGAGCCTGGAATGATAATGCCCATCCGGACATTCCGGATTACTATCCTTATGCTACGACCAGCCCCATTTATGTTACCTCATCAGGTAAGGAACTCAGGTCTCGCTCATCTGCGGTATTTTTTCTGGAATGGATCGACCGCATCGAGAAGATAGTCTCATCCCATGATGCGTACAGGACCGTAGAAGAGAAAAATTTGATCTTAAAGGATATAGCAACTGCCCGGAAATTTTATGAGAACTGTCTGAACAACCCAACTATGGAATAGGGTTATGGGGTTTTGAAATTAATAGAAATAATACCTTCTCAAAAGCAGCAACCCCACTGCAACGATGAATGCAACCAGTCCGGTTATTTGCCATTTTGTGGAAGAAGAACTGTACCGGGAAATTTCATCTTCTGTAGGATAAAGACCCAGTATTGGTTTTAATTTATACCAATCCCACGCGATTAAAATGATGCCTGCAAACAGCATCAACATCGTAATCACCCAGGTCCCCGTAAAATGCAGGCTAATGGTTATCGTGAATATGTTCATAATAATTCCAATAAAAAACAACGCACCTAATGTTGCGAATCGTTGGGTAAAAAGCAATAAGGCTGTAAGTAACTGACAAAATCCCAGAAAATTCCAGTACAGGCCTGATTGATACAGCGCATCAAAAAAGTAGCCTATTGGCGTTTCAGGACCCAGTTGGGTAAATCGTTCTCCGATTAACTTGACCAACCCGGATGGAATAAATGCAAATCCGATTAAAAACCGGATCCCAATGATCAGTAATCCGGCAATTTTATTTGTTCTTAATTTGTCATACATAAATAAGATACCTGGTGACTCTGTTTTCAGATACTAATTTATATCTGAAAATTCTGAATAATTTCAACATTTATGGTATTGGTTTCCGGATTAAAGTTTAACGAGCTTGACCTAATCTTCTTCCTTACTTACCTGCTGCAGGATTGATATTTTAACATCATCTATTTCATTTATCAGGTCTCGCAAAAGCCGGATGGATTTTAGTTCTGAAAAATTCATCCAGCCCTGGATGGCTTCCAGTGTCAATATAATTTCATTTTTGTTTTTTTCCAGATTTAAGGCTTCTTTAAGGCTTTTTTGGTTGTTTAGTCTTTTTTCCAAATCTTGTGCACCCATCAGAATACTCAGGTGCTCCGTCACATCACTTTTAGCTTTATTGTCCAGGCTTTCATCACTGGTTACTTTTTGTTGATGTCTTCTTAGATCGAGTAGTTTGTTTCTCAATTCAGGAGGTAGAAGTACTATTTCTCCACTATTCTGTAGCGACTCGAGCGTACTAATGTTGAAATTTATGGCATATGATTCTAAATTGAGAGCAAGGAGATCATTATACATTGCATTTCTTGTGTATCCAGAGTTGTCAAATCCTTCAATGTATTTATTGTAGGCTGTACGCTGCTTTTCAAATTTACTGATGATGAATTGGGCATATGCCTTGTCTTCATTCAGATCATCCAGTAATTGTTGATAATATACCTGGGTTCTTGCCTCTTGCTTTCTGCTCTCATTCCAGTTGTTTATCTGTAAGGCAATTAATATCCCTATCACGACAAGAATAATTTCACCCAAAGCATAAAATAAATAATTACTCAATCTATTTTCTGCGAAAAGCCTGCGTCTGATTGTTCTAAACAGTTTAATCATGATGGTGCCAGATGAATACAACAAATAATTGCAATGGTTGTGGGGTTGGGATTAACTAGAGTTATAATCCGGACTACACAGCACAAGCGTAGTGTGTATTTTTGACATGGTCATATATGGCTGTATTCATTATCACAGCCAGCCTTGCTTATATAGTAAACCCAATTTATTCACCGGTAAAATCTATTTTGGCCGAAATAGCTGCGAATGGGCCGTTTCATTGCATTTCCCTTTGATCACCTCAAAGATATGCTTATCCCACGAAATGGCAGTTTTCTTGCTCTTTCAGCCCTTTTTAGAAACCCTGATGAATAAATTGGGATAAACATTAACCGCCATCTTGCATCAGACCTGGATGCCGGGAATTAAAATAATTAAGCATCACAGGACTAGAGCAATCCTGCAGAAATGTAGCCGTCATATTGCAAGCCTGGTTATTGTTTTTTAATCATGTACCCGGCGGCGAATTAAAATCATTTTTCAGCGTCTGCCAACTTCTTGGTATCCACATATTGCTGAAAGGCGATTACTTTTCCTTGATTATCGAGCGTCCAAAGATGTGCGACTTGAGCATTGTATGACTTCCCGGTAGCCTTCACTTTTGCATCGTATCGCAAAGTAGCCAGGATCATGTTGTCATTCATGCCATGAATTTGAATATCCTTTAATGCAAAGTATTCGTGGTTAGCCCCAAGACGGGCAAATACACCTTGTAATACTGCATCTGGCCCTATATATGGATTGCCATCTGCGAGGGAATTGCTTTCTGCTTCGTTCCATTCGATTTCTGGGTCCATAGCTCCTAATACAGCTGGTATATCCCCATTGGCGAAGGCATTGTAGAGGGAGTCAATAATTTTAATGTTTTGTTCAGTTGTCATGATTGGTGTTTTGGTAAGTTATTAAAATCTAAATATAGTCTTATTTGGTGCCTGGATGAGCTTATTTTCAAATAAAGTTGCATTAACTGGGATCTCGTCCAAATGAAATTCATTGAATCAAGTGTATGTATACGCACCGCTGTTATACCGTTTCCTGCTACCTGATAATGTTCATGGATTTCTATTGTGATTTTCTTTTCTTGCTGGCTGTATGTCAGGTGAAGTCAATGGTGATGTGTTTATCCATCAACCTTGAATTACTGAAAGTAAAGCAGTATTAGAATATTTACCGGGATTCAACGATTGAATAACAGGAAAATACCCTGGAACAGTATAAAGGCAGTAACTCCAATTACGATGCTTTGGACGATATTTAACCGGTGAACCACCCGCACGGAGAGGGGAAAAAAGATCAGGAACAACAGGGTGTACAGCGTATATGAAATCCAGAGGAGGGTCCGGTAGATGGTCGGTTCATTCATGGCTACCTCATGCTGACTGGCATTGATGACACCGGTTGCACTGAGAAAGCTCATTGGCAGATCGTGGATCAGGCTTCCCCACATGGCCAGGCTGATGCTCAAAGCTAATACTGAAAGGGTCTGCTCGAATGTGCCGGTTCCCCGCAGAAACCTGGCTGTGATCTGGATGAAAGAAACCGCAACGACCCATCCCATTAAAATGCTGGGAGCCAGTAAGTAACGATTGATCGCATAATAATATTCTTTGGGAATATTCAGCCATGGGGTAAACACGGAAGGTGCTCCATGCGCTGCCGTCAGAAAAATGTAGACGAGCAGGTAGCCTAAAATTGGCAGTGTAATGTAAATAAAGCCACGCTGGAAATAAAGATCATTTCTCAGCAAAGCTTCCATGGATTGTTTAGGATGTAGAAGGGTCATCCAATAGTTTGGTTTTGAATTTTCCATGATCTGCATTACAGGATTTGGTTGCCGATATCATAATGTATGCCGGTTATTTCAAGCTCAAGCCAGGTCCATAATTCGTGGTCTATTCGCCAGCTGACAGACATTTTGACCGGCACCCTGATTCCATTCATGGTTTTGGACTCCAGGACATCAATAATCCATTCGAGGGGCTCTGCATTATCGTCTACATCTTTATAGCGCATGGCAGTGAATCGTTTGAATTCACCCTGGTCGGAAAAAGTAAAAGTTCCGGATCCGGTCATTCCCTGGTAAGACATGGTTGCCTGTGCTGTATGATCATCCACGGACGTCCAGGAAATACAGGGACCCCTGACAGCCCACGGAAACCACACGATTTCAGCCAGGTAGCGCTGCATGGAAGCCTGGTTGAGTTTTGGGATATTGCTGACCGAAACAATGGGTATGACTGAGCCTGCCTTAATCAGCATATCGCCCTGGCCTTTGGAAAATTGATCTCGCCCCGATAAGGAAATGATAGGATTTAATGCTATTTCTACCGCCCAGTGGAAAGCCGGAGGATCCAGCGTAAAATATTGGTCTGCGTTTCCCTGATACCACCCAGACTGACCCGGTTTTGATTTCATCCGCACTTGTTGGGTTAGATAAACCGTCTGGACCGGTTGCCGGTCTTCAATACCAGTGTATTTCAGCCATTTCTTTACCGGGTCTGGTAACTCATCTGGTATTTGCGGTGCGGATAACCTTTCTTGCACTGCAAGTAATTGCGATCTTTCTTTTTGAATCTTTAAAGCCAATTGGTGGTGAGCATAGCCGGTGATGGAGGCTATGAGGAGGATGACATTGGCCACGGTCCCGAACTTCGCATCCTGCCAGTACTGGATGATCAGGACCTGAGATACCAGCACCGCGCCCGTACCAGGTAGCCACCAGTAGTCCGGCGCGACCCACCGTAGGATTACAGCAGCGATAAACAATAAACCGGCAAGCAGCCACCAAATACCTGATATCCTGGATATGGGAAGTGTAAGCGCAGGAAATGATCCCAGCTCAAATGCTTTAAAAAATCCCATCAGGTGAATCAATCCATGGATAGTTATCAGGATGGAAAGTAAAGTTTTCATGGTCATCTGATCCGGGAGCAAATTTAGCTTGCGTGGGATGGTGAAATGCTACTATGGGTAAGTCCAACCTGTGATCTAAGTCATTGCTTTACAGGGATGTAATTCTGATTTTAATTCGATAATCAAATCATATTTAAATACTTGGATGGCTAATATCCCTTTTGTTATCAGAGATTAGGCTTTCTTTTTGAATACGATGGAATTAGTGGCTCTACCCTAATTAGAAATATTAATGATTTTATAAGCCTGCCGGAGGGTCGTTGACGTTAAAATCAAATAATAGAATCCGGAAGGGATGTCATCGGTGTTCCACACATATTCCTGGCCCGGATTTATGGATATTTTCTTTAGGATCACCCCTGACCCGGATACCAGGTTTATTTCACAAGCGTGCTCAGTGCCGGCATCCAGCTTCAGATTAATAGATTGATTAAAAGGATTGGGATAATAGCTGAATGCAGGAGTTTGTCTGAGAGGTAATATGGCGGTAAGTTCGCTTTTAAAGATCATAACCCCCGGATAGGTAGGGACGAATAACTGATTATCTGCAATAATGGGTTGCCTTAAAAAAATACGTGAGGTGTCTTCAAAGCGCAGTGTCCCGTCATAAATGTCAAATCCCTTGAGAACCGATGGAGCTCCACCGCTCACATAGACAATGCCATTGGCCCCAGCCGGATTGGAGAAGTCCCGGGAATTTGACTGGTATTCCCACAATTTTTCTCCATTGTTGGTATTAATAGCTAACAGCACTCCAACGTTTTCCTGCTTATTCAATGCCGTGAATATTAATACACTGTCCGCAAGTATGGCATTACCACCTGGAAAAAACAGGGATTGTATCCCCTCCGGTAAGGAGTAACACCAGTTTTTGTAGGCATCAAAATAATAGGAACATACAGTCGTATCATTGCAAGCGAAAATTCCTGATGGGTTGACTAATATCTGCGTGCAGGATGCATTTTGATTACGGGCCCAATTGGTCTCTCCGCTTGTTGCATCACCGGATATTATTTGTTCACTATTACCATAAAAAAGGTCACCGCCAAATAGCGTGGGAGTGCTGAAATTTCCGGTTGTACTCCAGATCGTGGTACCGTCGTATGCATTAAGGCAAAACAGGCTGTCGGTGATAATATACACTTTACCTTCTCCATCAGGGATGGGACTGTGATTGTAAAGTTCTCCTATTTCACGGGACCACCTTATTTCACCGGTGAAGCGATCCAGTGCATACAAGGCATCACCAAGTTGTCCGCCGGTATAGATCAGGTCTTCAAATATTGCCGGAACGAATCCGGCTGATCCGCCACCTTCGGGCAGGGTGAAGTGCCAGAGCTCCTGGTCCGTATCCAATGCATAAGCGTGTAGTCTGATAGAATCACCCTCGCTCATGTAGAAGAGTACGTCTTCCGCTACGATCATGGAGCTGGGAATTGCGTTCAGATCGATTAATTTATCTATTTGCAAGGGTGGTAATAAAATTTCTTCGTCCGTCAAATAGCCTGTCCGCTGAGGGTTCTGATTGATCATTGGCCAATCCTGAGCGAATAAAATGCCGTTAATCACCATCAATACGATACACATCAAATGCTTTTTCATGACTCGTGGTTTTAATTGAATGAACACGATCCAATAAAACCTTCGATAACCGCGGGTGAAGTTTTGTAATGCAGGCCGGAATTGTCATTAACCAAAAAGAGCAAATAAATACAATGATAATAATCATGGTTGATCCTGATAATAGCCTAACGGAGATGCATAAAACAGGGCTGCTATTTATCGGGCTAATCAGGGCTTGTTATTTCGCCGCATCCATGTGCCTGCTGATCAATCCGGCGAATTCGGCCCAAAGTGGTTGCGGAAAACCATGCCCCATGCCGGGATAAATGTGCAACCGGGCTCCCGGGATTGCTGCAGCGGTGGCACGTCCCCCGCTGACATCGATCATCTTATCATCGGCTCCATGAATGACCAGGGTGGGTATCCGGAGCTGACGCAATTTGCTGGTGCGATCACCGGATTTTAAAACGGCAGTCGTTTGGCGCAGTATTGCCACCGGATCTCGATCCCGGTCCCATGCCAACCCGGCATTTTCGGCAGCGGCTTTCTCATCGATGGGATAACCGGGTGATCCAACTGCCCGCAGGGAACGAATCCGCCATGCGATGTATGCCTCACGGTCATGGTAGGGTGGGCTGCCCAATCCGCTGAATACGGCAAGATCCGTTTGTCCTACATCCGGAGCACCAGTCGTGGACATGATGGAGGTGAGGCTCCGGATGCGTTCAGGGTATTCAATGGCGATGGTCTGCGCGATCATTCCGCCCATGGATGCTCCGACCAGGTGTATGCGATCCAATCCGAGCGCATCGGCAAGTCCTATGGTGTCAGCAGCCATATCGGAGAGGGTGTACGAGACCGTAGAATAATCACCGGTGAGGACAGCCGGAAAATCGGGAACCGGAGCCCCGTGCATATGGGTGGACAGTCCGGCATCACGATTATCGAAGCGGATGACGTAAAAACCGGCATCAGCCAGGAGTTCGCATAAACCCACCGGCCAGTTGATCATCTGTGCACCGGCGCCCATGATAAGCAAGACAGCCGGATTTACCGGATCGCCAAATCGTTCAAAGGCGATTTCGAGCTGATCAGGTCCTGCAATTTGAAGTTTTTCGGTTTGTATCATAACTGTGAAATTTGAATAATGGACGACCATAATCAGGGTGCATTATTTGGCGGGAGCTGTAAAGGAGCTTTAAATCACTGCGATTGTACTTTGCAATAAATGCCTCCGATTGCAAACTGCTGCAAATAGGTAAAAAATAGAATGAGTTACCAGGCGCGTCGTCATGGGTTATTAACCGCGACAAATAGGATCTGTCCCTGATCGATATTTTATAAAATAAAGTACCGGAAAGCCCTGTTGTTATCCAGTCAATTTTATCGATCGTGTTGGTGTCAGGTACGATTTTGAGGGCCTTTTGAGCTATAGATTTTTTTGAATCAGAAATCATCGTTTGCGGCAAATATTTTGGAGCGATGCAGCCAAAAGTATTGACGGTAATTGATTATTTCCTTCATTTATTACTATATTTTTTTCGTTGCAATACCGCTTGCCATCGCTGCGTTATACTCATGACAGGAAATACTTTCCGAATGTCTATTCCGCCTAAAAAATGCCTGCAAATCACTTATCTGGAAATTATTGGATTCCATTTTTTGTTACCACATTTTCCTGTTAATCTGTTGAGGCTATAGTTGATTTAATTCCCTGGCGTTCGTTTAAACGATCTGCTCATCTGGTCTTATCAGATGCTAAATCCGGCTTGCCATTGTTGCAGTTGAACAGCTAAATTAGAATTGGTTTTGCGTGGTACGCCTTCTGTGAATGAAGTGCAAGAAGACTTAATCCTTCTCCGGGGTGAAGGTCAGAAAAGCCATGATCACTTCCCTCAGCCAGGTACGATCCGGCTCCAGGCTGAAACTCTCCAGGGCTAGACTGATGCGTTCATGGCCTATCCGCTCGGAACGGTGGGTGAAGACAGCCTGATCGTAGGCTTTGGAGAATTCGGGATGCCCCTGGACACAGAAAAATTGATTACCGATCTGATACATTCCTACCGGACAATATTCATTCCCGGCAAGCACATCAGCACCCTCCGGTATAAGCTGTACCTGGTCCTGGCATAACATCAGCATGTGGAAGGAAGCTTTTTTATGCGGAATCCAGGGGGCATGTTGCAGCATGTGAAAGGTGTGCACTCCGATGAGATAACCTGCTTTGGCTTTTGCCACCCGACCACCCAGCGCCTCGGCGATAAGCTGATGTCCAAAACAGACGCCAATGCATTTTTTGCCAGAGGATTGAATACCCCGCACAAAAACTTTCAGGTCCTGGATCCAGGGAATATCGTCGTAAACGGAATATTTGGAACCGGTTATTACAAAGACATCGTAATCTCTGATGTCCGGAAAGTGGCCGTCACAAACATACCAGGAATCCATATTCAGATCGGGCAGTAATCGAGCAAACATCATCGGGTAATCCCCATGTTCCGGCACCAAATCCGGAAGAACATGATCACAAACCAGTAGGGCGGTTTTCATGATGTACGGATTTTGAGGTGGTAAGACTTGGGCCGTGTCAGATGTTCATATCCCAGTGGTGATAATGTGCATCCATAACCGGAGTCTTTGATCCCGGTCCAGGCCAGTTCAGGATCCAGGTAATCACACCGATTCATAAACCAGGTACCGGTAGCGATGCGTTCGCCGATGGAAAGGGCACGATCATGATCACGAGTCCAGATGGAGGCGGTGAGGCCGTAAGGGCTGTCGTTCATCAGCCGGATGGCTTCTTCTTCATTCTGGACCGGCATAATACCAATCACCGGGGCAAAACTCTCTTCGCGCATAATGTCCATGCTATGGCTGACACTGGTAAATACCTGAGGCGCAAGGTAAGGTAACGGCAGGGCAGGGAAGTCACCCGGAAGTATGTGGGGCCGGGCTCCCATGCGGATTGCTGCTTCCATCTGGTCCAATGCTCGCCGGGCATTGCTGATGCGTACCATCGGACCCAGGGTAGTGGCAGGATCAAGCGGGTCACCCAGGTGATATTTTTTTGTCAGGGCTACAAAATCATGCACAAAGTCAGCATAAACCTCCTGCTGGACATAGATGCGCTCGATGGCACAGCAGGATTGGCCGGAATTAAAAAATACGCCGTCGACCACATTTTCTACCGTATAATCCCATTCCGCGTCGGCACAGATGTAGGCAGGGTCTTTTCCGCCCAGTTCAAGCCCGGCCGTGATAAACCGCTTTCCGGCGGCAGCCTGGATGGCGTATCCTCCTGCTACCGATCCGGTGAAGGCCACATGGTCTATGGTTGGGTCGGCAATTATTTCCGCAACCTGGTCGTGAGTCAGGTGCAGGTATTGAAAAACGCCTGCAGGAAGTCCTGCTGCCTGAAAGGCTTCAAGATACCGCTCGGCGCACAGAGCTGTTTGCTCGGCGTGTTTCAGGATAACGGTATTGCCGGCCAGCAAGGCAGGGATGATGACGTTAACAGAGGTGAGGTAGGGGTAATTCCAGGGCGCCAGAACGAGTACCGTACCCAGAGCTTCCCGCCGGATGAATCGTTGAAATCCGTCTTTCTCCCGTGCCGGTACATCCAGCAGGGCTGATGGAGCCATCGCAATCATAGTCCGGGCGCGTTCCTGCATGCCTCCCCTTATTTCATTGGGTGTATAGCGGATGGGACGCCCCATCATCCTGGTCAGCTCCTCACCCCAGGCATCGGCATGTTCAACGAAGTAATCGATGGCGCGTATGCAAATGGCCATGCGTTCCGGCAAGGGAGTCTGACGCCAGGATTGGCGTGCTTGCTGTGCTCCATGCAAAGCCTGCCGGATCTCCGGAGCTGTAGCGTAATGCCGCTCGGCAAAGAGCATACCGTCACCGGGACTGATGATGTGAAATCCTTCTGCTCCAGCCATTATTCTGGAGTTACATAGGCGGCGGTGATGCCCCCATCGATCAATAATTCGGCGCCGGTCATGAAGGAGGAATCATCGGATGCCAGGAATAGGGCTGCTTTGGCGATTTCTTCGGCTTCACCGAATCGGCCCATTGGGATGTGAACCAACCTCCGCTGTTTCTTGGCTTCAGTGTTCAGGAATTTCATCAGTAATTCCGTGCGTAACGGACCTGGGCAAAGGGCGTTGACCCTGATGTTTTCTCGGGCATGGATAACCGCCAGCTCCCGGGTCATGGAAAGCACGGCACCTTTGCTCGTGGTGTAGGCCAGCTGAGCCGTGGCGGCACCCAGCTTAGCCACAAAAGAGGCGACATTGATGATGGATCCTCCGCCGGCGCGCCTCAGAGCAGGGATGCCATATTTGCAACCGAGCCATACGCCTTTCACATTGATGTTCATGGTGCGGTCCCAGGTCGAGACCGAAGTGGTTTCTGCGGTGTCGTCCTGGCTATCCATGATACCGGCATTGTTGAAGAGGATATCCAGTTTTCCAAATATTTCTTCGGCGGCCGCAATCATATTTTCACAGTCCTGAGGCTGGGAGACATCAGCCTTTACAAATGCAGCCTGTCCTCCTTGTTGCCGGATGACATCCACCAGTGCTTCCCCGCCGGGGGTATCGATATCGGCGATCATTACCTGCGCTCCTTCCTCAGCAAACAGGAGAGATGCGGCTTTTCCGATTCCACTGCTGCCTCCGGTGATCAGGGCTACTTTATTTTGCAATCTCATGATTTCAGTTGGCTTTGTTGGTTCTGGCTTAGTTACAAATTTAACAGATGGAACAGAAGTGGTAGATTAATTTTTTGCATCAAGGTATCAAGGTGTCGAGGTATCAGAGTGTCAGCTTCTGGATTTGTTAAAATCTGAAAACTGGAATCAAATAATCTGAAATCAATCCCGAAGCACCTGTTTTTGATATAGCCGGAGGCACAATTGAACAATTTTCCTGATTAATCTATTAGATTTGAAGTATGGCTCAGTTGATGCGAAAGATCGGTTCGCTTTTTTTGCTGTTGGTGTTCCTGTATCCGACAGTGGCTGAAGCCGTTCACACCCTTGAGCATCTTGATGATAAGCATTGTGTCGAACACAATGTGATACACGTTGAGAGCATCGAACACCACTGTTTCATATGTGATTTCGTACCGGCTCCGGTTATGAAACCCACAACCTGTGAACTGGTCGTGGTTGTGAATCATTTCACCCCGCGGGTGGTTGCTACCAATTACCACTATTTTGCTGAGACCGACTACCTGCCTGCTGATTTAAGAGGTCCACCTGTTGTTTGCTGACATTTCCGGTACTGGTTTACCAGTAAAAATGAACACAAAGCAACATCAGTAACATCTCTTAAAATCAAACGATCATGAAGCATTTAGTGCTTTACCTTTTTACAAGTATTTATTCTGTTTTGTCATTGGGAGGGACCGATGCGGTAACCTTGCAGGGAAAAGTCACCGATAAAAAAACGGGTGAGCCACTGCCAGGCGTTGAGATCTATTTTCCGGACCTGAAAAAAGGAACCACGACCGACATCGACGGCACCTATGTCATTGATAATTTGCCGGCGACAAAAGCCCTGGTTCAGGTCAGTTATATCGGCTATAAGTTAATCGCGGAGACCATTGACCTGGCTGCCACAACGACAAAAGACTTCATGCTGGAAGAAGCAGTCATGGAGTTGAATGAAGTGGTGGTGACCGGGCTGTCGAAATCCGCTGAGAAAAGACGTACTCCTACTCCGATCACGACCATTTCGCCGGCTGAACTCAAACAGTTGAATGCCTCGAATATCATTGATGCCATTGCTTCCCGTCCCGGTATCGACCAGGTGACGACCGGACCGGGTATTTCCAAACCGGTGATCCGGGGATTGGGGTACAACCGGGTTGTGGTGGTCAATGACGGGATCCGGCAGGAAGGTCAGCAATGGGGCGATGAGCACGGTATAGAAATTGACGAATACGGTGTTAACCGGGTAGAGATCCTGAAAGGGCCGGCAAGTCTGGCCTTCGGATCGGATGCCATGGCCGGTGTGATCAATTTTTTACCAGCACCGACGCTACCGAAGGGAAAGATCTCGGGTAATTTAATAGCTAATTACCAGACCAACGCCGGGCTGATCGGAGGGTCCGCTAACCTGGCTGGCAACCTGAACGATTACATCTGGGATGTGCGTTACAGTGCGAAGGAAGCGCATGCATATCAGAATGCTTACGATGGTTATGTGTTCAATTCCGGATTCAAGGAAAACAATCTCAGCGGTATACTCGGGACGATCAAATCCTGGGGTTATTCCAACATTCATTTCAGTCTGTACGATATGACACCGGGCATCGTGGAAGGGGAGCGGGACAGCGCTACCGGCCTGTTCATCAAACCGGTTGCAATCGGGGGAGAGGAGGGAGACGCTATTGTGACGGACGCAGACTTTAAGCAGTATGCCCCACAAGTGCCGTATCAGAAGATTCATCACTATAAAGCAGTTTCCAGCAGCAGTTTCGTGATGGGCAATGGTAGCCTGAAAACCATCCTGGGGTGGCAACAAAACCGCCGGCAGGAATATGGAGAGATCCTGACACCGGATCAGTACGGATTGTATTTTTTGCTGAACACGATTAATTACGATGTCCGCTATAATTTGCCCGAGCTGAATAAATGGAATATTTCGGTAGGCGCCAACGGGATGTATCAGAATTCACAGAATAAGGGCACCGAATTTCTAATTCCGGATTACCACTTGTTTGATTTCGGGATGTTTGCCCTGGCCAGAAAGACATTTGATAAATTGGACGTAGGCGGTGGATTGCGTTTCGATACCCGCAGT
The DNA here is from genome assembly GCA_020636135.1 of Lewinellaceae bacterium. Taxonomy (NCBI): domain Bacteria; kingdom Pseudomonadati; phylum Bacteroidota; class Saprospiria; order Saprospirales; family Lewinellaceae; species Lewinellaceae bacterium. The sequence goes on from JACJYK010000002.1 coordinate 524,996, forward strand.
GAGATGGCCGATGCGTTATATCTGGACGCTTTTGGAGAACGCACCGATCACCCGGATGGAAATTCTTTTTTGCAATTTTCAGCCATTGATGCGCAATTCCAGGGTTTTTCCGGTAGCGTGGGCGCTACCTACCAAATGAACGACCAGGTATTTTCCAAGCTTAATTTATCGAAAGGATTCCGGGCGCCCAATATTGCAGAAATATCAGCAAACGGAGTTCATGAAGGAACGGTGAACTACATCATTGGTGACCCTGCGCTTAAGGCAGAAAGCAGTTGGCAGTGGGACTATGCGCTGGGCGTTAATTCGCACTACATCACCGCGGAGCTGGATTTATTTTACAACCACATCAATAATTACATTTACCTCGAAAAACTGAATAGTACGATCGGTGGCGACAGTCTGATCGACGGCTATACCACCTATAAATACACCTCTGGGGATGCACATCTTTACGGAGGCGAGCTGAGCATTGACGTGCATCCGGCACCGGTCGACTGGCTGCATTTTGAAAATGGATTTTCATGGGTTCGTGCCGTACAAGCCGACCAGCCGGACTCGACCCGTTATTTACCGTTTACTCCGGCGCCGAAACTGACATCCGAATTAAAAGCGAACGTCAAAAAACTAGGAAATAACCTGGTAAACGGATTTTTCATGATCGGCGTGGATAACTATTTTAAGCAGGACCACTTTTACTCTGCTTATGGCACCGAAACGGCTACACCCGGATATACCTTGCTTAATGTCGGGATGGGCGCTGATTTTGTTTCCAATAACCGGACATTATTTTCCCTGTTTATCAATGCCAGTAATATCACGGATGTGGCTTACCAGAATCACCTGAGCCGCCTGAAGTATGAAGCGGTCAATAATGTGACAGGCCGGATGGGCGTGTACAATATGGGCCGGAATGTCAGCCTGAAATTGATGGTTCCGATCCAGGTGAAGGGGTGAAAGGTAAAAGGTAAAAGGTAAAAGGTGAAAGGTAATAGGTACCCTCTGACCCCCTAAATAGATGGAGAAAATGCGCTTAATTTTATAACCATAAAAAAGAGTGCAAATGACTCGTCACAGAAGGAGCTTCACGGTAGCTCAGAAATTAGAAATCATACAATTTAGCAAGCGACATGGGGTAACACGAGCACGCCGGGAATATGAATTGTCGGATAGTGTGTTACGTCGGTGGATTGACCGTTATGAAAAGGATGGCTCCATCGGACTGGAGAATCGATCACCAGTGGTAAAGACCGATTTAGAAGTTGAGAATGAGCAGTTGAAACGAGAGTTAAAAGCGTATAAAGAGATGCTGGCGGAAAAAGAGCTGGCCTTGCGGATCAAAGAAGAGCTGCTAAAAAAAAGCCAAATACGCTTGAAGAACGATTGATGGTCGCAGAAATGTTCATAGCAGAGGGGCATCCGGTGCGTCTAGTATTGAAGTACACCGGTGTTGCATCGAGTACTTACTACGGCAGGAAAGCACGTAGAAATACGAACGGTAAACGTGGATGTCGGGCATCGGAACACACGATGACCTATTCGGGACAATGGGTCTGGAATGAACAGGTCGTAGAAGACATCAAATGGATCCTGGATCAAGAGTTTGTGGATTATGGATACCGAAAAGTCACGCGATGGCTGCAACAGTCCAGGCATTACATGATCAACGAAAAGAAGGTATACCGTTTGATGAAGGAGCATCAATTGGTCAACAAGAAGAAAAGGCAAGCAAGGCCCAGGGACAGGGAATGGGTCAAGGATCTGTTACCACCATGCCGTATCAGTCTGGAGTATCTGGAAATAGATATCAAATATGGCTATGTCCACGGGCAGCGTCGCAATGGATTAACGGTTACCGTGATCGATGTAGAATCCCGTTGGGTGCTGGGTCATTATATGGCCTGGTCGATTCAGAAGAGAGATATTATTAAACTGTTTGAACAGATCTTTTCGCTGTATTCACTTCCGAAGAAAATCTATGTTCGCAACGATAATGGATCCCAATTTATAGCCGCAGAAGTGCGTCAGTATTTTGCCAACCAGCAGGTCAGTCAAGAATTTATCAAACCAGCTACGCCAGAACAGAATGCTCATATTGAATCGTACCACAGCATCGTAGAAAAACTGATCTGGCAGTCTTATGATTTTGAAGACCTCGGACAGGCTTCACAAACGTATGATCGATTTATCCAGTTTTACAATTATGAGCGTATCCATTCTGGTATTGGATACACTTCACCGTACCGGTATTTGACGAAAAAGAAGATTGACTTACCGGAAAAAAACTTATTGTTGCGTACCGCTTTGTGTTGCCGAAACTTGTCCTGTGATGTAGTAGGACACCGAACGCTAAGAAGCACATTTGATTGACAATGCCCACTTAAGGTTCCGTTCGGTGGGTTTGGCAATCAAAGGTGCTGATCAAGAATCATTGCTGCCAACTAGTAAATGTCCAAACGTGGACCAACATAAAATTTTAATAAGTGTATCGTCTCCCATTTATAGGGGGTTAACCCAGGTATGGGGTATTAGGTAATGGGGTATGAGGTATGGGGTGTGAGGTATGAGATATTTTATAAAGTGTAGTGGTTTGGTATTTAATATATTACGTCTAACCTCTTTTATCTGGCACATTAAATTCTTTCAAAGTAGCGCTGGCGTTCCCAGTCGGTGACGGCGCGCCGGAAGGCTTCCAGTTCGGTTTGGTAAAAATGGGCATAATGGCTTACTACTTCATTGCCGAAGGCTTCGCGGGCAAAGGAACTTGTTTTGAATTGCTCCAGTGCGGTTTCTAAATTGCCGGGGACGGCAGGAAGGTCTTTTGCGGCATAGACATCTCCGGTAAAGCAATCCGGTGGAGCTATTTTGTCACGGATACCGCGCAGTCCGCTGGCCAGAGAGGCAGCAAATGCCAGGTAAGGGTTGCAGTCGGCGCCAGGTATCCGGCATTCGATGCGCAAGCCCGGACCTTGTCCCACCACCCGGAATCCGGCGGTGCGGTTATCGTGGCTCCAGGCCAGACGCGTAGGGGCCCAGGAAGCATCGACATACCGCTTGTACGAATTGATAGTAGGGGCGTAAAAGACCATCACTTCCGGCGCATAGTGGATCCAGCCTCCCAGGAACCAGCCAAATAATTCCGAAGCTTCTACCGGTCCGTATTTTTTCTTCCCGACGAAAGCATTGTGGCCATTCTGCCACAGACTGATGTGAATGTGACAGCTGGAACCGGCCCGGTCCTGGTGGTATTTCGCCATGAAGGTCACCGAGAGACCCATCTGGTCGGCCAGTTCCTTCAGACATTGTTTGTAAACGATGTGACGGTCAGCCATCTCCAGAATTTCGGCATAGCGGACATTGAGTTCGTGCTGTCCCAGCCCCCATTCACCCTTGGAGTTTTCCACCGGAACACCTGAGTTTTTCAAATGGCGACGGGCAGCCCCGGTGAATGCCTCGGTCCGGGAGCCCTGCATGATGTGGTAATCTTCCAGGTAATATCCGGCAGGTTTAAGATCCTGGAAATGGGTTTCAGCGGCACTCCGGTAATCGTCTTCAAAGAGGTAGTATTCCAGTTCGGAGGCAGCCATCACCGTAAATCCGGCGCTGGCGGCATGCTCGATCTGCCGGGTAAGTATGGAGCGAGGCGCTTCCTCAACCTGGTGATGTGACTTATCTGAAACGACCTGGCACAACACCAGGGCAGTGCGCTCCAGCCAGTCCGCTTGACGCATCGTCTTCAGGTCAGGAACCAGATGGAAGTCACCGTAACCCAGGGCCCAGTTGGCAAAGGCATAACCAGGGACGGGCTCCATCTCCATATCGGTGGTCAATAGATAATCGCACGCATGGGTGCCGTCGGTGAGGGCATGATCCACGAAGAATTCTGCGTCGAAACGCTTACCCATCAGGCGTCCGTAATGATCGGTGAATGCCACGATCACCGTCTCCACATCTCCCAGGGATACCATTTCTTTCAGTGCTTCAACGGTCAGCATTCCTTTAATTTTCATGATTCGCTTCTTTGTACCTGAAGGTAAACCAAATGTAGGCGACCAGCAAGATCCCTGCATAAATGAGCGCCAGCCAATGGTTGTAAATGGTTACCGATATCAGAGCAACCAGGCTGATCACCAGAGCTATAACCGGTGAAGCCGGATAAAAAGGTACCCGGAATGGGCGGACCAGGTCCGGTTGCTTCTGCCGTAACCGGATCATGGAGATCATCGAGAGGACATAAAGTGTCAGGGCGCCAAAGCAGGCAATGGTGATGATTTCGGCAGTCTTTCCGGTGAGGAGAGCGATGATTCCGATGGCGGTATTGATCAGTAAGGCATTGGCCGGAGTCTTGAACCGGGGATGGATCTTTCCAAAAACAGCCGGGGCAAAGCCCATCCGGCCAAATTCATAGGTAGCCCTGCCGGCGGCCAGGATGATGCCATGGAAGGAAGCCACCAGGCCGGAGATGCCTATGAAACTGATGATCCGATAGACCCAGTGTCCGTGTCCCATCAGATGACTGAGGGCAAGTGGAAGCGGAGAGTCCGAAACCTGGCCGGTAGAAGTATCGTAAACAACCGTTTCCCATCCGTTCACGCCGATTGAAAGGGCAAAGGTGACAATGCACAGGACCACTAGGGTCAGCAATGCCGATCCAAATCCTACCAGGATGTTTCGTTGTGGGTTGATTGTTTCTTCCGCGACATTGGCAACTCCTTCGATCGCCAGGAAAAACCAGATGGCAAAAGGTATGGCGGCAAAGACGCCGGTCCAGCCGTGTGGCAGGGCGTTGATTTTAAGATGATCCCATGAAAAGGAAGGTCCGGTGGCAAAGAAGAACAGGATAAGTCCCAACACGGCCAGGATGGTGATAAAGAGCTCAAAGGTTGCGGCGGCCTGGATGCCGTAGACATTTAGGGCGGTGAACACCAGGTATGCAATGATCGCTATGGTTAGTATTGACACCGAAGGCAGAAACAGATGCAGGTAAGCACCAATGGCGAAAGCGATGGCGGGAGGTGCAAAGATGAACTCGATGTTTTGTGCCATGCCGGCAAAAAAAGCGCCTTGTTTGCCCAGGGCCTGGTAGGCATAGTCGAAGGCTCCTCCGGCTTTGGGGATGGCACAGGCCATCTCCGTATAGCTGAAGGTGAAAGTCAGATACATGATGATCACGAAAGCGGTGGCGATGGCCAGCCCTAAGGTGCCGCCCTGTTCCAGTCCCAGGTTCCAGCCGAAATACATGCCTGAGATAACATAGCCGACGCCCAGCCCCCACAGCATGACGGGGCCCAGTTTACGTTCGAGATGAGGCGTGGTGGTTGGTGATTGCGATTCCATACCAGTAAACTAAGGAATCTGCTGGAAAATCCGGGTAATCCCCGTGTTACCAATCCATCAAATTAATACAGAACCCAAAATAGCCCCAGGCTGATGTTCAATTCTTTGTTGCGGAAGGGGTAAGGATAGGTGGGATCTCCCTGCAGTTTACCGAACAGAATCATGGTTTCCAGGGATACATGGTGGCTGAATTCAATCCCGGCACCCAGGTTATAAAGTGGCCCTTTGCCGGCCAATTGTCCGCGACGTACGCTGGCATTGTAATAACCTGCGCCGGCATGTAGGGCAAATTCAGCATGTTTATCCGGGTAAATGGCCAGGGCTCCACCCGTATACATGGAGTGGTAATAGGACAGCGTCGAGTTTCCGGGTGAATATTTGGCCGTGCCATAGATCACCAGCTGGTCATTCAATCCCCATCCACCCCGGGCATCAAAAGTGAATGCCCGGAAACCGGTATAGGTATTCCGCACACCCTGCTCGACCGTGACGTAGCTGGCGGCGTGGAGCGAATAACCGGCAAAATATCCCAGTGCACCATAAAATCCCTGATGATGGTCATTCTGCGCCAGAGGTGATGTTTTGGTGTCGAAAATATTGTCAGGTCCATTGCGGTCCTGAGCTTCCAGGCTGGAAGTAGTCAGGGTAAAAAAAATAAGCCCAATCAGGATGTCAAGGGTTGTTCTCTTCATGACAGCGATTCTGTGAAAATGCGTTCGGGGCTATTTGTCCGGCAAAATTAAAGCCTTTTGTCTAATAAATCTTCGGTGAGGTGACAATATGTCGGTTTACCTCTAGTTAACGTCTAAAGCCGGATAAATGTGTCATTACTTCATCAAGTCTTAAAAACCGGTGTGTCTTGCGATCAGGATGGCAATCGCTGCCAATACCATGATGATGAGAATTTTACGGTAGATAAACGCAAACCATTTATTATAGGAAATGCCCGCTATGGCGATGATGGCCATTAAGGTTCCATTGGTGGGTAGGATCAGATCCATCATGACGGCACCGTATTGGTATGCAAGAATGCAGACTTGCCGGGAGATGTGCAGCAGATCCGATAAAGGGATCAGAATAGGCATGGTCAGGATCGCCTGTCCTGAATAACTGGGAACCGGAAAGTGCAGGGCCGACTGCGCCAGCATCATTCCGATAGCCGACATATCGGAAGGCAGATACTTCAACGGAGTGAATAAACCGTACACGATGGTGTCGATGACCGTTCCATCCTTGAGCACTAAAGATATGCTGTTGGCGACCCCTACGACCATGCAGGCAAAGGTCATGTCTTTAAACCCCTGGATATACGCTTCACTGGTACCATTGATGCCCAGTCCTCCGATCAATCCGGCAAGAATGCCAACAAAGAAAAATTCGGCTGACATTTCCTCAAAACCCCAGTCAAGTTTGAGGAAGCCAAATACGAGCAACGCAAAGGCAATGGGTATGAGCACCAGGATCAACAGGTGGCGGTTCGATAATTTAGAAGATTGTAATACTTCCGAATCCGCTTCCGTTGCAACGGTTTTATTGCGAATGGCATACCGGATGCCGATCCACGTCCACAGGCCAAAAGCCACAATCAGGATCAGGAACCGGTAGCCGAACCCGGACAGGAAGGGCAGGTCCGCAACTTCCTGGGCGATGACTACCGAAAACGGATTCATCGGGCTGAAGGCAGCCCCGACCACGGCGGAACCGAAACTGACGGATAACATGGCCAGCGCATTGTAATTCAATTTCCGGCCCAACAGCAGGATGACGGGAATCATACCAATCAGCTCTTCCTGCATGCCCTCCACAACGCCACCAAACGTAAACACACCACTCAATGCCACCAGGGCCGCCCACTCTTTTCCGGCCACTTTTCCAGCCAGGAAGTCAATACCGGCGGCAAGGGCACCTGTCTTATCAATGACCACAAAAGCACCGCCGATGAGAAAGATGAGTACGATCAGATCGGCCCTTCCTTCGATCCCACGGGGTATGGTCAGCAAAATGTCAAATGGAGATAAGCGGTCTGCCTCGACCTGATGATAGGACCCTTCCACCACCATTTCGCGTCCTGATTCTTCATCCTTAACCCGGTCAAATTCACCCTGGGGTATCACGTAGGTCAGGATACCCGCGAACAAGACAAAACCAACGATGATAGCCAGCGCATTGGGGAATTTCATGGTTTGGAAAGTTATGGCGTTTTATTTGATCCATTTAATGTACGGTAATTCAGGGACGGTGGCAGCAATTAAGATGGAATTTAGTCTGGGGCCTGTAGTTGGAGACTTCATGGATCGGCTTGAAATCCGTGTGTTGTCCAGGAAGGACGGTTTAATTCAAAGGGTATGGTATAAAATGAAAAAGGGTTCCAGACTGTGCTGAAACCCCTTTCGATTTTTTCTATGGCCAGAAGGCCGTGTTATGTCATTCGTACTACGAGGTGTGTATGCGCGGGCGGGTTAGTGCCCGCCGCCGCCGGCAGACAAAGCAAAGTTACCGCCGCCGCCAGCACTCAAGGCTAAATTTCCACCTCCACCACCAGCGCCATCAAGTAGAGCGAAGGTGAGCAGGACCATCAGGATCCACGCTGAGATTGGTTTGGTTTTCATAGGCCAACGATTTGATTAAGCAAATAATTAAATTTACCAGGGATAACCTGATGCATTTATATAACGAGGTATTTGAATATTTGGTTCCTTGGGCAAGTTCCTGCCTGGGTTTAGCATAACGTAAAAAACAAAAAAGCACCCCGAAGAGTGCTTTAGTAGCGTGGGGGAGACTTGAACTCCCGACCTCCCGTACGGGCGCACTACCCGGTAGTATTGAGATTTAGAGAAAAATTGCTATCTAAAATACCCTTGGATACAAGCAATTGTTTTAGTGCACTACCCCCTTCAAGCGATTTAGACCAACTTTCTCTGGCCATTGCCTCTTGTTTGGAATCAAAGGATTCAAGATGGATAAGGACGAGGGGTCTTCGAAATCTGGTAGAATTTACCCCGCCGTTGAAATGTTTCAATAGTCTGAAAGGAATATCTCCGGAAAAGCCCTTGTAGAGTTTATGGTCATTCAGGCTGTATAGGACATAGAAGAAGTACATGAGCAGAAATATAAACAAAAAAAGAATCTCAAGGAGAGCTAAGTAACATGTGGCCTGATAGTTATCGGGATGAACTCCCGACCTCCCGTACGGACGCACTACGCGGCAGTATTGAGCACAGTGAATAAAACAAAAAAAGCACCCCGAGGAGTGCTTTAGTAGCGTGGGGGAGACTTGAACTCCCGACCTCCCGTACGGGCGAACTACGCGGCAGTATTGAGTACAATGTATAAAACAAAAAAGCACCCCGAAGAGTGCTTTAGTAGCGTGGGGGAGACTTGAACTCCCGACCTCCCGTACGGGCGCACTACCCGGCAGTATTGAGCACAATGCATAAAATAAAAAAGCACCCCGAGGAGTGCTTGAAATAGCGTGGGGGAGACTTGAACTCCCGACCTCCCGTACGGGCGCACAACCCGGCAGTATTGAGCACAATGAATAAAACAAAAAAGCACCCCGAAGAGTACTTAATCAGCGTGGGGGAGACTTGAACTCCCGAGCTCCCGTACGGACGCACAACCCGGCAGTATTGAGCACAATGAATAAAACAAAAAAGCACCCCGAAGAGTACTTAATCAGCGTGGGGGAGACTTGAACTCCCGAGCTCCCATACGGACGCACAACCCGGCAGTATTGAGCACAATGAATAAAACAAAAAAAGCACCCCGAAGAGTGCTTGAAGTAGCGTGGGGGAGACTTGAACTCCCGACCTCCCGTACGGGCGCACTACCCGGCAGTATTGAGCACAGTGAATAAAACAAAAAAGCACCCCGAAGAGTGCTTGAAGTAGCGTGGGGAGACTTGAACTCCCGACCTCCCGTACGGGGCGCACTACCCGGCAGTATTGAGCACAGTGAATAAAACAAAAAAAGCACCCCGAAGAGTGCTTGAAGTAGCGTGGGGGAGACTTGAACTCCCGACCTCCCGTACGGGCGCACTACCCGGCAGTATTGAGCACAGTGAATAAAACAAAAAAAGCACCCCGAAGAGTGCTTGAAGTAGCGTGGGGGAGACTTGAACTCCCGACCTCCCGTACGGGCGCACTACCCGGCAGTATTGAGCACAGTGAATAAAACAAAAAAAGCACCCCGAAGAGTGCTTGAAGTAGCGTGGGGGAGACTTGAATTCCCGACCTCCCGTACGGGCGCACTACCCGGCAGTATTGAGCACAGTGAATAAAACAAAAAAAGCACCCCGAAGAGTGCTTTAGTAGCGTGGGGGAGACTTGAACTCCCGACCTCAGGATTATGAATCCTGCGCTCTAACCTGCTGAGCTACCACGCCGTGCAACAAGTGGTGGCGAAGCGCCTGTCCCGACAGCTATCGTCGGGAAGCTACCACGCCGTAAAATTGGATCGCAAATATACACCTAATTTCTAACTTACAACCCCATTCAGCATTCAAAATTCAACCCTCAACATTCATTTCATCACCTCCCTTCCACGCGGTTTATTCCCGCCTTAGCTTTCTGGTGGAGGCCGGTCTTGTAGCTGTCGGGTTCCATGGTCAGGCAGCGTTCGTAGTAGGTGCGGGCTTCATCCCATTTTCTCTCCTGTTCGGCGATCTGACCAAGCAATAATGCGGCATTGCAGGCAAAGTATTTACCGGAGTGCGCTCCCAGCTCCAGCGTCTGCAGGTAATCTTTCCGGGCGGCTTCGACATTCCCCATGGCATGATAAATGCGGCCGCTGCGGTAGGTCTTTTCCAGCAGGAATTCGGCAGGTTGATCCGGCGCTTCCTGCACAGCTTTCAGGGCCCGCAAATAATAACCTCCGTCAAATAGCAGCTGAGCACGCAGCAGGTCAGTCTCCGGCCATTCGTTCGATCTGGCTTCCTGGTAGGCATTGGCGTCTTCATCCAGGAGTGTTGATCCCTGAGCCAGACAGGCCTGGCGATACGATTGCTGCTGTTGGGTTTGGTGATGCAGCAGGGCGTACCAGCTCAGTTTCTGGTAGGCCTCCTTGATGTACAGACGGCCGTGAAACCGGTTGACAAACTTAAGCAATGGCTGATCAGCGTCTGCATCCAGTCGGCGCAGCTTGGCCAGGCCAAGGATGAAGTCCAGGTAGTAAAAGGGGAAATAGGCAGCATCCGTGGGCTTCTTTTCCAGGAGCGCGATGGCCTCGTCGTTGCGGCCGGTATGCATGGCGATGGACGCTTTGACAAAGATCAGGAGCGGATTGGTGGTCACCCCATCCAGTCGCGTTTCCAGCAGGTTCCAGGCTTCCTCTCCTTCATTTTTCAGGTGCAGCAGGAGAAAAGCGTACTCTACCAGGGTTTCCTCCCTGAAGATGAACTGCTCTTTTTCCGAGTAGGCAAGCACTTGTTCGATCTCTTCCCGACCCTGGCGAATGGTGCCGTGCATGCCACTGAAAAAACTGAAGAGGCCCTTGAAACGGTCAGGTACCGTACCCACCAGGGCATGCAGGATGCCCAGGCTTTTCAGGTTGGCAATGAACCCCGGAAATTGTCGCTGATTGCGCTCCAGAAGGCGGTAGGCGCGCCGCACTTCGGTATAGGCGGGATAATATTCTTCGAATTTCAGACGGACAATAGCCCACTGCAGCAGCACTTCCGCCTGAATGAACTGGTGGTAGGCCGAGGCAGCATCGCCTTTGGCCAGCCGGTCCAGGCGTGCCTCCAGATGCTGGCTTCTCAGCCGGTAATCCTGGTAATCCTCCGAGATGAAAAGCGTGAAAAAATCAATGTAATTATCCAGGTAGTCAATGATGAGGTTATCCGGGTCGTCTCTTTTGATTTGTTCGAGCATTCGCTGGCCTTCCGTGAGCCGCAAGGTGGTGATGAGGTGGTAGGCCTTCTCCAGTGGCGGGGTGAAGCGGTAATCCAGGCTGCTGCCAAATCCGGCAGATGGCAGTAAAAATCCCAGCAGGAAGGGCAGTAAATACCAGCGGTATGGTTCCCAAAGGTGGTGCATTATGCGAATGTAATCCAAATAAGGCAATGGAACTCACCCGGATCCGAATTGTCCTGGATGAATGCACAGAATTCACCTTTGGTATAAGGCATAGCTTATCCGTACAAAGTTATCCTGCAAAAAATGCGGTGAGAATGGTGCTTAACCGGCAAGGTGCCCGGTAAATTACTTGACCAGTGTTTCTGCTTCTACCTCGTTGATGATCTCGTCGTCGACCAGTACGCGGCCACAATGTTCGCAAGCGATGATCTTTTTGCGCTGTCCGATCTCCAATTGAACCTGGGGCGGAATGACATTGAAGCAGCCACCGCAGGCATTACGGCGTACCGGTACGACAGCCAGACCGTTGCGGTAGGTAACGCGGATCTTCTGATAAGCGCGCAGCAGGCGGTCCTCGATGTGCTCTTTGGCATCATTGGATAATTTGGCCAGTTCTTTCTCCTCTTTCTCCGTCTTCTCAATGATCTTCTCGAGTTCAACCTTTTTTTCATCCAGGGCTTTCTGCTTCTGCTTGATGACCTCCTGAGCCTGAACCAGCATTTCCTCTTTGGCTACCAGATTTTTCTGGGTGTCTCCGATCTTCTTCTCCGATAGCTGGATTTCCAGTTTCTGCATCTCGATCTCCTTGGTCAGGGCATCGTATTCCCGGTTATTTTTTACCGTTTCCAGTTGTTTGTCGTAGCGCTGAATGAGCCCTTCCGAGTCTTTGATGTTCGCACGGTGCTGGTTCGCCTCCTTCTTGATGTCGTTGATGTTATCCTGGAGGCGGTTGATGCGGGTCTGTAAACCGGCGATTTCATCTTCCAGGTCACGTACTTCTATCGGAAGCTCTCCTTTGAAGATTTCGATCTCATCGATTTGTGAATCAATGGTTTGTAAGCGGTAGAGAAGTTTCAGTTTGTCGGCGATGGATTGCTCTTGAACTGCCATATTATATGTAGTAATTTACTGGATTCGTAATATGCTTCGTACAACGGACCGCAAAATTAGTAAATTTCTCGGTAATAATTTCGTGCAATAATTCGATCGTAAATTGTTCACTTTCAAAGTGTCCGATGTCAGCGATGACGATCTGACCATCGGCATCAAAGAATTCATGGTATTTAAAATCGGCGGTGACCAGGAAGTCGGCCTTTTCAGCTATCGCCTGCTCCAGTAGAAATCCTCCGGAGCCGCCACAGACGACAACGGTCCTTACCGGCTTATTCCGCAATTTGGTGTGACGAATGCACCGGGTCTGCATATTGGTTTTCACCTGGTCCAGGAACACAGTTTCATCCGTGGCTACTGGCAACATGCCAATCATGCCGGCGCCCACCAGAGGATCGTCAGGGCTTTTGGGAGCCAGAATGCGGGTGTCTTTCAGGCCCAGCTTTTGGGCGATCCTGGAGTTGACGCCCTGATGGTACATGTGGTCCAGATTGGTGTGGATGGCGTAAATGGCGATGTGATGCCGGATGGCCTTGAGCAGCGTTCGCTCCACATAATTCGATCCGGTCAGACTTTTGATACCCCGGAATAGGATGGGATGATGAGCAACCACCACATTGTATCCCAATGCAATGGCTTCGTCAATGACGGGTTCGATGGCATCCAGGCAGGTCAGGACCCCGGTGATCTCCTGGCCCGGATCTCCGGTGATCAGCCCGGAATTGTCGTAAGATTCCTGGTAGTGGGGAGGCGCTATGGATTCAAGGTGGTGTATCAGCGTTCTTAACTCCATCAGTCGTTCATTTTTTGTGCAATTCCGGTGGTCGAAAAGCCTGGTTGAAATGGAATGACCACTACTTCTCCACCGTATGCAGCCAGTACCTCCGCTCCGACGATCTTATCCGGCTGGTAATCACCGCCCTTAACCAGGATGTCCGGTTGCAGCAGGCGGATCAGTTCCAGCGGGGTGTCCTGACTGAACTCCACCAGTAAATCTACGGGCTCCAGGGCGCTGAGGATATATATACGGGACTGTCGGTCCAGAATAGGCCGGTTGGGTCCTTTTAATTTGCGGATGCTTTCCGGCGTGTTTACCGCCAGGATAAGCTTATCACCCAGGGCCTTAGCCCGGGTCAGCAGGTAAATGTGTCCGTAGTGCAGCAAGTCATAACAGCCATTGGTCAATACAATCCGCAGTCCCTGTCTTTTCCAGGTTTTAACCACCTCCAGGGCATGATCCCAGTCAGCCCATTTAGGAGGGTTTATGTTCGGTTTGCTGTGCTCCAATCGGCGTACGATTAATGATTGGTAATAAAAATACGGCGAGCAGTCCGAATCCTAAATTACAAATGATGCTGATGGTAAACCAAATGATGTTGGCAATAGCCAGGCCAACGGATTCACTGATGCCAAATAATAATAGTCCGGTCTGGATAAAAAACTGGTAACTGCCCATGCCTCCCGGTGTCGGAACAACCATCCCAAAGGCGCCAAACACAAATACTACAATGGTTTGGTCCCAGGTGATGTGTGCCGTAGGTGCAAATCCTTTGAAACAAAAATAGGTCATCGAGATGTACAGCAACCAGATGACCAGACTGTGGATGATCAGCCATCCCGGTTTCCTGATCTTCAGGATGCTGATCAGGCCGTCCCGGAGTCCCAGATACATGCCTTTCAGTCGGATGGCCAGATGATGTGTGCTATTGAGTATCCAGCGAATGAGTATCCAGGCTATGGCTATTCCCACCACACCGATGACCGCCAGGGGTAAGAATTGATTGCCCAGGTGATCCAGGGAGGTCAGCTCCATCAGTTTATCGAGCAACAGCCTCCCTTTTAAAACAAACCCGAGCGCCATGATGATGAACAAGCTGAGAAAATCCAGTAACCGGTCGGTCACGGTGGTGCCGACGGTACTCTCGATTGGAATTTTTTCATACCGGGTAAGTGACGCAGGCCGCAACAATTCTCCGGAACGGGGTATGCCCATATTGGCCAGATAGCCGATCATGACGGCGAGAAATGAATTGACCAGGCGCGGCTGATACCCCAGTGGTTGAAGCAGCATATTCCAGCGTACCGCACGGCTGAGGTTGCTGAGCATGAATGCCAGGCAACATAGCACCAGCCAGATGACGGGTACCGAGCGAAAATCTTCTATCGTTTCCTGGATGGTTGCCCCATTGGACCGGAAAACCCAAAACAGGATGGCAAAGCCAACCAGAAAGGACAGGGCAGATTGCAGGATAGCTTTGCGTTGGATCGCCAAAGTTTAATCGTTTAGTTGGTTCTTTTCATCCGGAAAGACAGTAGCCGGTTTGTACGTACGCGCTTCTTCGGGCGTCATCCAGGCATATGAAATGATGATGACGATATCACCAATCTCCGCTTTGCGGGCTGCGGCCCCGTTCAGACAGATCTTTCCACTACCCCGCTCACCTTTGATCACATAGGTTTCCAGCCGTTCACCATTGTTGTTGTTCACGATCTGGACGCGCTCCCCTTCCAGCAGCTGGGCGGCCTCCATGAGTGCTTCGTCGATGGTGATGCTACCCACATAGTTCAGGTTGGCTTCGGTGACCCGGGCCCGGTGAATTTTGGATTTGAATATCTGTAAGAACATGGCGGTGCAAAATTAAAGAAACCAGGGACATTCCCATAAGGGTGTCTGCGTTACTAAACAGTTAAGTAGTGGGGAAAGGTTCTGGTGGAGAGTTAATGAGTTAATGAGGGGATCAGTTTATGGGTTGAGATTTTGAATTTGGTAAGCTAACTTGATTCTAACTCTAAATTTTAATTCAGAGGTGTGCAGATTCAGCTGGTTTAGTGTCGAATATTAGTTAGGTTGGTGATCACAGTGTGCCTCTTCAAACTCCCAAATACTATCTTCCTCAGCTTTTTGCAATATGTCGTAAACCTCAATCACATTGGTTGATTTTGGAATATCAATTGAATAATATTTATCACTGGCTTGTTCATACGTGCAGCCTATGGCTTCAAGATGACCCCAAAACTTTCGAAATGCTTGTCTATTTAATGGCTCGAGTAAAAAAATACGATAGGTTGAGTGACCGGACCGTGAAACAACTGAATCGAAAATTAACTCTGCATTCTCTCCGGTTTTTACACTTACAATATCCTTAAAACTCACACCATATGCATAGAAAGGAGAGTTCTCTAGGAGATAGTTATTGTCTGAAAGTTTGGTTGCCCATAAGGATTCTGTACCGCCGTCGGGCAATTTGAACCAGATTTTTGAATCAGCTTCCAAAATAAAATAAGTTAAACATTAAAGATTCAGATAAAGGTTGTCGATGAGTCTTACATCTCCTGCCCAGGCGGCGACGCAAATGACCAGTCTTTTCGATGGTCTGGCCGGATGGGCTGCCTGCAGGGTATATCCATCGGCGATCTGAAAATATTCCGGCTCCAGTCCGGCGGCCAGGATGGTGTCTTTCGCTTCTTTTTCCAGCTGCCGGTAATCCTTATTTCCTTCCATGATCGACTCCAGGCAAGTACTCAGTGTTTGGTACAGGATGGTGGCTTTCTGACGGAATTCTGAGGTCAGGCGGCGGTTCCGCGAGCTCATGGCCAGACCGTCCGGTTCGCGTACCGTCGTACACATGACCAGTTCAATGGGTAATTGCAGCTGTTCCAGCATACTGTGGATGATCGTCCATTGCTGGTAGTCCTTTTGTCCCATGTAGAGCCGGTCCGGGCGGATAATATTCAGCAGGCGGTAGACGACCTGGGCGACACCGGCGAAATGGCCCGGACGGAATGCGCCTTCCATAACATTCGTGAGTCCTTCGAAGTCCAGCTCCGGGGTCTGGATGCCATCCGGTGGGTAGATCTCGGTGACGGTGGGTAAGAAAACCACGTCACAGGCATGATCGTACAGCAGGTCAAGGTCCTCTGCCACGGTGCGGGGGTATTTTTCCAGATCGGCAGGATCGTTGAATTGGGTGGGGTTGACGAATATGGAGCAAATGGTAATATCATTCTGCTGTTTGCTGTCATGGATCAGGGACATGTGACCGGGGTGCAGTGCTCCCATCGTAGGAGCAAACCCGATGGTCAGGCCATTGGCGCGGGCCTGGCTCAGGTATTTGTGAAGATCGATGATGCGTTTGAAATACTGCATGGACACTGACTTTGGATGCCAAGCTACAAAATAGAGCTCAGACCCATCAGGGTTGATACCAGCGGGTAATCACGTTTTGGGCAATTTTCCCCTGTGGCGTATAATCCTTATCCAGGTGGCGGTGGTGACTGTTGATCTGGGGATACCATTTCCACAGAAATCCCCCCTGCCAGTAAGGTTCCTGAGACCAGACGGTGTAGAGGGCTTCGTACGCATTGGCCTGGGCCAACTCGTTGGACCGGCAGTCGGGAAGTCGGTCTTCCAGTTCCCACGTGTTGTACGCACAGCCGTCGACACTGAGGTAGCCGTATTCGGTAAACACCACTGGTTTGCCCGTTTTCGCAGCCCAGCTGTTGATTTTCTTCCGGTAGGGTTTCCAGGCTTTGATCAGGGCGTCAACGGACGGGTTCTCGTCTCGAATGAGCGGAAAATAGGCATTGATGCCCACCAAATCCAGTGAATCCCAGAAAGGTACCCGATCGAAGTCATCCCAGTTGGCAGCATAGGTTATCGATCCATGGTAGACCTGACGTATCTGGCTGATCAGGGTTATCCAGAAGTCAGGACGGGCTGCGATGGCTTTGCGGAACTCTGTTCCCATACAAAAAAGGTCTACCTGCAGTGAGTCTGCAAGCCGCGCGAAAGTCAGAATGAAGTCGGCATACGACTGTTCCCAGGATTGCCATTGCTCCTCCTGCTTAAATTCCAGATCTCCTGTCCACATTCCGCGAATCCACAATTGTGGTTTGAGCATGACTTTTAAGTTGCGGTTGTGGGCATGTACGATGGTCTCCCGCACGCCGGCGGTGCGTTCTCCCCACCACTGGCGGTCGCTGTTGAACTGGACCTGAGCCGATTCCTGGCGGGTGAAGCCAAATGGAATGATGGCAATCCAGTTGGCATTGACCTGGGTAATCTCCGTGAGGGGACTATCCGGTGTCGGGCGGGGAGGTGCCTCGAGGGTGACCCCTTTGATGCGGATAGACCTGGGTTCACCTAAAGGAGGCACAGAGCTCTGTGAGCCCAGCCACAACCAGGCCCCTGCGATGAGAGAGATCGATAACAAGCCAATGCGATGATGCAGCGTCATACTCCTAAGGTAAAGGTTTTCTGCTTGCCATACCAATTGAAAAAATCTCAAAAATGCGGCTGTAAATTTAGTCTGTGATTACAATTGAGGCAATTATTGTTTAAATAGTTTAGAATATTATAAAAATATCAGGATATTCTTTAAATAATTTGCACGAAAAATAGCAATTGCTTTAAATTTGCATCATCAGATAAAGATCTGAAATCGGAAAGGCTATGTAAATGAAGTTGAGTCGTTGATCTTTGGCCAGATTGGAATAGTGAAGTTAATACGTAAGCCAAACTAATCAATGCATCAACACTCAACTCCATTACTTTGACACTGTAAAATGGTTAAGAAAGCAGCAGGAATTCCAGGGTAAGTATGGATGACCTGGGTGCTTAACCAGCTTGCCGTCAGGCGGGATACAATACTGTGAGGTGATGAAACTGGCAGCCATGCCCTCTTGTCTCGGGGGTGGAGACCAGCGACAAAGCGATCCTCCATGAAACAGTTCGGGAGTGCAATTCAAGCAGCTCCTGCACTCTTAACATTATTTCATGAATGATTGCCTAAGCCCTTCGTGAAGGTTCGAATCCTTCCCTCACAGCCTCTTTGAAATGATTAAATGGTTCGCCGTTAAGCTTTCAAGGTGCCTGCCGGTTGATGAACTCAACAGGCAGGTTCCGGCTTAATGGCAATTTGCCGTCAGGCAGGAACCCATTACCACACTGTGAGGTGATGAAATTGGCAGCCATGCCCTCTTGTCTCGGGGGTGAGGACCAGCAACAAACGCGAGATAGACCGAGGACAGACTTGTCTGCCGGTAGGCAGGGTTGACCACTCTCCAATTTGTCTCGTGGCTAAGCCCCTCGTGGAGGTTCGAGTCCTCCCTTCACAGCACTTTTTCCACAACTACTTTCTTTCCGGCATTCACCGGATTCCAGCGTGATCATCCATTCTCCGAAAACAACAGGTCTCTGTCCGGGTATAAGATCATTTTATAAGCCACAGGTTCTATCTTTGTTACATGGAATCACACCGCTCCGGATTTGTAAACATCATTGGTAAGCCTAACGTAGGTAAGTCGACCCTCATGAATGCATTGGTGGATGAAAAATTGTCCATCATTACTTCCAAGCCACAGACTACCAGACATCGTATTCTATCCATCCTTAGCGGAGATGATTTTCAAATCGTATTTTCCGATACCCCCGGATTGGTTGATGATCCAAATTATGGGTTACACCGGATGATGAATGCATTTTCATTGTCCACCTTCGATGATGCCGATATCATGGTACTGGTGACCGATCCCTATGATGGATATCAGGCTGAAGATCCGTTGATCCCCCTGCTGCAAAAGCTGGAAGTGCCTAAATTGCTGATCGTTAACAAGCTGGACCTGGTCCCAGCGGAGCGGATCCAGCAGGTCGTGGATAAATGGACGGAATGGGTAACCTTTGACGGCGTTTTCAGGATCTCAGCACTGGACAAGACAGGTTTGCCGGATTTGCTGGAAAAAATTAAATCACTGCTACCTGAGGGTCCCGTCTATTATCCCAAAGACCAGCTTTCCGACCGTCATGACCGTTTTTTTGTCGCAGAAATGATACGTGGGCAGATCCTTCAGTTGTATTCCAAAGAAATACCCTACGCCTGCGAAGTACAGATCGAAGCTTATGAAGAAGGTGAAACGCTGGACCGGATCCGTGCCATCATTTATGTCGCCCGGCGGACACAAAAAGCCATCGTCATCGGCAAGGATGGAGCCGCGATTAAGAAATTAGGTATTGCCGCCAGGCAGGACATTGAAGCTTATCTCGGAAAACAAGTCTACCTGGAGTTGTACGTCAAGGTGCGGGAGGACTGGCGGGATGATGAAAAGAGCCTGAAGGGTTTTGGCTACGACAACAACTGATCTATCGCTGATTCATCCTTTTTCTCCAACAGAATCCGCCGGTACTGGCCCCAGAATTCTGCCGGTGAGTCCTCGATCAGGATTATTTCATCTACCTGTGCTTCCAGCTTCTCGAACTGACAAGTCATGACACTGAAGAAAAAATTCACTGGAATGTGAGCCAGCCGGCGCACCCAGTTGATTTTCTTATTACGGGGCACCAATACATCAAAAACGGAAATCTTTCCCTGCGGTTTCAGTACGCGCACCGCCTCTCGGAGCAATTGTACCGGATCGGGGACGACGGTGACCACCAGGTGCAGAATGACGGCATCAAAGGTTTGGTCCGCGAAAGTCATCTGTTGTCCATCCATCCGCATGACCGATCCTTGGAGGCCCAGTCGAAGCATCCGAGCCTTCGTCCTGTTTAACATCGGCAGAGCCAGATCGATGGCTGTGAGGTTTACATTTTTAGGCATCCATTCCAGGTCCAGTCCGGTGCCGGCGCCAATCAGTAAAACCTTCTGGCCCGGTCTCAGGCCCAGGCTCTGGATGGCTTTACGGCGGGACCGGGTAAAGAGGCGCCCGGCCAGATCATAGACAGGTGCATAAAATCCATAGCGGATTTGATTCCAGCGGTTAAGATCCACAGCGGTGTCCAATTTTTATATTCAGCATAAAGAGATAAAGATATCTAAAGGGGAAAGGTTGTACCTTGGCGCCCGGGATTTGGAATCAAGTAACTATGATCAGTTATCGTTTGGATGATCAGCCGGCGACTTATGAGCAAATTCTGAAATTGCAGGCAATCAATGCACGTGAGTCCACGACACCGGAGGTCTGGAAAGATCAGGGATTTGTAACGGCCAGACACACACCGGAATTATTGGATCAGATCCATGGCGGCTACGGGCATCTGGTTGCATTCGCAGATGACCGGGTCGTGGGGTATGCGCTGGTGATGTTACCACAATTTGCAGAAATGATACCAGTCCTGACTCCTATGTTTGTACGCATCGAAAAAATCGCAGAAGCACAAGGGAATCCGGACTGGATGCCCTATGTAGCGATGGGGCAGGTTTGTGTGGCGGAATCCCACCGGGGCCAGGGAGTATTCCAGGGTTTGTACGATCATTACAGATTGAATCTGCAGCGGAATTTCCGGTCGGTGATCACTGAAGTCTCCTCGGAGAATCCGCGTTCGTTACGGGCGCACTACCGGCAGGGATTTGTCGTTATGGAAACCAGAACCGGCTCCAACGGAGTCTGGCAACTGGTACGCTGGGACTTTTAAATCATTCTATTTTATCCAATGAATGCTGGATATCACCCAAACCAATAGTAAAAATCACTTTTAAATCGCCCGCGGGACGGTTAGTTTCGCAAAATATTTAGCCTTTAACCAAATTGTAATTCATGGAACAAGAAGATAAAAAAAAGGAAGGGTTGCGAAAAGCAGCGCTTCATTACCACGAACACACCCGTCGTGGTAAGATAGAAGTCGTTCCTACCAAACCCTGTGTGACCCAGGAAGATCTTTCACTGGCGTATACTCCGGGGGTTGCTGAACCTTGCCTGGAGATCGCCAAAGATCCTGCATTGGCCAGAAAATATACTTCCAAGGGAAACCTTGTGGCTGTAGTCAGTAACGGTACTGCAGTCCTGGGCCTGGGAAATATTGGGGCACTGGCCGGTAAGCCGGTCATGGAAGGTAAAGGTGTCCTGTTTAAGCGGTTTGCGGACATTGACGTCTTTGATATCGAAGTAGGGTCAGAGGATCCGGAAGAAGTGATCCGTACAGTTCGCAATATAGCTCCAACCTTTGGAGGTATAAACCTGGAGGACATCAAGGCTCCGGAATGTTTCTACATTGAAGAAACCCTGAAAAAAGAACTTGACATCCCGGTATTTCATGATGACCAGCATGGTACGGCGATCATTTCCGGGGCAGCCCTGCTCAATGCGGTAGAACTGGCAGGCAAGCAAATGGCCGATGTCCGATTGGTCGTCAGTGGCGCGGGAGCAGCCGGTATTGCCTGCGCTAATTTTTACATCTCGCTGGGCGTCCGCCTGGAAAATATTCTGATGACCGACAGCAAGGGTGTCCTGTGGACAGGACGCGGTGACGAAGACCGGAATCAGTACAAGCAAAAATTTTTCCGGCAAACCGATGCCCGTGATCTGGCGGATGCCATGCGTGGCGCGGATGTCTTCTGTGGCGTCTCACAAAAAAACATTCTGACTGCGGAAATGGTCCGTACGATGGCTGATACGCCGATCATTTTTGCCATGGCGAATCCGGATCCGGAGATCAGCTATCCGCTGGCAAAAGGCACCCGTCCGGATGCCATCGTGGCAACCGGACGCAGTGACTATCCGAACCAGGTCAACAATGTCCTGGGTTTTCCATTCATCTTCCGCGGTGCACTGGACGTAGAGGCGACCACGATCAATGAAGAGATGAAACGGGCTGCTGCACAGGCACTGGCAGCGCTGGCCAAGGAAGAAGTCCCGGATAATGTCAAGCGTGCCTACAACGATTCGACGCTGACCTTCGGTCCGGAATACATCATCCCGAAACCTTTTGACCATCGGGTTCTGGTGTGGGCATCATCAGCAGTGGCAGAGGCTGCGATCCGCACCGGTGTGGCTAAGAATAAGATCAATCTGGAAGCCTACCGTGAATCATTGCGCGATAAAGTGGATTGGTCCAGGGAATTCATGCGTAATATTTACACCACGGCACAACGCAATCCCAAAAGAATTGTCTTTCCGGAAGGGGATGATCCCAAGATCATCTGGGCTGCCTGTGAGATCCTGCAGGAAGGTTATGCCAAGCCCATTCTCCTGACCGATAATAAAGAAAAGCTGATCGCTCACTTCGATGAGTTAAACCACGATGTCGAGGGCATTGAGATCATCGAACCGGAGAAATGGCCCTATCGTGACGATTACATCAAAGAATATTACCGGTTGCGCCAGCGGAAAGGAAAATCATTGCCCGGTGCCGAGATGAGTATGCGGAACAGCTTCTACTTTGCTACCATGATGGTTCATATGGGGCATGCCGACGGTATGGTCGCCGGAGAGACGGTGAGCTATCCGGAAGTTTTACGTCCTGCACTGAAGATCATTGGCCCAAAACCGGATCACAATCTGGTTGCCGGCATGTATATGCTTCAACATGAAAGACGTAACTATTTCTTCGCCGATGCCGCCGTCAACATCAATCCTACCGGTGAGGAACTTGCCCTGATCACCGTTATGGCTGCCGAAGAGATGGAACGACTGCATATGGAACCGCGGGTGGCCATGCTATCGTTCTCCAGCTTTGGCACCGTGCGCGCGCCGGAAACCGAAAAAATCAACCGGGCTGTGGAACTGGTACGGGAGATGAAACCGGGTATGCCGGTGGATGGACCGATCCAGCCTGACCTGGCACTCGATCAGGAAGCTATTTCCCAGCTTTATCCTTTTGCAGACCTGCACCGTCGTCCCAATCTGCTGATATTTCCCAATCTGGATTCCGGAAACATCAGTCTTAGATTGCTGCGTTCACTCAGTCAGGCCAAATCGATCGGGCCTTTGATTATCGGTCTCAATAAGCCCATCCATTTATTGCCACGTGGGACGGAAGTGAATAATATAGTCAACCTGGCGGCTATTGCTTGTGTGGATGCGCAGCACGTGGAAGAGGCTGCCTTGGCGAAGTCCTGATTAGCAATTATTTTGTGATGAGGAGACTAGTTTATTTGCCGTAACAATGAGCGGGTGAGACAGGTTGGACCTCCGCCCCCTTTGATGCTTATCTCGTTACCGGCATAGGTAATCACGTTGCATCCGGCGTCCGCCATTAGTTGTTGCGTGACCGGATGTCCGGCCACCATCAGGCAGATGCGGGGTGACAGCGCCAGTACGTTGCAGCCAATCCGGTTGAATTCTGTCTCGGGTACTTCAATCAAATGATAACCAATATCAAGCAGGGTCTCCCGGAAAGCAATGGGCATTAAAGGAGAGTAGACAACAGCCAGGTCTTCGGCTACGGGGCTGAGGATGGACATCAGGTGAAACACATCAGAAGGTCCCCGGAAATGAGGCAGACTGGCGACGATTACCTGTACGCCACAAGGCTCGAGCATTGATTTTAATTGCCGGATACCTTCTTCGTTGGTACGGTAAGTGCGTCCGACAGCCAGCGTGGATGGATTCAGCCACGCGACATCTCCTCCTTCCAGCGTACCAGCGCCCTCAATCCGTCCAAGGATGGGAATACCCAGAGCTGAAAATAAATTGGCTTCAGCTTCCGGTTCTCCTGACCGGGATGCTTTACCCATACGACACAGGATAGCCCCATGATCGGTCATGATTGCAGCATCGCGGCAATACATGGAATCCATTGTCAGCAAGGGGTCAGGAGGCAAATGATGGATCTCAATGTTCCATTCCGTCAGTACGGATTCAAAGGATTGATATTCGTCAAGGGCTACTATCCGGTCAGGGGGGCCCAGGAAGTTCAGTGCTTTCCATTCTTCACCGATCTTTTGATCGCTGATCAGGGCATTTGCCGCCGGTTTGATGACCACAGACTGCAATGTCCCGGTCTCTGACTGATACGTCGTTTTCACACTTTATGGATTGGATCTGGTCGCGCGGTAACGTATGTAGATGTAAAATGGGATGCCTGCCATCAGCAGGATAAAGCCCCAATAAACGGCTTCCATACCAGAGCCTGAAACAGCCCAAAGGGAATAAGCAAAGCCCAGGGTAGGAAGGATGAGGTGAAGGCTTTTGGGTCCACCAGGGTTCCATTTGCCCTGAAGGACAAACAGCGCGTAAGCTGCTGCCGCAAAAAGGTAGGGTACCAGTACAGTGGTTGTGGTAACCAGGATCAGAAACTCAAATGCCTTGACCAAACCACGTGAATAATTCATCAGCATCACCAGGGTGATTATGATGCTACCGATCATGATCGCAGCGCTGGGCATGTCAAACCGGTTGGTGCGTTTGAAGAGCGGTGGAAACAGATTATCGCGAGCAGCTGCAAAAGGGACTTGTCCCTGCACCAGGATCCATCCGTTAAGGGCTCCAAAGGTGGAGACGACAACACCCGCAGCAACCAGGTAGCGACCCGGGGCTCCCCAGATCCGTGCTGCGGCATCGGCGAAAGGGGCCTTGGATTGAGCCAGTTCTTCGGGCGACACGATACCCATAACCGCGATGGTGCCCAACAAATAAACGGCTACGGTGATCAGGGTTCCCCAGATGGTAGCCTGTGGTATGACCTTTTCCGCATTGTCAATTTTTTCAGCGGGGACGGTTGCCGACTCAAAACCCAGGAAGGCAAAGAGCGTGAGGGCTGCCGTTGCCGAGATAGCCTGAAAATTACTGCTGTCACTGACATTGAATGGGGTGAAATAATCCAGGTTGATGTAGAAAATGCCCACCAATGACATCAGTAGTAGTGGGGCAAGCTTTAAGGTAGTTGTAACCACCTGAAATCTACCGGCATTGCGTACCGGCCTGGTATTGACCCAGGTTAAAAAAGCAATGGCGAGAACACCAGCCATAGCACCGGCAAATGGATTGGTGCCCAGAACGGGGATAAAAACGCTGAGGTAGCTGACAAATGCTACGGTGATCGCCGCATTGGCAGCCCAGACACTGAGAATGTATCCCCAGGCCACTAAAAACCCGGGAAAATCACCCAGGCTTGCATGGGTATATGCATATGGACCACCCGATACATTGCGAACGATAAGACTAAGCCGGCTAAAGATGAGCGCCAGAATCAATGCCCCCGTGGAAGTAAATACCCAGCCCATGATACTGATTCCACCGTAGGCACCCAATGTCGATGGAAGGAAAAAAATGCCGGATCCGATCATGTTGCCTATAACCAATGACATGGCCATCCAGAGGCCGAGCTTGTTACCTTTACTCTTCATCCTGGTAAAATACAATAATTCATCATTTAGCCTGGCAATCCTGACAGTCACCAGCTCTGGTGATACCGGTATTTAGTACAGAGGTTTTAGGGAATCTCCCAGCTCCAGGATGGACTTCACCAGGAGATCAAAGTCTTCTTTTGTACTTCGGTGGTTGGCTATCGCAACGCGAATGCAATACAGGTCTCCAAGGGTCGTATAGCCGGGAGCTGCTGTGCCTTTTTCTTCCAGTTGCAATTTGATCTCCTGGTTCAGAGCATTCAGTGCCTCCAGAGTCATGCCGCCGGGATTGTACCGGAAGCAGACAATGTCAAGTCCTATCGGTGCAACCAGTTCCAGGTGAGGATTTTCATCGATCATCTGGCCGAGGTACCGGGCCTGATGGATGTTCTTGGTGATCATGCGTCCAAAAGCCTCAGCTCCGTGTTCTTTTAAAGACATCCAAACCTTGAGGGCACGGAAACGACGTGACAGTTGAATGCCGTATTCACTGAACCAGAGATTTCCTGCAGCCAGTCCACGGGTATTCCGGGCAAGGTAATCGGGGATCAGAGAGAATGCACCGCGGTGGTCGCGGTCATTGCGTACCAGAGTACAGGCGACTTCAAATGGCATATGCAACCATTTGTGCAGGTCGATGGTCACCGAATCTGCCCGGTCGATTCCCTTTAAGAGTGGTTTAATCAGGGGAGAAAGCATTGCAATCGAACCAATAGCCCCATCAACATGAAACCAGAGTCCTTCGGTCTTGCAGATGTCGGCGAGTGCATCGAGGTCGTCAATCGCACCGGTATTGATGGTACCTGCGGTACCGATGACTGCTATGGGGTGCAGGCCTGCTTCCCGGTCCTCCTTAATGTTATTTTGTAAGGCCTGGAGATCCATGGTGTAATCCGCCTTGACCGGTACTTTATGCAGATACTTTGATCCCATGCCCATCAGTTCGATGGCTTTCTGTACAGAAGAATGGACTTCTGAGGAGGCATATACCACCATCGGCTTGGCTCCGCTCATTCCTTCTTTTCGAATGTCAAATCCTGCCTGATGGTACCTTGCCACCGTGATCCCGACCAGGTTGGCCATCGAACCTCCGCTGACCAGCAGGCCGCTTGCATCCGGTGGGTAATTCATGATTTCCTTAAGCCAGTCGATGACCTGTGCTTCAACCAGATTGGCCGAATGATTGCCGCCACCAAGGTTCGGGTTCATGACCGAGGTCCAGAAGTCTCCGATCACCCCGGACACGGAACCGGCACCCATGTACCAGGACCAAAACCGGGGATGCACATTTCCCATGGTATAGGGCAGGATGTGTGTTTTCAGTTCCTCATCGATACGATCCGTATCCTCCGGCGCGAGGGGAAGATTGCGCTTGAAAACACGTTGACTTTCTTCCGGCATTGGTTGCCAGACCGGTCGATCTGATAAGGTGGAAAGGTAATTGATGGCATCATCTACCATCTGGTACATACGCTTTCGTGCTGCTGACCAATCGGAAGGATCCAGATTTTCGTGATCCTGCCATTCTTCGGATTGCTTCATAGCCAAGTTGTTTTGCTGGTTCTTAAATGACTCTGGTAAAAGTCTTAAAAAAGATTCGCATCTAATATTCCGTAAAGTCATACTTCCGTCAAATCCTTGTTCGATCACATGAAAGCGATAAAAGAGGAGCCGGATACGATTATTAGCGCTGCGGTCCCGGCTGCAGGTGGTCAACATTATACCCGTAGGTCTTCAATATGTACAGCTTGTACAATCGTTTAGGATTTCAAATAATTGATATTCATGCAGGCTTGTTTCTATTTCGTTTGAATTTTCTAATTTAATAGTGTACTTCTTTTCTAAAATTAACTACCCATGCGGATCCACTTATATTATGTTTATATACTTACCAATATTGGAAAAACAGTTCTGTATACAGGTGTAACCAATAATTTATCCATCCGATTAAAGCAACATGCTGCTCCTCCTGGTAATAGCGAAAAGGGCAGAGCATTTACTCATCGGTATGGGTGTAAATATTTGATATATTATGAGACATTTAAATATATAAATAATGCCATTGCCCGCGAAAAAGAAATTAAGGGCTGGCGTCGAAATCGCAAGCTGGAATTGATCCGGACAATTAACCCTGAATATCGTTTTCTCAATTATGAATTTGAATGAATTTCCTGTTATGGAGCGTTATGCTTGTACGGATTCTTCACGACGCACCGCTGGAGCATTGCTGTGCAGAATGACAGGGGATAAGGACAACACTGGGAGTCATTGTCATGCTGAGCGACCAGCGAAGCATCGGTCGGGACACGTGAACGTATTCGGATGAATAACGAAGATTGAGGCATCATCACGGTCGAACATTTAGAGGAGCATTATGCTTGTACGGATTCTTCACGACGCACCGCTGGAGCGTTGCTGTTCAGAATGACAAAGGGTGGTGAGACCACTGTTGTGTAATTAGAGGAGCGTTATGCTAATACGGATTCTTCACTATGCACCGCTGGAGTGTTGCTGTTCGGAATGACAGGGGGAAAGGACAACACCGGGAGTCATTGTCATGCTGAGCGATCAGCGAAGCATCGGTCGGGACATGTGAACGTATTCGAATGAATAACGAAGATTGAGGCAACATCACGGTCGATCATTGAGAGGAGGTTATGCTTGTACGGATTCTTTACGATGCAACACTTGAGGTGTTGCTGTTCAGAATGACAAAGGGTGTTGAGACCACTGTTGTGTAATGAGGAGCGTTATGATTGTACGGATTCTTCACGACGCACGCTGGAGCGTTGCTGTTCAGAATGACAGGGGGAAAGGACAACACTGGGAGTCATTGTCATGCTGAGCAACCAGCGAGGTATCGGTCGGGACACGTGTACGTATTCGGATGAATAACGAAGATTGAGGCATCATCACGGTCGAACATTGAGAGGAGCGTTATGCTTGTACGGATTCTTCACGATGCACCGCTGGAGTGCTGCTGTTCAGAATGACAGGGGGAAAGGACAACACCGGGAGTCATTGTCATGCTGAGCGACCAGCGAAGCATCGGTCGGGACACGTGAACGTATTCGGATGAATAACGAAGATTGAGGCATCATCACGGTCGAACATTTAGAGGAGCATTATGCTTGTACGGATTCTTCACGACGCACCGCTGGAGCGTTGCTGTTCAGAATGACAAAGGGTGGTGAGACCACTGTTGTGTAATTAGAGGAGCGTTATGCTAATACGGATTCTTCACTATGCACCGCTGGAGTGTTGCTGTTCGGAATGACAGGGGGAAAGGACAACACCGGGAGTCATTGTCATGCTGAGCGATCAGCGAAGCATCGGTCGGGACATGTGAACGTATTCGAATGAATAACGAAGATTGAGGCAACATCACGGTCGATCATTGAGAGGAGGTTATGCTTGTACGGATTCTTTACGATGCAACACTTGAGGTGTTGCTGTTCAGAATGACAAAGGGTGTTGAGACCACTGTTGTGTAATGAGGAGCGTTATGATTGTACGGATTCTTCACGACGCACGCTGGAGCGTTGCTGTTCAGAATGACAGGGGGAAAGGACAACACTGGGAGTCATTGTCATGCTGAGCAACCAGCGAGGTATCGGTCGGGACACGTGTACGTATTCGGATGAATAACGAAGATTGAGGCATCATCACGGTCGAACATTGAGAGGAGCGTTATGCTTGTACGGATTCTTCACGATGCACCGCTGGAGTGCTGCTGTTCAGAATGACAGGGGGAAAGGACAACACCGGGAGTCATTGTCATGCTGAGCGACCAGCGAAGCATCGGTCGGGACACGTGAACGTATTCGGATGAATAACGAAGATTGAGGCATCATCACGGTCGAACATTGAGAGGAGCGTTATGCTAATACGGATTCTTCACTATGCACCGCTGGAGTGCTGCTGTTCATAATGACAGGGGAAAAGGACAACACTGGGAGTCATTGTCATGCTGAGCGACCAGCGAAGCATTGGTCGGGACACGTGAACGTATTCGGATGAATAGCGAAGATTGAGGCATCATCACGGTCGGACATTGAGAGGAGCGCCGGAGCGTTGCTGTTCAGAATGACAGGGGGAAGAAAGAGCACCACTCGGTTACTCGGGGAGGTTGGTAACTCCAATATAAGTTAACCCTACCTGGATAAGCAGCAGGATCAGTATAATTAAGAAAACACTGAGGGTGTTACGGGGCCGGTACGCGCTGTTCCTGCCGATCTGCATATCCCATAGTCCCAGGATCAGCATCCCACCGATGAAATTTAATACCATATTACTCCATATTTCATTTCTGAGTGAGAGTCCTCCCGAAAAACGGGCACCCAGGATTTGATATAGGACAGCACCCAACATGGTCGGGAAAATAAATCTGCGCTGATTAACGCGGTATAAATTGATTGAATAAAGGATTGCTCCGAATGCAGTTAAAGTGATGAGTGTTATGATCATGATAGAAGACTTGCTGTATAATTCCGGTAGCTTTTCCTCCTCGATGGGATCCATCCTGTACTCGTTTTAGCGCAAGAAACAAAATTTCAGCTTTTCGGACCGGCTAATCCAAAATTTTCTGAAAGCAGCGCCGGCGTTTATGCTGCTGGTATTCGTAGTTCTTCCACAACGCCTGAACCTGACTATTGGTTTCCAGTTCGGGATTGGATTCCACCTGCCGGATGCCCTGATCAATGAACCCCTGCATGATTTTTTCAAACAGAAGGGCGGTAATTCCCTTATTGCGGTATTCATCCTTGACACCGATCAGATACAGATCCGCTCGATCGTTCTTTCTGCTGGCACGCAGAATATGCCAGATGCCGAAAGGGTAAAGTCGACCCCTGGCGCGTTGAAATGCTTTGGACATGGAAGGTATGGAAATGCCATATCCGACCATATGCTCCTGCTCATCCAAAACAATGCATATGAGATCTTTATTGATCAGGGGAAAATACTTATCCAGATAGGCGGTCGCTTTTTTCTCATCAAAAAGTACGAATCCATGCAGGTGACGGTGGGTTTCATTGATCAGGCGGAAGAGCTCCTGCCCGTAAGGTCGTAGCTCAGCAGCCTTGCGGATCTGTAAGGTTTTGACCCCATACCGTTTTTGAATGATACCGGATAATTGGGTCAGTTTCTCCGGTACTTTCTCCGGTACCGTCAGTTTATTTTCTATCCAGTCGATGGCCTTCTCATAGCCCAATTGTTCGACCCGGACCGGATAATAGGGTGGGTTATACAATTCCACAATGGTTGGCAACGCATCAAATCCTTTGATCAGCATCCCAGCCTTATCCAGGTTGGAGAACCCAAGCGGACCCTGCACGACCTGGGCATGCAATTCCCTGGCCCATGATTCGATGTTGCCCAGCAAGGACTGAAACACTGCCGGGTCATCGATGGCTTCCAGCCAGCCCCAGCGAACCCGGAGGAGGTTCCCGGCAACGTAATCGTCCGGGATCGCCATGCCAACAACCCGACCCACAATTTTTTTCCCTTGATAAGCCAGTAAAAAGCGGGTTTTTACTTGACCTTCTTCTTTCCATCTGGGATACAAAGTATTCCATTCATCCAGATCGAGAGGAGGAACCCAGATCGGGTCGTGCCGGTACAACTGATGGGGCCACCGGATGAATGTCTTCAATTCGGCTTTCGTTTGGACACACCTGACAGCACATCGCATGGCATCTTGTTAGCTCTGTAAATGTAAGGTATCCGGGACACGGAAGTTCACGGAATCGGATGATCTTATCATTTGATTCGACGAATCAGCAGACTGGATTTTCGTTCCCGATTATCGGCGTACCTTTGGCGTTAACTAAGCCGTCTATTTCATGAAGAAGTGGTTTATTTTATTACTCATTCCGTTAGCAGTGGGCCCCATCTTTAGCCAGGATCTGCGGGTAATGACCTTTAACATACGATTCGATTATCTGCCGGATACTGCCAATGCCTGGACCCGCCGGGGGCCTGACGTAGCCCGGACCATTGAGGAAGCCCATCCGGATGTGGTAGGGATGCAGGAGGTATTGCATTATCAGCTCCTTGATATCCTGAAAGAATTGCCGGGATATCAACATCTCGGGCATGGAAGGGACGATGGCCAGGAGGCGGGAGAATACAGTCCCGTCCTGTACCGGACAGACCGTTTTCAATTGATCGATCAGAATCAATTCTGGTTGTCCGAGCACCCCAATGTTCCCGGAAGCATGAGCTGGGGAACGGCCTGCACGCGCATCGCCACCTGGGCTTTACTTTTGGATCGGCAAAGTTCGGATACGGTATTGGTCATTAATACACATTTTGATCACATAAGCGAAGAAGCCAGGCAACACGGTGCCATGATGATCGATTCATTCCTGCGGCAACAGGAGGTACGTGATGTGTGGTGTATGGGAGATTTTAATGCCACGCTGTCCGATGGCGCACTTCAACCCCTGGAAAAAGATTACCAGGAAGCGCGGCAGACAGCTGCGGTTACTGAAGGACCCAGTTTTACTTTTCATGGGTTCACCGGCGCCGGTAAAGAAGGGAATATCATTGATCACATCTTTTTCCGGTGTCCGGACTGGGTGATCGAAGAATACAAAGTCATCACCCGTATGTACAAGGGAATCTACCCCAGCGATCATTTTCCAGTCCTCGCGGTATTTCGCCACCTATGAGTCAGGATCGTTACCTAACCGAATACGGCAAGTTTGTGCATGGCTATTTCCGGGCGTATGCTTCCTTCCTGATTATTGCACTGGCAGCAGCGGTGGTGATCGGAGTGGTCTGGGAACATCCGGCAGCCTTTGGTCTGAGTGGCGCCCTCGTTGCGCTGTGGCTCATTGGGTTGTTGCGGTGTATCGCATCACTCCAACGGGAGGGTAAGCATTGCCGCACATTTCCGGACCAGCTGGATCAGGATCAGATTCATCGTGAGTCGGAATACCTGAAGACCTTACGAGGGAAGATCAGGTGGGAAAAGAACTTTTTTCAATCGCTTTTCCTGGCAGGGTTAACTGGTCTGGTCGTGTTGTTATTAACCGGTCATAAAGATGGTTTGACTGGTGTTGCCCTTGGGATAGTCCTGACGACGTCGATAGAACAGATCGCCCTGGTTCTTTACGACCATGGATTGCAGGAGTTCGCCTATCAATTGGAGAAGAGAAGCTGAAACCGCATAGAATGCGGATTATTGGACCAGGGATTCACCAAAGCCTAAGGGTTCGGTGGCGTTAAGTTACGGTTAAGGTAAAGGTTGTGGTTCACAGGCCTTGATTCTGCACGTTCATAAGGAAGTACGGGTATCGGTACCGGGCGTTATTCCGTCGAAAAAATCAGTTCGTTGATGGAAGTGGCGTAACTTATTACCCTGCTTAATCGCATTTTAGCAAAGATTCAGCAAGATCTATGAAGAATAGCATTTTACTTCTGCTTAGTTTATGTTCTCCGCTCCTGATCTTCGGTCAGGGTATCCAGGGAAAAATCACCGATCACCATGGGAGTGAGTTACCATTCGCCACCATCTACGTGATAAAGTTACAGCGCGGAACTGCTTCCAATGAGGAAGGCCGTTATCAATTGGCCTTACCACGAGGTACCTATGAAGTACGTTTTCAGTTTTTAGGCTACACCACGAAGACCATGACCGTACAGGTAGGTAATGCCTGGGAACAGGTCAATGTACAGCTGGCTGAAGAGCCGATCGAACTGCAAACGATAGAGGTCCTGGACAATCGGGAGGATCCAGCCTACACGATCATGCGACGCGCCATCGGCAAGGCAAGTTACCACGCCCAGCAGTTGGATGCCTACACAGCCATCAGTTATATCAAGGGTTCCGGACGACTAAAAGGGCTACCCGGGTTATTCCGGAAGCAGATCGAAAAAGGCCTCCGTGAAGAAGGTATTGATACTTCCACCGCTTTCGTTACCGAGAGTGTCAGTGAGATTTCCTATCAAAGACCCAATCAGTTTTCGGAAAAAGTTATTTCAGTTCGTACCATCGGAGATGATAATAATACCGATCCCAACAACTTCATTAACTCCAGTTTTTACCAACCGGAAGTGAATGGTGCCGTTTCGCCCTTGTCGCCGAAGGCCTTTGCCTATTACAAATTCGAGTACCTGGGATTTTTTGCCGACCATGGTATGACGATTGACAAGATCAAGGTTACGCCCCGGAGTGCCGGCGATAAAGTATTTGAAGGCACGCTGTACATTGTAGACCAGGAATGGAGTATCCACAGTCTCGACCTGACCACCTATATCTGGGGAATCAAGTTCAACATAAACCAGGTCTACCAGCCCATTCAGGAGCACCTGTGGCTACCGGTGGATCACACTTTTTTTGTTTCCGGTTCCGTCTTTGGCTTTGACTTTGAATACACCTACTTTGCCCATATCCAGGACTATAATGTTACGCTGAATCCGGACTTGCCTGCTGAAGTGGTGGTCCTGGACGACAAAATCGAAAAGGCCAAATCCGAAGAAGCGGATAAAGCATTCCAGAAGAAAGACACCGATTCGTCCCTTGCCGCCCTCGCCTCCGGCAAAGACATCAGCCGTAAAGAATTACGCAAACTCCTGAGGGATTACGAAAAGGAAGAAATGAAAGAAGAGATGGATGAAATCCGCGACACCACGGAGGTTGACGTGGTCCAGGTTACGTCCTACACCATCGATTCCAATGCGTATAAACGCGATTCCACCTACTGGGACAATATCCGGCCCATCCCTCTCACCGATTATGAAGTTAAGGGCTATGCCCGTATGGATAGCATTTCATTGGTTGAAGCTGAGAAAAACGAAAACCAGGACAGCGTGAGCTTAACGATAGGAACCTCAGGTACAAGCTTAACGAAAAAGAAAAAGAGCACGTTTCAATTGCAGGATATCTTATTTGGGGGAAGTTATAAGGCTGGAAAAAAAGTTCGCTGGGGATGGGACTCGCCGTTGACTACACTGCATTTTAATACGGTTGAAGGATATCATCTGGCTGCTCCGTTTTTTATTCAAAATTCAAGCAAATCTTTTCGCTGGAAAATTGCCCCAACGGTCGCTTACAGCTTCGCACGTAATCGCTGGAATGGCAATCTCTCCACCACCTGGTCCGCGGGAGATCCGGCACATGCCGGCACCTTGAGAATTGAAGGTGGCCGGATGACCCGTGCATACAATCCGGATGCCATCTCACCCATCATCAATGACTTCGCCAGCCTCCTTTTTGAACGAAATTATCTCAAAGTTTACGAGCAAACCTATCTGGAAGGCCAATGGAGCAAGCGTATTAACTCCAAACATGCACTGGAGATCACCGGAGCCATCGCGGAACGAAGAGGCCTGGAGAACCAGACCCTGCAATCCTACTTTGATTCTCCGAAAAGGGCTTACACCTCCAATTTTCCGGAAAATGCGGAGTTAGGCAATACCGCTTTTGACACTTCTGCTGTAGCCACTTTCGGTATCAGCTGGAAGATGGAGCCCTGGTTAAAATACCGCCTCAGGAACAACCGTACGGAACGCATTGAGAACTCGTCCCCGCTGATCACCTTGTCCTACCGGACCGGATTGCCTGGCCTTTTCGAAGAAGGTGCCAGTTATCACCATTTTGATGTTCAGCTTGAACATGTCTGGCCGGGCATCCGTGGAGATCTGTCCTTAAAAGCCAATGTTGGGGCATTTATCAATCCACAGCATATGACCATCGTGGACCTGAAACATTTTCCCGGCAACCGCACCATATTTACGAATGCTGACCCGGTGGCGTCTTACCGGCTGCTCAATTATTACACCTTAAGCACTCAATCGGCTTATGCTGCCGTGTACACGCATTACCAATTCCGTAAACTACTGGTGACCCAGCTCCCACTCGTCCGACTGGCAGGTATCAAGGAAGCGGCATTTGTCAATGCCCTGGAGTCGAAAGGTGCCCGTCATTATGTGGAGGTAGGCTATGGCATCAACTACATCCTGCGTGTTTTCCGCATTGAAGCAGCCGCCAGTTTTCAGGATGGAAAATACCAGGACTGGGGCATCCGGATCGGGATAGCCTCCAATCTGGAGAACCTGTTTAATTGATGGCTGTCAGGCATTTAATTTAGCCTTTTGCAACTTTTCGCTTCAGGATGAGTGCACTCACCAATGCAACGATCAGCCCTACCGGCAATACTTCCAGGTAGGTCATCACCGCCACCATGAGCGGGCTGTCATACATTGACTTAAATTGATTCATTTGTTCCGTGCGGCTGGCAAGTTCAGCATCGGACGTATGACTCAGTACATGAGTGACGTAAACATCCAGGAAATCTGGAACAAACAGGTAATAATAGAACAGCCAGACTACCACATATAAGGTACAACCAAGCAATGCGATCCATATTCCGGTGGTAAGCGCTTTACCAAAGGAGATCACCCCTCCCAGGTGCTTGTTCCGGAAATCCCGCACCCCAAAAAAGATCATGGAAAACATGACCACCATCAGCGTGTAGCCTAAGACATCGTTGCCCTTAAATTCCGGGTTTGTATACATCTGATGCACCATTACGAACATATTGATGCAGAGGATGACTCCCAGGATCAAACCAAATACGATAACAGCTCTCTTCATAAATGTTTGTTTTTGTGTCGGACCAAAGTAGGTTAATGGCAAAATATCCGGTTCATACTTTGGTACCAAACAGTACGGTATTCCCGGATTTCGTACTTAAGGCTGAGCGAATGGCACAACTATACGGAGTCGTTGAGCTTTCTCGATGGCTTGGGTTCTGCTTTTGACATCCATTTTATTAAAAAGATTGGATGCATGGGTTTTGATGGTGCTTAATGACAGGCATAACTCCTGGGCGATCCGGGCATTAGAGTATCCTCGTGACATATGTTGCAGGACTTCATATTCCCGGGTGCTGAGATTAAATTTCTGAAGTTCAGCCTCATTGATAAAATTGGTGTTGTCAGGTTCGATGTAAACCTTTTTCTCAACAACGATTTTTTGAACCCGTGGAGTGTTTAATTTTCCGGCGATCCAGATTCCCAGGGCAGTGAAGAATAGAGCGATGAGTCCGATGTAAATTTCGATGGCATGATCCATGATCAGAAACTTCCATTGCAACCACTTCAGCGTGAATATCAGCAGGGTCATCAGCAGTGCATATTTGAATATGTACCGGATTTGCCCCATCAGGTTTTCGTTGAAAGTCATGGATTTGATTTTTAATTGCGACCTAGGCTTGTTTTAATTTACGGGATTTACCCAAAGCATACCCCAATGCTCCAAAGATCAGAACGATGCCGGCAAGATAAAACCAGGTCGGAGTTTTTTTGCTGGCCGGTGACTCAGTAATATTCAATAGCTGATTGGCTGCGACATCCGTAAGCATTTGCTGGTTTCCGCCGGTCCATTTAACCAGTATGGTATCGGCCTTCAGGGCATTGCCCAGGCCGAAATGTGCAATGGTAGAGTTTTGCGAGAGATGACTGGATCCGCCACCATCAATCTCGCGGATCATGTGCTGGGCTTCGGCTACCATTTCGATTCGTGAACCCAATCCATTCTTATCTGCTTGAACACCCTGTAATTTGATTTTAATCCAGTTGCCGCTGGCGCTGTCGTTCCGAAATAAGCGGGTGTACGATTCTGCCTCATAGGGCATGACCGGTACCTGATTTACCACTAAGAGGTCCAGATCTCCATCATTATCCATGTCAAAAGTGACGGAGCCCCGGCCGATGCCAGGGTCGTTTAATCCGGACCATCGGGATGATTCGGTGAAATGCCCATGATCGTTGATGAAATAAAAGTCAGGCAATGGCTGGCAGTTCGGATTGAGATCGCCATTGGAAACAAACAAATCGACATCACCATCCTGGTCGAAATCGGCAAAATTGGCTCCCCAGCTAATGGTGACATAAGAAAGGCCCAGTTCCTTGGTCAGATTTATAAACGGTTTGCCGGCACCCTGGTTAACCATCATGGCATTCAGCCGGATATTGGTGAAATAATAGTCCATCCATCCGTCGCCATTAATGTCACCAGCGGCAGTACCCATTGCATTTATTTGCAGGTTCATTGCAAGACTCTTAGCCCGATCCAGGAACCGTCGCTTGGGGTATTCATTTTCAAGTAATAGATTAGGAGTTGATTTAAAACCGAAGTCGTGGTTAATGATCAAATCCAAATCACCATCGTTATCAAAATCAGTAGGTAAACCACCGAACCCGAACCCTTTGTAATCCAGACCATAATCCTTAAACCGGTTGACCAGCTTTTTACCTTTTTGGTTGATGAGCAGATATCCCGGTGCAGTGGTATTGGACGCTACGATAACCGCGTCGTTGATTGCACTGAGTTTTCCCTCATAGCTTAAAAAATAATTGGCTACATAAAGATCCGGATAGCCGTCTTCATTGAAGTCACCGAAGCTTGGTCCGGTACTGAAGGAATACATTTGATCAAGGCCATATTCTGCGGTTATCTCACGAAATGTGCCATCACCGTTGTTTAAGAACAACAGGTTGATAGCCCTCGGAATGATATTGTTGATGCTGGAATCGTTCGAGTTAATGGTTGTGATGAAAAGATCCACCCAGCCATCACGATTAATATCAGCTCCACTAACACCCTGCGTGATGTATTTGTTAGTTAATTCCAGTCCAGAGCCTGCAAATGCATTTCTGAAAGTGCCATTCCTTTCATTATGGTAAAGCACATCTTCCAGGCGCCCGGAGGTGATGTACAGGTCTTCGTAGCCATCCTGATCATAATCCAATACGCAGGCACCTCCGCCAAGCAGCCCTTCGAAGACTTTAAACCGATGATCTATGCCGCTGCTTTTTGTAATGTCGGTAAATGGTTTCTGGGCACTCAGCATGCTGGCAATACTCAGGTAAAAGCTGGTGAACAGGGCCATATGACGAGTTGATACACCCGTTGGAAATGGCTTGAGGTTACTTTCCATATTCACTCTTTTTCCAGTGCAGGTGATTTACATTATTGGCTATGATGGCTCCCTGCTCCAATCCGGTATTGTTGTCCTGGGGGGTATGGATTCCTCCGTAAAACCGCGAATCAGCCGTTTCGATGGCTACCTGCCAGAAGCTGTCGAAGGCTTGTGGAACAAAAGCTGTTTGTCTCAATTCATCGAATGGCCGGCCATAATGCGAGCTGTCGATAAAATGAAACCGGGGACCATACAGGGTCTTGAGTATGGTCGCTGCGGTGCCGGCATTGATGGCGTGTCCGGAAGGAAAGGCCGGGAATGGCGGGTCCGGCCAAAAGGATACAAAATCCGGATCGATGTATTTCGGGATAAAGGTATTAGGCCGCTCGGAGAAATAATGGTACTTCCATTTCCAGCAATTGATAAATGCATCGGCAACGGCAATTCCTACCTGGGCAAATGTCTCCGCACAAACGATGAGTTCCGGATTCTTTGCTTTCACCACCTTGTAGGCGATGTAATACGAATGACCGGGAGGTGTAAACGTCACATCCGGATCATCGCCCCACCAGAGAGCCTGTTCTTTTTCCTGCTGGTTCAGGGCTTTATCCTGTTCATAGACCGCCAGATATTGGTTGTAATAGGGCGAGCCCGCTGTCGTATCGTAAGGGATCATGTAAGGGACGGGTAATTCACCATCCTGCTTCAGGAAAGTCCGGTTTTCGCCCCAGTGCGGATGCAGGGGGTAGTGGCTGATGGCCTGCCCGTAAAGCGGCGGCTTCCATCCTCCGGGGCGTTCAGGAAATACCATGGTCTTATCGAAGTTATGGAGGTAACCACGGTGTCCGCCATCGGTTTGCGACCAGGCAAAGATGGCGTCAGCTATTGCTTTACCATAAGCTGAAGATCGCGGACCGATGGTCTCATCATCAAGGTCAGAGGCGAAGGCATCGTACATGGTTTGCTCCAATGCATCGATTCTGGCTTTATTGGAGTCGGAGGTCTGAATGTAAATGGTACGCAGTATTTCCGCTTGCCCGGCATTCAGGGCTAACACCCAGTCATAGGTCTTTCCTGACTCTGGAAGTGGCAGGCTGTCCAACCCGTTCAGCTGGCCCGCCAGGGAATTGTATTCCGGGTAGCCATGAACAATGGATTCATACATGGTCAGGCCAATATAACCCAGGACGCGGGAGGCAAAGGTAGGCGTATT
This sequence comes from Lewinellaceae bacterium, assembly GCA_020636135.1. Taxonomy (NCBI): domain Bacteria; kingdom Pseudomonadati; phylum Bacteroidota; class Saprospiria; order Saprospirales; family Lewinellaceae; species Lewinellaceae bacterium. The sequence continues at coordinate 564,504 of JACJYK010000002.1, forward strand.
GGCAGGTGTCTTTTTAGTAATGTATAGCGTCAGATCGGCCCAGCTTAACGCCGCTTCCTGAGGCGTATAGGACCGGCTTGGCCTGGTACACATGGACCAGGTCAGAACCAGGGAAATCATCCCAGTCAAAATTCCTCCGAACCACCGGGTTTTCATAATGCTTTTTGCTTTGAATGTTTCTGATAGGTGATCACCGGCCCTCCGTTAAGTCCGAAGAGGATACGGTCGTCCAGTTGGATCACACTGCGAACATCCCCCTGAATCTTAAATCCCGATAATTCCTGGGGGACGTAGGTGAAATCACCGCTTCCGTTGCCCTGCAGGAGTACCCCATAATTGGCATCCATTTGCCCCAGCCTCAACTTTACATGGTGGTTGTTTCCTGTCAGAAGCACATCCTGATGACCATCTTGATTATAATCCAGCACCGTGATGGCATGGACCGGTGCAAACTGAACCTCGGGCGGCAGGGAAACAGCTTTTAATTTTCCGTCCGGCTGACTAAGGAAAAATGTCGTTTCTGCATGGTCCGCAACCAGATGTCCGGCAGCAGACAACTCTTCGGGTTTGAAGATCTGCTCAATGGTCACATCTGCAAAACTGGCGTAGGTGGTGAAGCGGGCCCTGAGAAAGGCCAGCTGACGTAATAATTCATCACGGGTGACATAGGGGAAGGACTGGTGCTGGATGTAAGTGCACAGGACCGGGTCCACGGATCCATTCTGATCAAAATCCCGGTAATACAATTGGGCAGGTTCTTTCACCGACATTTTTATCTGACTGTTGGTACCCCAGTTCCCGGCCAGGATGTCAGGTTTGCCATCTTCGTTTACGTCGGCAACCTGGATCGTATTCCACCATCCCCGGTACGAATCCTCGAGGTATTGGCTGGTCACCTCTTCGAGATGGCCCTGGGTCCAGTGGTAAATGGAAACGGGCATCCATTCTCCGGCCAGGATCAGCTCGTATATTTGATCACCATCAAGGTCAGCCCATGCGGCGCTGGTGACCATACCCACTTCGGCCAGGTTTGGAGCCAGTTCCGAAGTAGCATCTGTAAACATACCGTGACCGTCATTAAGTAACAAATAGCTCCGGGGCGCTTCCGGATACCTTCCCGGAACGACCCGTCCGCCAACAAACAGATCGGGATGGCCGTCCGCATTGGCATCCACTACTGTGACACATCCCGTACTGACCGGGATGGTGGGCAATGCATCTTTGCGGCAGGTAAATTTGCCGTGACCATCATTGAAATAAAGACGGTCCTGAAGATCAGTGCTGCCCGGTTCGTACAAATTGTATCCTCCGGAAGCAACATACAGGTCCGGAGCCTTATCGCCATTGGCATCAAAGAATATGGCCTCTGCGTCAATATAGTTCCGGTCGGTGATAAGGTCCGGTTCTTTGGGTTGTGCGAAACGCCCGCTCGCCTCCTGCAGAAATAGTGCACCACTTTGTCCTTCACCGCCGCCGACAAACAGATCGGTTCTTCCGTCACCATTGACATCGGCAGAAGCCATACACGGTCCTATATAGGAAGGGCTGAAGGTCAGTAAGGGCTGGCGGTCAAAGTCATTGATGGTTTGCTGATGATGTTCGAACGGAATCGGTGAAGCGGTTTCCTCATACCAGGAGGTGGGGGGCTGGTAGGGTTGTGTAGTCCTGTCAGCGGACTGCTCCTCCAGGGTAATGCGCTGATCTGGCGTAACACCGGTCAGGATTTGCATCTTTCCCGAATTCCATTGGATGGTCAGGGTGTCGATATAGGTTGCATTGCCCAGACCAAAATGGATGATGGGAGAAATGCTGCTTAAATAACCGCGGGTAGGCATCTGCTCGACGGACTGGGTACGCCCTCCGTATTGAAGCGTCACCCGGCTGCCAATACCCTGCGGGTTTTTACCCATCCCGTGCAACTCGATCTGCAGGTAATGATGATCGGGTAGATCCTGCGCGTTGTTGCGATAAATGAACGCCGGCTGATTGATGTTATTGACCACCAGGTCCAGGTCCCCGTCATTATCCAGGTCCGCATAGACGGCACCATTGCTGTTAGAGGTCTGACCCATACCCCATTGGCTGGTCTGATTGTTGAAGCGAAGGCCTCCATCGTTGGCGTACAGATAATTGGTCACATTCGATGCCGGCATATGGTTGATGATGCCGATGACATCTTCACGCAGCAGTCGTCCTTTTTCTTTGACATAGGCATCCATGTAATTGATGAAATCCAGGTTGGTATAGTCCCGCAGGTATCCATTGGTGACGAACAGGTCCTTCCATCCGTCATTGTCGTAGTCTGCCAGGAGTGCTGACCAGCTCCAGTCGGTGTTCGAAATACCGGCGATTTGGCCTATTTCACTGAAGGTGCCGTTGCCGTTGTTGAGTTGCAACATATTGCGCATATACTGGAAATGGAATCCTGAGCGGACATTCAGATCAAATTTTGCGTAGTTGTCCGGCGCCATGAGCAATTTCTGGCGATGATTGTCTTCCGGGAGCATATCCAGTGTCATGATATCTGTCCATCCGTCGTTATTGATATCCGCGATATCATTACCCATGGAAAACTGGCTGTTATGACCAATGACGTCGCCTATTTTATTGGAGAAGGTGCCATTACGGTTATTGATGTACAGGTAGTCGGGGACCGCATAGTCGTTGGATACATAAAAATCAGGCCATCCGTCCCGGTTGATATCGGTAATGCCCAGACCCAATCCATAGGTTAAGGCTGAACCACTGATACCGGTACGGGTGGTGACATCGGTAAAATGACCATTCTCCTGTTGCAAGAGCCGCACTCCCCGGTTGGGATCATCCTTTTTCAGAAACTCGGCTGTGCTTACTTCATTCAGGATGGGCAGGTTCTTTGGATTATGGTTCAGCAATAAGGCATCCAGGTCGCCATCACGGTCGTAATCAAAAAAGTAAGCCTGGTTGCTGAATGCCTGACTGGCAAGGCCATAGGCAGCCGCTTCTTCACTGAACTGCGGGATGCCCTGTTCGTTGTTGCCGGTATTGATGTAGAGTTCATTGACGCGCTTCTCGTCGGGTAAAGCCCCGGAGTAGCTCACATAGAGGTCCATCCTTCCGTCTCCGTTGATATCGACTGCAGCAACTCCCGTTTTCCACGGTCCTGGTCTCCCGGCCACTCCTGCCAGATCGGTAACCGCTTCAAATTTCCACTGGCCGCGGTTCAGGTAGAGGGCATTATCATGCATGTTGCCACTGAAATAGAGGTCAAGCATCCCATCGCCATTAAAGTCAGCGCAGGCAACCCCACCACCGTTGTAGAAGTACTCGTACATCAGGATATTGGTGTTCAATCCTTCATCCAGTTTATTTTGAAAATCCACACCGGTCTCAGCGGGAGTCAGGAGGGTAAAAAGTGTCACACCGGCTGCCGGTTTTTCTTCGGGAACACCGGTGGCTGAGTCTTTTTGTTTACAAGCGAAAAGTCCTGTCAGTACAAAGAAAGGGAGCCATTTAGCAATTTGTCGTATCACGATCTGGTGCCATGTGTTGGTGTAAAAATAAAAAAATCTATCCCCGGGGCCGGGGATAGATTTTTTATCCATTCGACGGTCCGGGATGGTTTAGTATCCCGGGTTCTGTATCAATTTATCGTTACGGTTGACTTCATCCCGGCTGATGGGGCGGAAGTACATTTTGTCGGCCCAGGTACGGGTCTCATTGGACGTGTTACTCACCACGGTATACGTGTAATCGTACACCGATTCGTCATGCCGGTAAGGCACCAAGGGCGACTTGCCTGGTTTTAACGTGGCTCTGATATCAACCTGATGGATACCGCGGCCCAACGTGGAAGGCGCAATCAGCCAGCGACGTGCATCGTGGTACCGGTGTTCTTCGTAAGCCAGTTCTACACGCCGTTCATTGCGCAAACGATCCATCAGGGCATCTCCGGCATCGGTGATGGCAGGCATACCGGCGCGGAAACGGATACGATTGATCCAGGTCCGGGCCTCATCTTCCTCACCCAGCTCGATACATGCTTCTGCATAACTCAATACCATTTCGGTATAGCGGATGAATGGCCAGGGAATCACCTGTGCATGGGACTGATCATCCGGTAAAGCAGGGTCGGCGTCAATGAATTTACGTACATAATAGTGCGTGCGGCTACCATTCCAGTTTTCGATGGGGGACTCGCGGGTATCGATTCCATTGAGGAATCCACCGCTGCCATCGTCGTAAATACCGGTCTGGATCTGATTGACCGGATCCAGTGCCGTTACGTCAGAAGGACGTGGTTTCCAACCGGCGCCATCAAAGAGGACGGTTGAATAAAAGCGTGGATCACGATTGGAGAAAGGATGTGCTGCCTCCTCCGGATTGTTCCAGTCAAAACTGGAGCCATCCATCATTTCGTAGTCGTCTACCAGCTCCTGGATCGGTGTGTTACCAGCCCAGTTGTGATAACCGTTCGGGCCATTGTTGATCCCGAAGTGAATACCACCCAAGGGCCAGTTATCCTCTACGGTGTACAGGGATGTGTGCGTACGCTGGAACAATAATTCAACGGCAGCTCCGGCATCACCGACAGCGCTACCGCCGCCCATTGCTATATTCAGATAATTGGCGCTTCCTGCTTCTGCAGTTACGGGTTCGGTCAGGTCAAGCTTATAGCCCTGTCCGGCATCCAGGACCGCTTTGGCGGCTGCTTTGGCAGCTTGCCAACGGGATTGCTGGGAACCGGAGGTATAGGCAAACAACTCCTTGTTGGCATAGGATCCCAGGACACTGGATGCTGCTGATGCTTTGGAAGCATCGTGTAAATCACTGGCGGCATACAGTAATACCCGGGCTTTCAAAGCCATAGCGGCAATTTTTGAGGTGCGCCCGGCCGTTTCCGGCTGACCGTCCAGGAAGTTGATGGCCTGATCCAGGTCGGATACAATAAAGTTGACACATTCTTCCCAGCTGTTACGGGCTACAGAATAATCATCATCCAAACCATATGGTTTGTCGATAATAGGCACTGCACCGTAATAGCGGATCAGCTGATGGTAATAATAAGCTCTCAGGAAGTGTGCCTCACCCAATAACCTGTTGCGAAGGTTATCATCCGTGAAGGTGGATGTAGGCAACCGGTCCAGGGCAATGTTTGCCTGCCGGATGGCCAGATACATGGTTCCCCACTCATACGTACCGCTGACCCAGGCCAGGTTAGACGGAGTCTCTGAACCTTCGGTGAAGGTGTTGATATTCCGACCGGCGTGTGTAAACATCGCTTCGTCTGTTAAAGCTGCCAGGGCTTGTTCTTCAAAGCCCCCATAACCCAGGAAGGAATAGATGTTAAAGATAAAGGCCTCAGACAGAGGACCGTCCCCCCAGGTGGCCTCACTGGAAATCTTGTCCAGTGGCTGTGTATTCAGAAAGTCCTTGTTGCACGAAGTTGGCATGATCAGTGCAACCAGGAACACCATTATTATGATTTTTAATGATTTCATTAGAGGCTTGTTTTAGAATGTTAAACTGGCACCAATATTCAATACCCTTTGCTGTGGATAATACTGTCCACTCTGGGATGTCGTCTCCGGATCATAAACATCATTTGCGGTGATTGTGAACAGGTTTAATGCATTCGCATATACCCGCAAATTGCTGATGTTCGCTTTGTTGAGCAATTCATTGGTGATGGTATAACCTATTTCCAGGTTTTTCAGACGGATGTAATTTTTGCTGAACAGATAATAGGTGTTGTTACCAAAATTACCTCCCGTATAATACGTATCACCCCGGCTGGCCAGGCGTGGATCGATACTGCTGGGGTTGTCTATTGACCAGCGGTGGTCGTAGCTGTATTTCAGGAAGTTACCGATATCACCAGATTCCGTTTGGATACGGATCGATGCTCCGGTAGCGCCTTGCAGCAATGCCGACAGATCGAAATTCTTGTAGGAAAGATAGGCGTTGGCTCCAAAGTTGAACGTCGGGGTGATGCTCTCATCCAGACGTACCTGGTCGTCAGCATCAATCTTGCCGTCCCCGTTATAATCCACGAATTTCATATCACCGGGGATGAGTTTACCCGTTACACCACTGTAGTCGATCTTGTTGGCTTCAATTTCTGCCTGATCTTTGAAGACGCCATCGGATTGGTAAACCAGGTAGGCTCCGATCGGTTTTCCGGTCTGATACTGGTATTCAGGAGCTCCTTTAACTTCATCCATAAAGACAATCTTGTTTTTGGCATATCCGGCATTGATTCCGGCTTGCAGACGTACACGGTTAGAGGCCGGATTGTTGTAGTTTACGGTAAACTCAAAACCTTTGTTGTCAACCTTCCCGGCATTGACCGGAGGCAACAGTGAACTGATACCTGAAGATGCTGGCGTAGAACCGGTCTTCTGGATCAGGATCTGGTCCCGCTTGTTGTAAAAGTATTCCAGAGAAACGTCGAACATGTTGTTCAGGATGGTAGCATCCAGGCCTATGTTCATGTTATTGGCACGTTCCCAGGTAAAGCTTGGGTTGGCCAGAATGGTTTCCCGCAAGGTGGTTACGACCTTACCGTCGATCGGATAACTGCCAAATCCGTATGTAGACAGATACGCATACTCTTGCAGCTGGTTATTAAAGTAAACCTGGTCGTTACCCATTTGTCCGTACGAAGCGCGCAGTTTCAGGTAATCGATGCCTGGAACATTGAAGAAATCTTCGTTGGAGATGTTCCAACCCAGCAAAAGTCCAGGGAAGAATCCGAATCGATCGGACTCAGGGAATATGTAGGAACCGTCATAACGCCAGATGAATTCTGCCAGGTATTTTTCACGGAAGTTGTATTGAACACGACCGTAATAACCCAGGCGGGCGCGTTCGTAGGCGCTACCTCCGGTATTTTGTTCCAGTGATCCTCCGGCAAAGAGCTGATCCACTGCAGCCGAGATGTAGTTTCTTCTGAACGCAAAGTAATCTGAGCCGGTGAACGTCTCACGGGTAACCCCGGCCAGCACATTCAATGAATGGTCGGTGCCCCAGCTTTTATCGTAATTCAACAATGCGGTCATGTTTGTATTGAGTGCAGTACGGTATTGCTGACGCAAACGCGGATCCTTAAAATTGGAACGTACGGCACCCACCAGCAACGGATCTCCATCCGGACCATAGGTCTGGCGGTCCCAATAGTACAACATCCATGGTGTCTGCCAGGTCTTGGTGGTACGGCTGGAATTATCGACGGATGCACTCAGGGTCAGCTTCAGGCCAGCAACCCAGGGGTTGGTGATGTCAACACCACCGTTTGCCTGGATGTAGTCGGTTGGGTCTTTAACGTATCCTGTTGCATTGGTGGTGATAACGTAAGGATTCTGACCGTTTTCGATGTCCGGTCCGGGCATTCCGTTGGGCCAGACTTCCGGTTCTGTAGGACGTCCGCGCATCAGCATCCGGAAGATAGCGCCGGCGCCTTCCGTTGGGAAGTTACGGTCTTCACGGCGTACCATGATGCCCACATTGGGCTTGATGTAGTCGCTGATGTTGGCATCCAGGTTCATCCGGAAATTGTACTGATTGTAGTACGTAGCCGAATTTTTGTAGATGGCGTCCTGGTGTACGTAACCCAGAGAGGTCATGTACCGGATTTTATCTGTTCCTCCGGAGAGTTGCAGATTGTGTCGTGACTGGGGAGCCCAGGTCCGGAACGCATCCCCAAACCAGTCCGTATCCGGATAGCCCCATTTATCAGATCCTTCACCATATAGCCTTACGGCTTCCGGGCTGTAATTCGCATTGATAGTAGCAACTCCGTCGGTGGGGGAATCATAGGTACCGGTGGTTTTCAGAGCCTGCCATGCGGCTTGCCATTCACCTTGCGGTACGTTTTTATAAATCCCGATTTCGTTCATGATGTTGGCATACTCCACCGCATTGGACATATTCGGAACAATCGTTGGCTGTGTAAAGCCCTGATTGAAATCATAAGTCAGGGTCGGCTTACCGGATGTGCCACGTTTGGTGGTGATCAGTATGGCACCGTTTGCCGCCCGGGCTCCGTAGATGGCTGCAGAGGCATCCTTAAGGACGGAGATGGACTCGATGTCCGCCGGATTAAGGCGGCCGAGACCTCCGGCGCGATCCGGAATACCATCGATAACGATCAGCGGACTGGAGTTACCGAGGGTGTTGGTACCGCGGATGGTCACGGTAGCGCCATCGTAACCGGGTTCACCGCTGGTCTGGATGACCACAACCCCGGGTAGACGGCCTGCCAGAGAGTTTGACATGTCCACCGCTGGTGACTTAACCAAATCTTTCCCCGGTAATGCGACCACGGCTCCGGTCACGGTGACTTTCTTTTGCACTCCGTAGGCTACTACCACGACTTCTTCAAGTGCTTTACCCTCTTCGAGAACCACATTGATGGTCGATGAAGTCCCAACGGTAATTTCCTGTGAGTCAAAACCGGTATAGGAAAATACCAGTACGTCGCCCATGTTGGCTTGAAGTGAATAATTGCCGTCCAGGTCGGAAGTAGTCCCGCTGGACGTGCCTTTGATCAGGATGTTCACCCCGATCAGCGGTTCTCCGTTAGAACCGGTGACTGTCCCGCTGATGTTTTGCTGACTGTACGCGGCCGTACAGAATAGCACTCCAACCAGCAGCAGCGCATTCCTTAGAACACTTTTTAGCTTCATATCCCGCATTTTGGTTTAAATTGTTGAGAAAAGTTAAATGTAAAATTTACAATTATAAGGAGCAAATAATTACGGCTGTTTCGTTCTTTTCTTGAGCATTTTTTCCATCAATGAATATAGGCTGAGTTGCAAGTACAGATAACGCCTTGAACATTATCCTTATAGTGAATATACAAAATATATATTGGCATCAAAGAAATGGGTAAAATATTTTCCTGAACCTGGTTTAGGATGACAGATTAAGTTTGGATATTAAAAAGTGGGTTCCTGGTCTGGTGGTATGCGGAGTTATCGAACCAGGGTGATATCACCGCCGGCGATGCGGATATCATCATCCAGAAAGCGAACCTGGGCGGTCCACACATAGACACCGGGCTGGGCATAGGATCCGTCTTTCACACGCCCATCCCATCCCTGGGAAGCATCGTTGATCGAAAGGCCCCTGCGTTCATAAACGATATTTCCCCAGCGATCAAAAATGCGGAATGCCTCCACCTGGTCAACACCCTTTCCAAACAGGTAGAATACATCATTATTACCATCCCCGTTAGGACTGAAGGCATTGGGAGCCAGGATATCCTTAACCTTGTTGACGCGGATCTCCAGTGAATCCATGGCGGTACATCCTGCTGCATTGGTGACGGTGAGGCGCAAGGTGGCGTCAAAAAGTGGCCGGATGGTTACATCAGCACACGTTCTGCATAAGGGAAAAGCCTTCTGGGTAGTAGCGGTCCATTCATTTACAAAGTCAATGGATGAATTCACATCCGGGATGACATGGGCTTCTTCACCCAGATCCACGACCAGGTTGTCGCCCAGATCTACAGAGATGGGAGGAGAAAACGTTACCTCTATGGTGTCGTAAAGGGTGGCACATCCGGTCTCGGCTTTCACCCAATACGTTCCCGGTTGAGAAACCGCATAGGTTGGTCCGGTAGAGGCATCATTCCACAGATAATTCACCCCGTTTTGATTACCCAGCAACAACAGAGTCTCCCCGGGGCACAGCTGTTTATTTTGATTTTCCAGATCCAGTACAAATGGGACCACATCCAGAAAGGTAGAATCTTCCGGCTTCAGGGTGGTCGGGTCATCGGATAAGGTCTGGGTGCCCAGATTGACTGCGAGACGGCTCAGCAATGCCTGATTGCCCCGGTGGCCGACCGTATTCTGGCCGACATACACTTCGATTTTTAAGGAGTCAATACCAGGGGGAACGACCATATTCTCAACGATCAACCGGTCTGGTCCTTCTGCGGAAAGCACGTCACCGCCAAATGGGTTGTCGAGGATCCGGTTGATGGTGAAATTCTGGGGTAACTGATCTTCGAGCCGAATGCCTGACTGGGTAAACCCGGTCGAATTGGCGACGATGAATGTGTATTCTACCATCGAGCACGGTACGGTTTCGCGCGGGCTGACGGTTTTTTGCAATTTCAGAGTAAACGGGCAGGAACAGGCATCGCTGCGGTTCGCTTCTTCACCATGTGTGAGGAATTCCACAATACCTTTTTCTTTATCAATCTTAAACAGGGTGTTCTGAATGCCAAATGTTTGGCCAATGGAACCGTATCCGTATAAATTGCCGAAGGCATCAAAAAATACAGAGGCTATGGAAGACGCAATCTGCCGCGTACGGCTTACAGACTGGATCTCGAAAGTCTTGAAGTTTATCGTGATCACGCGTTGATTCTGACTGTCATATCCATAGGCAATGCCTGTGAATGGATCAAAGGCAAAGTCGTAAATGGAAGCGGTAAAATTTACATTGTGAACGGTCACCGGATAAGCTGGATTTGTCAGGTCGATGAAGGCCACATAATTGGAATACACACTGAAGGGACTGCCGCCGATCAGGATCAGGTAGTGCCCGTCCGGGGTCACGTCACCTGCCGGATATTGGCCGTTAAACAACTCATCAATGACCCGTAACTCCTGGGCGGTGCCATTTTTACCGATGCGAATCAGTGTTCTGGTATCCTGCTCCAGTGTATAAATGAAATTATCGGTGGACCGGTATCCCATCCCGTTGATGTGGTATTTGGGAGGGAATCCGGGAATCGGCCGGAACCGGACTTCTTCGGTGACCGGGTCGATGATCACCTGGTTCATATTGCTGATTAAGCCGGGTCTCAGTGTCAGGTAATATTCTCCGGAACATACGAATGGCTCAATCTGGCCATAGCCTTTCATGATACCAAGGAAGGACACCGCCGCTATGGTTAACAGGATATGATGTAGCCATTTATTCAAGGTACCCTCATGATTCGTTTCTTCCACAAATAAGGTAAAGTAATATCGCTTTTATCACGAACAAAATCTACTCAACTGGTCAATTCGTCCACTGAACCTCTATTTCTACCAACAATCTGAATAGAATTGGAGTTGCTTTAAGAAGCATGTTCATGTTAAGATGTACTTACTCTTTAACAAAGAAATGCCCGAAAGGCCTCTGGATACCAGCTTCTTAACATGATGTTAAGGTTTCTGGAGAAAGAATTCTATAAAAAATTGATCAATTTCGCCATCTGAAATTTACATACATGATTCCTGTCTTAAGACTTATGTCTAAATGGTTTATTCCCGTATTCAGTTTTATGCTGCTTATGTCCTGTGGCAGTGATGAGGAAGTACCCAGTGCAGCGCCGGCTCCTACCTTTGCTCCACCAAGTGCACAGGCCATGACGGTGGAAGGATTTGTTGTCAAACCACAAACCATACAGCGGACCCTGGAGGCCACCGGCAGTCTTCTGCCCAATGAAGCGGTGCCCATCCAGTTTGAACGCAGCGGCCGGCTGGAAAAGCTTTATTTCCAGGAAGGAGCCAATGTAAAAGAAGGGCAATTACTGGCGGAGATTGATGATTCGGAGCTTTTGGCCCAGAAAAGAAAATTGGAGGTAAGCCTTGACCTGGCGGAAAAACAAGTGGCACGCGGAAAAGAGCTGGTTTCCATTCAGGCTATGAGTCAGGAAGAATACGACCGACTGCTCAATTCCATCGAATCCATCAAAGCGGATCTGGCCCTGAATGAAATACTGATCGCCAAATCGAAAATTTACGCTCCTTTCAGCGGTACACTGGGATTAAGGCAGATCAGCGAAGGTGCCTACATCGGACCCAACGATGTGATCATCGACCTCTATCAGATCCATCCCATTAAACTGGAATTTGACGTACCTGAACGATTTCTGCCGGAAATGAAAACCGGTCAGAATCTTACCTTCACGGTCGTCGGACAAACGACGCCCTACGAAGCCAGAGTTTATGCAATCGGGACAGAACTGAATCCCGATACCCGCACCGTAAAAGTCAGAGGGATCGCCAACAATCCGCAACAAGTGCTCAAACCGGGTCAGTTTGCCAAAGTGCAATTGGTGACCAGTGTGACCAAGGCCGCGGTTCTGGTACCCACGGATGCCATCGTTCCCATCCTGGACGGAAAAGAGATTTTCGTAGCCAGGGGAGGCATGGCACAGGCTGTGAATGTACGGACGGGAGAGCGGCGTGATGCTTACATCGAAGTACTTAATGGCATACAAATAGGCGATACGGTTCTCGTCAGCGGTTTGATGTCGGTCACGAATGGATCCAAGATTATCATCAACCGTTTTGTCCAACCCTAAAAATTAGTCCTTCCATGAGTCTGGCTTCCGTTTCCATTACCAGGCCCGTCCTGGCCACCGTAATTTCAATCACCATTATCTTATTTGGTGTCATCGGCTATACATACCTGGGGTTGCGCGATTATCCGGTGGTAGACCCTCCGGTCATTTCCGTCTCAACAAGTTATGTTGGTGCCAATGCGGAAATTATTGAATCACAGATCACGGAAGTGGTTGAGGAGGCAGTTAACGGTATTGCAGGTATACGCTCACTCTCTTCCACCAGCGCCGATGGCCGGAGCACCATTACCGTTGAGTTTGAGATCGGCACCAACCTCGAAGCAGCCGCAAATGACGTACGCGATAAGGTGTCCGGCGTTCAGCGCCAGCTGCCTCAGGATGCTGACCCTCCTTCCGTAACAAAAAATGATGCCAATGCCTCGACCATCCTGGCCCTGACGATTCAAAGCGACCGTCGGGACCTGATGACCCTGTCAGAAATGGCCAACAATATTTTCAAGGAGAGACTGCAGACCATCCCCGGCGTTTCCAACATCCGTATCTGGGGTGAGAAAAAATATGCGATCCGCATCCAGATGGATCCGGCCAAATTATCCGCTTACGGGCTTACGCCACTGGATGTGCGGGTAGCCCTGCAGGAACAAAACCTGGAGTTACCTTCCGGCAAGATCGAAGGAGACCGGACTGAATTGACGATCCGCACCTTCGGAAGGTTGAATACCCCGGAGGAGTTTGCCGATATGGTCATCCGTGAACAGAACGGGGTTATTGTACAATTGAAAGACATTGCCGCCGTGGAAATGCAGCCACGCAATCTGAATACGATCCTGCGTGGTTCCGGTGTCATTCCAATGGTAGGCTGTGCCATTACGCCCCTTCCCGGTGCCAATTACATTGAAATTGCAGATGAGGCTTATAAGCGGGTTGATCAGCTGAAGAAAGATCTTCCGCCGGATATTCTGGTAGGTTATGCGTTTGACCAAACCTTGTCCATCCGGAAAGCCGTCAATGAAGTTCAGGATACCATTTTGATTGCTTTCATCCTCGTGGTGATCATTATTTTTATGTTTTTGCGGGACTGGCGGACTACGTTGATCCCGATCCTGGCTATTCCGATTTCACTGATCGGTACCTTCTTTGTCATGTACATTTTCGGTTTTTCGATCAATATCCTGACGTTGCTTGGAATTGTGCTGGCCACCGGTCTGGTGGTTGACGATGCCATTGTGATGATGGAAAACATCTATCGAAGGATTGAGGACGGCGAGGAACCCCTACATGCCGGTATAGAAGGATCGAAGGAAATTTATTTTGCCATCATTGCGACGAGTATTACGCTGGTTGCGGTGTTCCTGCCCATCATCTTCCTGCAGGGTTTGACCGGTCGCTTGTTCCGGGAGTTCGGTATTGTGGTTGCCGGAGCCATCGTCATCTCGACCGTCGTTTCACTGACCCTGACACCCATGCTAAGTTCGCGGATTCTCCGGAAGAAAAAGCGGGAGTCCCTGTTGTTCCGTATGACCGAAGGATTTTTCCGGGGAATGACCAATGGTTACAATACAGGTGTAAAACATTTCGTCAAAGCACGGTGGCTGGTGGTTCCGATCCTGGCTATTTCCGGATACGGTATCTTTTACCTGGGTACCCATTTGCGGTCGGAGCTGGCACCTATGGAAGACAAAAGCGGATTTCGTATTATGTCCACCGCTCCGGAAGGAACGTCCTACGAGATGATGGACAAATATCAGCTTGAACTGCTTTCCATCGTGGACACCATACCGGAGAAACGCGCCTACATCGCAGTGACATCGCCCGGATTCGGATCCACAGCTTCGGCTAACTCGGCCTTCATTTTCTTCTCACTGGTAGACCCGAGCAAGCGGACCAGGACCCAGGACCAGATCGCTAAAATGCTGTACGGGAAGTTCAATAACCTGCCCTTTGCGCGGACCTTTGTATCCCAGGAGCAAACCATATCGGTGGGCCGTACCCTGCGGGGCATGCCGGTCCAGTACGTCATCCAGAGTCCGAATTTTGCCAAGCTGAAGGAGGCCATTCCAAAATTTATGGATGAAGTCAACAAGCGTCCTGAATTTTCCGTCACCGACCTTGATCTGAAATTCAATAAACCCGAATTGCATATCCAGATCGATCGCGATCGTGCCCGGAGTTTGGGCGTAACGGTAAGAGACATCGCCGAGACGCTGCAACTGTATTACAGCCAGCAACGCTTCGGCTATTTCATTCGCGACGGTAAACAATATGAAGTGATCGGCGAAGCTCCCCGAAGTGACCGTAATGACCCGGGCGACTTGTCCGACATCTATGTACGGAATAATAAAGGAGAACTGATCCAGATGAGTAATCTGGTCAATCAGACCGAACAATCCAACCCTCCGACACTATACCGCTATAACCGGTACATTTCCGCCACCGTATCAGCCGACCTCGCAGAAGGATACACGATTGGTGACGGAATTGCCGCCATGGACGCGGTGAAGGCCCAGGTTCTGGACGAATCCTTCAGCTCTGCATTGTCGGGTTCATCCAAAGACTTCGTGGAAAGTTCCGGAGGTTTGTATTTTGCTTTCATGCTGGCATTGGCATTGATCTATCTGGCCCTTTCTGCCCAGTTTGAAAGCTTCCTGGATCCATTGATCATCATGTTCACGGTGCCCCTGGCTCTTTTCGGAGCATTGCTGGCCCTGTGGATAGGTGGTCATACCATCAACATCTTCAGCCAGATCGGTATCATTGTTCTGGTTGGAATTGTGACAAAGAACGGGATCCTGATCGTCGAGTTTGCCAACCAGCGAAGGGAAGCCGGGCTGGATAAGTTCGCTGCGGTTATCGAAGCGGCGACCCTGCGTCTCCGTCCGATCCTGATGACCAGTATGGCCACGGTGCTGGGCGTTTTACCCATCGCGCTGGCCCTGGGTTCCGCAGCCACCTCCCGTATTTCAATGGGTGTGGCCATCATCGGCGGTCTTCTGTTTTCACTGGTATTGACATTGTTTGTCATTCCTGCCGCCTACACATTCTTTAAGCGTAAATAACATCATGGATATTCTGTTAAAAGTAAGGTTGGTTGTTTTATTCGGATTAATGGGCGGTTTGGCCTGGTCTCAACCCGTGCTTTCCCTGGAAGAAGCTGTTCAGATCGCATTGGAGAATAATTTTCAGGTTCAGATCCTGCGCAATAATGAAACGATTGCAGCTAACAGCAATACCTATGGAAATGCCGGGTACCTGCCCACGGTAAGTACCACGGGATCCGTGACCTACTCTTCGAACAATACCGAGCAGAAGTTTTTCAGTGGCGATACGCGCACTGGGGTTGGCGCCGGAAACACCTCCGCCCGGGCCGGACTGGAAGCTACCTGGACGGCATTTGACGGGTTCCGGATGTTCGCTACCAAAGAAAGGCTGGACATGCTGGAATCCAGATCTCATGTGTTGACCCAGCAGGAATTGCATGGTATTGCCACCGATGTACAATTAGCCTATTTTGAGCTGATTCGACTGCAGCAGCAGATCGGCATTACCGAGACCTCCATTGAACTCAATCAATCCTTACGCCGGCTGGCTTCGGACAAATTGCGCCTGGGCGCCAGCACGGAGCTGGAAGTACTGCAGGCCACCAATGCAGTCAATGCGGACAGCTCTGCATTGCTGAACCGGCAGGAGCAGCTCCGGCAAGCTAAAATGGCTTTTAACCTGTTGCTGGGCCGTGAATCCACCATCGCATTCCGGGTGCCAGAGACCATCGACCCGGTTGCCATGCCTACACTGGATGCTCTCACCCAGCAAGCTCTGGATCACAACTATCAGTTGAGTTTGTTAAATGTGGATGAGCGTCTGGCTGCCGTGACCATCAAAGAAGCCAAGGCGGACCTTTATCCCCGCCTTAACCTAAACCTGGGATACAGTTTTAGTTACTCCCGGGCGGAAGTGGGCTTTTTATTATCCAACCGGACTTTTGGACCGACCGGAGGTATATCGCTAAGCTACGATTTGTTTACCGGCCACAATCTGAAAAAGGATATTGCCAACGCCAACATCTATCAGGATAACATCCAGCTATCCCGCAAAGACCTGACCCTGAACATCCGTTCTACCATGTCCCAGCTGTTCCAGCAATACCAGAGTCTGCTGGAGGTTCGCGATCTGGAACTCCGTAATGTGGAGACCTCAACCCGCAATACCGAACTGGCGCGCCAGCTGTATCAGGCGGGACGGGCGACCGATTATGCGGTCCGTGAAGCCATCCTGCTGGAGACTCAGGTGAAAGACCGGTTATCCGACTATTCCTACCGGATGAAAATGGCTGAACTGCAAATGAAGAGCCTGGCCGGTATGCCCATGTATGGGGAATAATGTGTCTACGTGTTGATGTATTTACGTTTTGACGTTGTACAAGTTAGTCAGCCAATGGTCAGGCAGCATCTTCCACAATAAAGATGGCATTGTTATTCAGGTCGTAGAATCCGAATTCATGCGTTCCCCACTGCGTATTCATCCGCAATCGATCCGGTGCTACCGTGTCTCTGGCGACAAATTCGTTGAAATAGGTTTGAATATCCTGGACAAAGATACGGATCACGGATCCTCCGAGTAGCGGATCATCCGGTGTGTCGGCGTGCCATTGCAAATGAAAGGTTTGCCGGTCCCGTTTCAGGATCGCATACATCGAATCTGCCCATACCCTGACGAATCCGGTTTTTTCTTCGTACCAGGCCAGATCCCGGGCGATGTCCTGGCTTGGCAATACCGGAACCATGTCCAGCAATAAGGGTTCTTTCATACTAATGTTACTTGTTTTTTCAAGAACAGTTTTACCGGAACAATGTAATCGTGCCATGATCCACCTGCTTTCTGTCGAGGGCATTACTATCCAGGAAGTGCAGGATTACCCGATAGGAATAGACCCCCGGTGGAGATTCCATGCCGCGGAAGGTGCCATCCCATCCATCGTTTTCGTTCCGGCTGCTAAATACCATATTGCCCCAGCGGTCCATCACGGCTAATTCAAAGGCGGTGATCTGACAGCGCGGGTACACCATGAAATAGTCGTTTGATCCGTCGCCATCCGGGCTGAATGCAGTAGGCAAAAAAACCGGACAGAGTGTTTCCTCAACACCCTGGCCATTTCCGTTGGATTGACCATTGCTTCCGCCCTGGCCATTTGAGCCGTTTCCGTAAACATCACTACAATTGATGGTTGGCTGCGTGCCCGAACTAGTTTTTACAAGGGATACGCTGTCGATCATGATGTAGTTGAGGTCGTAGGATTCATCCGCAATGTCGGCCTGCAGGCGCAAAAACCGCTCCCCACAGTTGGCTTTGAAGCGGATGTTGTACGGTTGCCAGTTCTGATGATTGATGATGACCGACTGCCAGAGTAATCGGCTTTCATCACATGGTTGATTGCCAATGTAAATCCTCAATTTTGCCGACCCGATCGGGAGGGGTGCCGAGGGCTTGTGGTTCGGGTCATACATCAGGTAGATGCGGATCCGGTAATCCTGGCCCGGGATCAGCGAGTCGGCCAGTTCCTGGTATACGGCTTCCACGGTGCCATTCCATTCCGGCCTTCCTTCGGTGCGGACCCGTGCCACCAGCCCCAGATAGGTGCTGCCGGCATAGGCAGGCCGGTCACTGCTGATTGGCTGGATATCCGGCGTGCTCACGGAGTCGCATACCTGCCATTGCAGGGGTATGTGGCCATAAAACGGATCAAGCCCTTCGAAGGAACCATTGCGAATGAGGCTTTGCGCCTTCATGCCAGCAGGCATACCGGAAAACAGGACAAGGCCGACTGTCAGGAACCACCAGTGAACGATCCGTATTATCATCGTTACATTAAGGTAGCTGGAAGTGCGGACAAAAGCAAGGTTAGGCAAATTGTAGAACGGTAAATGGAGAGGAATAAAGTCACCTGAAAAAATGGGCCGTACTTACGACACTTATGAAAGATTGCATGGTGGCAGGTGAATGGAAAACCACCTCCACAGGATCGTACGCTACCAATGGCTCCAAGTGTTGTCCATTTGATGAAATTTTACAGGGCTTACATGATTGGATTATATGCGCTGACTGAAAAGACTACCCAGGAAGGAGTACTTTGGGCACGGCGCATTAAAATAAGGGTACTTACAGCTATAAAGATCACTGGCTATGATGATCAGACTCGTCAAATACAGTGGATGAGCTGATCTGCCATTTCATTATCTTTAAGGAAAGCAAAAATCCAGTGCGATGAAACATCTTGCCATAACCCTGTTAACCCTTATGCTGCTTTGGGCCGGGTGTACCCAGCCTGCAACCCATGAATCCATACCGTCCTCAGATCCTGTTCCCTCCTTTGCCGGTGCAACCGTGGCTTTGTACACCACGGCAGCCGAAACCGGTGAACGGCTGGCTTTGGGCGGTGCTGTTACTTTTGCTGAAACTCCCCAGCCACTCGAAACGGAAATAGCCGTATTTGTAGATCCATCCAAGACCTATCAGACCATGCAGGGCATCGGAGGTGCCTTAACAGATGCTTCTGCCGAAGTATTTGCCAAACTGCCGGCCGCCAAGCAGGAAGAGCTGCTACAAGCTTATTACGATCCGGAAAAAGGGATCGGGTATACGCTGGCCCGTACCAATATCCACAGCTGCGACTTCTCTTCCGAGAGCTATACCTATGTCACGGATGAAGATAAGGCACTGGGCACATTTGATATTTCCCATGACCGGCAATACCGCATTCCGATGATCAAACGGGCCATCGCTGCGGCGGGAGGCAAACTGCAGCTATTCGTCAGCCCCTGGAGTCCGCCGGCCTTTATGAAGACCAATCACGACATGTTGCATGGTGGCAAGCTGATACCAGAATACTATGATGCCTGGGCTTTGTATTACACAAAATTCATCAAAGCCTATGAAGCGGAAGGTATCCCGGTATGGGGCCTATCCATTCAAAATGAACCGATGGCAACGCAAACCTGGGAGTCCTGCATTTACACGGCTGAGGAAGAGCGTGATTTCCTTAAGGCTCACCTGGGACCTGCGTTGGATCGCGAAGGAATGGGGGATAAAAAAGTCATCGTATGGGATCATAACCGTGACTTGCTGCCACACCGTGCTTTTACCATTCTGGAGGATCCCGAAGCAGCCAAATATGTGTGGGGTGTTGGGTTCCACTGGTACGAAGTCTGGGCCGGTGGCGATCCGATGTTTGCCAATGAAGGGATCGTCAAACAAGCCTTCCCGGACAAAGAGCTGATCTTCACCGAAGGGTGTGCCGAGAGCTTTGATTCCACCCACTATCAGTACTGGCCAAATGCGGAGCGGTATGGCCGGGCGATGATCAATGATTTCAACCAGGGAACGGCCGGTTGGACCGATTGGAATGTCCTGCTTGATGAGATGGGAGGCCCAAATCATGTGGGTAACTTCTGCTTTGCACCGGTCCATGCCGATACGCGCACCGGCGCATTGATTTATACGCCGTCTTATTATTACATCGGCCACTTCTCCAAATTTATACGTCCGGGCGCAGTACGGGTGAGTACTGCAAGCAGCCGGAGTGTGTTACAAGCCACGACTTTCCGCAACACCGACGGAACCTATGTGACCGTGGTGATGAATAATACCGGTACAGCTATTGATTTTAAATTGCAGATCCTTAACCAGGCCATTATAATGTCTATCCCGGCACATGGCATGCAGAGTATAATTTATAGTGCGAAATAAATTTCAGGTAATTTTTCGGTCCCCCTGGTGTACACGCTTTTAACAGGGATGCGATGGAGATAAATGGCAATAAATGGCAATAAATCGGGTGTGATAACTTCCAGTGATTCACTTCATGCTGGCTGTTCAGCAGATTTACTGTAATTTTCAAATTCAATTCTGTTATTAATCCATACCGGACCTGACCTGGCAAAATAAATATGGAAATCAGACGAGCATCCATTGAAACCGACCTTGATGCAGTTTGGGAAATTTTTAAGAAAGTCATTTCAACCGGGGATACCTATGTATTTTCTCCCGATACGCCCAAAGATCAATTGCCTCATTATTGGTTTGCCGACCATATGGACACGTTCGTAGCAGTGAATCACGGAGAAATAGTCGGTACTTATTTTATCAAACCCAATCAAATCGGCCTGGGAAATCATATTGCAAATTGTGGTTATATGGTGAACCCAAAACACCATGGGCAAGGGACAGGTAAAGTGCTTTGTGATCACTCCATCCGATACGCAAGGGAAAAAGGTTATTCAGGCATCCAGTTCAATATGGTGGTGAGCACAAATGTAACTGCGGTCACGTTGTGGCAGAAATTTGGATTTGAGATTATCGGAACAACCCCGAATGGGTTTCGGCATATGGAACTCGGGTTTGTTGACACGTATATGATGTTTAAAGACCTGACAACGGATGATTGAAATGCATACAATCATAGAGTTCACAGATAGCCCGGATGCAAAACACGTTGTAACATTTCTTAAATTTAGAAATTGTTGCTGCTCCGGAGCCTACTGCTCAGGATGATGCCAATAAGCAATTCGTGGCCCGGGCATGCAATCGAATATTAAATAGAAAGAAATTATGAACCGGATTTCAATTTTCACACTTATCTCCAAAATGGTATTGATCGGTATCGTGTTCCTGGATCCATCGAGGGTTTTTTCTCAGGATATGAAAAAACACGAGCCCATCATCGACGTCCATGTACACGCCATGAAGATGAATCCGGGATTTGCCGGTGACTTGTGCCCGTGGTTTCTGGCCAATATGCCAGGTGGTGATCCCAATCTGCCTCCACCATCCTTTATGAGCAGTGATTGCGTTGATCCGCTGAAAGCGGCAACTTCCGACCAGGAAATGCAGGATGCCCTGGTGGACGTGTGTAAGCGCCTCAATATTACCATGGTTGCCAGCGGCGATGCGGAGGTCCTGCACCGGTGGCATGCGGCAGCGCCAGACCATTTTATTCCATCGCTATCCTTTAGTTCTGCCGGCGAGATGACCGTGGAAGCTTTTGAAGACTCTCTTTCCAATGGATTTTATAAAGTGATGGGTGAGGTGGCTCCGCAATACCAGGGTATGTCACCCAGTGACCTGTCCCTGGATGCGTATTTTGGAGTCGCAGAGAAACTGGGTATTCCGGTTGGTATCCACATGGGGACCGGAGGCAATGGCATGGCGAATATTACTGCACCCAAATACCGTGCTTCCCTGGGCAGACCCTTTTTGCTGGAAGACATGCTGGCCCGCCATCCCAAGCTTAAGATCTGGGTGATGCATGCGGGCTATCCGATGATCGATGAAATGATCGCCCTGATGGGTGCCAACGCCTACGTATATGTAGATGTGGCCGGTTTTATCTGGAGTTACCCGCTTGCGGAAGTGAATGCGTACATTCAGCGACTGGTCCAGGCTGGTTTCGGTAAGCGTATTCTCTACGGCACCGACCTGATGATCTGGCCCAAACTACTGGAGACCTCTATAGGGGTTATCCAGAATGCCGATTACCTGTCCTACGACCAGAAGAGGGATATCCTGTTTAACAATGCTGTGCGGTTTTTTAACCTCGATCCCAAGAAATTTGAATAAGAGCGGATTTACTTATTCAACATTAGCCCAAAGCATGCAAGAGAATTTTTCTATGCAATGCATTAAGAATATCCTGATTTACAGTCACTTGAATTCTTAATGTATATTAAATGAAAGGGTCTATTGCATGAGTTGGGATTAATGAGGTATCCTCCAGGAACAACCGAAGGCAAAATAATTGTAGGATGACATTAAACTAAAACCCAGGGAAAAATCCAACTGCACATTGGGAGAAACCAGGCAGGTCAGCCCGGTATCCCAGGCATGAATGTCACCCAGCGTACCAAAGGGTTCCAGGTAATATCCCAGCTTTTCTGTCAGGTTCATACTCACCGATAAGGAATAATTGTATTGTGGAGACCGGCCTTTGAGGACCTCCAAGCCTACGTTGCAGCCCACGTTAAGATAGGGGCCCAGATCGTGCGCCCAGAGTACTTTCCAGAACGCACCTACCCGGGAATCATCATCACTGGTCGGCAGGATGATGTGGGTCAACAAGGCCATGGGTGTCTTTCCCCGGACAAATTGATATTTTAACCCGACCTCCAGATCGTCAAATCCGGACTGAGGTACTTTCGTTTCATTTGGGCTGAAGTGCAGCCCCGACACGAGTCTTGCCTCCAGATGCGGTACTGGGGCATATCGCCACACGTTTTGCAGTACATTCAATGTCAGGTTGTTTCCCGTGGAAGACAGGGCGGCCCCGGTTTCGATTTGCAGCGCGTTATGCGGCACGGTCCAGGCTGACTCTGTTTGATCAGGCCGGTCCGTATTGAGGCCCTGGGCAGCAAGCGGCACACATAGCATACTTATAGCGACAATGTAAAGGCTTCGCATAACCAACGATTTAGATAAAACTAAATAAAAAATTAGACACGTCTAAATTAATTTTTAGACGTGTTGTTGAATTTGATAATGTGCCAGGTGAGTTTGGTGGCAAGCAATAGGTTACCAAACGGACAGAATACCCTATTTTTAAAGACCAATTCATGACCATGCAACGATTTACTTTTCAGCTTTTATCTACCGGGTTCGCGCTCGCCTTGTTTGTGATACCCGCTTGCCGGCAAGTACCGCAAGAGGCTGCTTCCCCTGCACTTATCCACTCTCTCCGAGAATACATTGTAGAACACGATTCTGCCTCCTGGGAGGTGGTGGACACCATACAGGGTGAGGGACAGACCACCTATGTGCTGAGGCTGGTATCCCAGCAGTGGCTGACAGAAGCTGAAGTCAAAGACCCCACCTGGTGGCACTGGATCCCTGTGGTGGTACCGGACAGTTTGCAGAGTTCTACCGCGATGCTTTTCATTGATGGAGGTACCCGTGAAGAGAAGCAGCCTGATGGAGCCGGGGAAGGATTCGTTGCGATGGCCCTGAACAGTCATTCCATCGTGGCGGACCTGCGCAATGTGCCCAACCAGCCGGTACAATTTGTGGGTGATACCTTTGGTCCGCGGGTAGAGGATGAACTGATCGCTTACGGATGGCGTAAATTTCTGGAAGGCGGTGCCAGGGATGAGGATATCCGTTGGCTGGCACGGATGCCGATGACCACGGCAGCTGTAAGGGCCATGGATGCCATCCAGGCCTTCAGCCGGAGCCTGAATAAACCGGTTCAAAAATTTGTGGTGGCCGGAGCTTCCAAGCGTGGCTGGACGACGTGGACTACCGCCATGACCGATGACCGGGTGGTGGCCATTGTTCCCATCGTGATCGACCTGCTCAATCTACAGCCTTCCTTTCAGCACCACTGGCAGGTGTATGGCCGCTGGGCCCCGGCAGTCGGCAATTATGACCAGGAAGGGATCATGGAGTGGCAGGGATCGCGCGAATATGCCCGGATGCTTGCATTGACCGAACCTTATTCCCTGCGTCATGAGCGCATCATTCCCAAACTACTCATCAATGCCACCGGAGATCAGTTCTTTTTGCCCGACTCGTGGCGATTTTACTGGGACAGCCTGCCCGGAGAAAAATATTTACGGTACGTACCAAACTCGGAGCATTCCATGCGCGAGACCGATGCATGGTCTACATTGATGGCCTATTACCGTATGATCGTTGAAGAGCAACCCAGACCGCAATTCACCTGGTCGGTCGATCAGGGCACTATCCATATCGAAACGGTACCAGGACAGGAGCCCGTGTCCTTGACGTTATGGTCCGCCCATAATCCCCGGGACCGGAATTTTCAGGTGGATAGCATTGGACGGGCGTATCAGCCTACGGCGATACCACTGCGACCCGACGGTAAATACAACATCCGGGTGGAAGCACCCCAAAAGGGTTACAGCGCTTTCTTTGTGGAATTAACGTTTGCCGCGTTCGAGAATTTACCCCTCAAGGTGACTACGGGCGTGGTCGTTACGCCGGATACCTATCCTTATGAGCCTTTCGTGAGTAAGGCGCCGCAAGGGACCAGGTGATGACAGCTTCTGCCAGCTGCAAGATTAACCACTAAGGTACAGAGATTACCAAGGAGGATGTAAGCTGTTAGTTGTTAGTTGTTAGTTGTTTGTTGTACGCACGTAAATACCTGATACGTCAACACCTCAATACGTCACATTCAGCTTCATCTCACCGACGCCGATACCTCCATCCTTGCTGCGTACCACCACCTGAATCACATAGTCACCCCGCTCGTCGGAGTGTTGATAAGTGGTGTCGAGTTTGCCGCCGGTAACCGAAAGCTGGGGATTCCAGTACGCGACTGGTCCAAGCTCAGGCGTTACCTGATCGGGGATTGCAGGTGGAATGAAGGAATTATGGGGTAACAGTCCGGAGACATTAAAAACGTCTTCCTCGTCATCCTTGGGAAGGGTTATATCCGGCAGATTGGTGTGGATGTAGACCACACCGTTGTTACCCATCAGATTGAACATTTGGCGCAGGCTTCTGGCCACATAAAACAGCTCTACCGTCTGGACAGGCTCGAGGTTAAATCGTGCAATAAAATCTGCATCGCGCGTTACTTTGCCATCGATGATGAACAGGGGATCACCTCGTAATTGTTCCCAGGCATAGACACTAACCCCGGGGTTGTACAAGCTGGCGACATAGGTCTTGCCACTTTGTTTGAAGGTCAGTGAGGTAGTGATTTCTTTGAAAAAAGCCCCGATCGTGGCGAAAGCCTGGTAGTCTTTCACTTTGTAGGTGTAATCCGGTTTCAGGACATTGGCTTCCGGTTTGGGCAAAGTGTCCGGCGCCGGATCAAAGAGTCCAAAATACTGAGCGATTTTTTTCCGTTCGCGGGATTGATCCAGATAGGAAAGGATCGCTTCAGAGTAGGGCAATGGAATGGAATCCGGAATAAATACCGGATCATTGAATACGACATGAAAATTCTTCTTGTTATCGTAAGGATGCCCGATGAACTGGAAGGACATGGAGTTGTAATAATCAGGAACGGCGATGGAAAACAATCCGGAAGTTCCCGGTGTCGCATAATAGAACGAGTTCAAAGGACGCGCGAATGCGCCCAGTGCCTCCACCGTAGAGATCATACGCCCGCTGCTCAATTGCAATTCGCCCTGCAGTAAGATGTCTGTCGCTGCATCCCGCAAGGGGGCATCCTGCGGTAAAGCCGCCTGATGGATGTTCGAGAACCGGAGATCGGTATGGGGAATCTGATTAGGGTCGAATACCGAAATGGAAAGGTCACCATCCAGCGGACGGCCATAGGAGTCTTTGATTTCAATGTGGAGGGGTATTTGATCTCCGGGATGAGGTGCTGTAGCGGTTGAACTTACGCTGACCGTTAGGTTTTGGGATGACAATTCTGCCGGTTCGCCCTTCAGGTCCTGCAGCTTGATCTTCGTGACATCCAGTTTCTCAAGGTCATTGTAAACCGGAAATGAAGCCGTGATCAACGGAATAAGATCTATCGAAAAATTATTTACAGCATAAAATGCCAGGCGGACCGGACCTGTGGTGGCATCAAATGGTATGGCATAATAGCCGCCGACCATGGATTGTCCTTCAGAACGCAGGTAATAATCATCCATAATTTCACCTTTGGCATTGACTGCGAACACTTTCAGGACATAGGACTTATCCTGTAGTTCCTGAGGCAGATACAGACTGTACCAGATCTTTTCGCCAGACACATAAAATGCTTTGTCAGTATGGAGCAAAATGTTCTGTTGAGCATCAGCAACGAACACCAGAAAAGTGCTCAGAACCAGGCTCAATAGCGTTTTATAGGTTGCATTCATCTTTTTCAAGTAAAGCGTTAAAATGAATTTCATAGGTTTCATTTATTCCAGTAGCGTGGTTTGTTATCTAAGGATTTAGGGTCTCGAGTACAATCACAACAGGATTGAGGACACGGATCCTGGATAGGTCCGGCAGGAATAAACGGGCAGCGGGTCAGCGGATTTCCCACCTCATCCGGATCAATATACCTGCGGAGTGTATCCTGCTGCGTAGCATAAAAGAAGCCAAATACGTCTTCCTGGGGATCGTCCACCCGGTGGATATTACTGCGTAGTTTGCCTACCGGCTGTTCGAACATATTGCCGGTACGGTTATTTACTGTGCTCAGATTTGCCCAATAATCATAAGCCGCGGGGGAAAGCACTTCCTGGATGGAGGTAATGTATGCACCTTCGGCGAATTGGTTGGAGACTGCCGGTTCATAGATGCGGTAATCAGCTTCCAGGGTTTTTATTGCCGTTCCATCAAGGATGCGGACGCGATTATCATTGATAAAGGTCTCAAGATAACAGACACTCCCATTGTCGTCCGAAAATGCGGACGTGTGGATGACATCCCACCGCAGGCGTACCGGACGTCTGGTTTTCGGATCCGTAGTAGGTGTGTGCGTATCAAAAAGCACATAATCCTGAAAACTTTTCGAACCGTCCTTGAAGAACAGCTCACGTGTTTCAAGTGCCAGCGACATTTTTGTCTGCACCGGTGGTGTTTCCATGGTGTCGAGCTCGGATTCGTATACATCCCCGTTTTTGCGGATGAGGCGAATGCCGTATCCTTTTCCGGCTTCTACGTGGAAGAAGGGATGATTAGCCGGGATCTTCAATTCGTAGCGGCCGATTCCTCCCGCCTCCAGTGCAATATTCTCTCCATCACTATTGAAGAGTTCAACACTTTTCAGATCCAGGGGTTCCGTAGGGGTAGGATCGTAATCCACCACACGGCCAGCGGTAATGGTGACAATGGACGGGTTGCCTTTGACCAGTTTACCATTGACGACTAGATTGCTGATCACGTCACTGGCAATATTCAAGTCGATGGAATCCACGCACTGCATCGATAGCATCCAGGTCATCAAAAAGAGTAGTAAAGGAAATTTCAGGTTTGTTTTCATTCTTTCCAGTAGTAAGGTTTAGTTGTCGTAGAACTTTGGTCCTTGCTGCAGTCACAACAATAGCTGATACAACTGCTATTCTGTCCCGATGAAGCACAATAGGGACTTATCGGATCAAAACTTGCAGGGTCAATATAAACCCGGATGGTATCCGTCTCAGTGGCGTAGAAAAATCCGAATACATCTTCTTCGGGGTCATCGATATTCCTGATGTTGCTGCGGACCTTGCCGGCAGGAATTTCAAACATGTTGCCACTGCGTGCCAGTATGGTACGGATCGATTTCCAGTATTCGTACGCTTCTGCAGATATGGACTCCTGAATGACGTGGAGATAGGATCCATGAGCATAGGATGAATAGAGGGATGATTCATAGATGGGAATGCTGGCCTGATCCGTTTTGTATTCGTAAGCATTCAGGATCCGGATCGCATTGTCATTGATAGACTGTGTCCGGTAACAAATGTGTGCTTTGGCGTCATTGAATTTGCTGGTTAGTTCGATTTGCCAATGCAGGAATGCCGGTTCTCCGGAGGTGGGATTTAAAATGTTGGTGTTCAGGTAAAAGTTGATGTAGGGCACACTGAAAAAATATCCTGCAGGATCAAGAACACTCCTGGTGGAAGCTTCATAGGTTAATCCGGTGGGAGCAGGTACAGGCTTGATGTCTTCAAGAGAAGACATGTAAACCTTGCCATTATTGGTTTCCAGCCGGATCCCGTAGGACTTGCCTGGCCTTATCTGCAGGTCAGGATCATTGGAGAGCAGGGTTTTGGCGTATTTGCTGATGCCTGTCTCAGGGATCTCCACTTCATTTCCCTGCTCATCAAACAGGTAAACGGTTTTTAAATCCACCCCGTCCGTGGGTGTAGGGTTGTAATCAAGTACCCGGCTGGCCGCAATCGTTATGGTGGATGGGTTGCTGTACACCAGTTTGCCACTTACGGTCAGGCTGCTGATCACATCGCTTTTCGGGTGAAAATCGATGGGTTCCACGCAGGAAACCAGGCTCGCAAGAATGGTTATTGTTACGAACCCTTGACAGCGTTGACTGGTGTTAAGCGGGTTCATGGATGCCAGTAATAAGGTTTAACAGTAGTGGAAGCCGGGTCGATCCTGCAATCCTGACAATAGTATATATAGGAATCCCCATTTTGGCCTGACCCGATGCAATAAGGGGTGATTCCCGGCGGAAGATCCATTGGATCCACAAAGACCCGTATGGTGTCCGCTTCGGTAGCATAGAAAAAACCAAAAATATCTTCTTCAGGGTCATCTACATTGCTTATGTTACTCCGCACCTTGCCGACAGGGTCTTCAAACATATTCCCGTTACGTGCAATCACCTTTTGAATGGATTGATAAAACGAATAGGCATTTTCAGGCAGCGACTCCTGGATCACGTGGATGTAGGAATCTCCGCTGAATCCAGAATGGGGGGGTGTTTCGTACACAAATATTTCGACCTGATCGGTGGTGAATTCATATCCGTTGATCAGCCTTATATTGTTATCATTTATTGGCTGAGTCCGGTAGCAGGTATGATGGGCAGTGTCCTGAAATTCGGTTGTTTGTTCCATAGCGAGGTGCAGAATTGAAGGCCTGCTGGAGGAAGGTTCCAAAATATTGGTCTTCAAGTAAAAGTTCAGATAGGGTACATCGTATTCCGATCCGGAGGGGTCTATCACATGTTTTATCATGGATTCATAGGTCAGGGAGATGGGTTCAGGCACCGGCAACAGCGGTTCCAGTGTTGATTCGTATTGCTTTCCTCCCTTCGTCTCCAGACGGATCCCA
Organism: Lewinellaceae bacterium; assembly: GCA_020636135.1. Taxonomy (NCBI): domain Bacteria; kingdom Pseudomonadati; phylum Bacteroidota; class Saprospiria; order Saprospirales; family Lewinellaceae; species Lewinellaceae bacterium. The sequence continues at coordinate 593,527 of JACJYK010000002.1, forward strand.
TAGGATTTGCCTCGTTCGATCTGAATGCCTGGAAAATTTTGGGGAATGGTGAGGGCATATTTGCCGATACCAACTGCTGGTATGGAGACTTCATGGCCCGCTTCATCATAGAGCAGGACATCTTTCAAATCCAATCCTTCCGTGGGAGTCGGTGTATAATCAATGATACGGCCCGCAGTCACGGTGACGAAGGATGGGTTGCTATACACCAGTTTGCCGTTGACGGTCAGGCTGCTGATCACATCACTTTTTGGCTTGAAATCGATGGAATCCACACACGTCAAAAAGCTGCTGGCTAAAAGGGCAATCCCTGCGGCAAAAAAGAGCCGGTATCTATTGAAAGGTTTCATTTGCATGCGTTATTTGACATGGTTTGGACTTTATTTCGATTACAGCCATTCGATATTTACGCTTACAGCCGGTAATGCGGTACCTAGAATGGACAGCCTGTTGGCGGTCGGACGGACAAAGGCTCCACGGGAGAAATAGACCGAAAAGGCATTCTTCCGTGCGTAGACATTGTAGATGCTTAGCGTCCAGCTCGTACGTACGCGGCGGTCCTTGCGGTAACCCTGACCGATGGTATACGAAACATCCAGCCGGTGGTAGTCCGGAATCCGGTACTGGTTGCGTTCGGAATAGACCTGTACGACCTGTCCGTCAGGCAGTTTGTAAATCCCGATCGGTGCATTATTAGGTCTGCCGGTGCCGTAGTTGAAGTTGAAGGTAAAGGTATTCCGCTGGTTCGGCTGGTAGTTCAGGACCAGGGTTGCGTCATGTGGCTTGTCGAAATTACTGGGGTACCAGTTCCCTTTATTGATGCCGTCGATCTGCCGCAGTGACTTGGAATAGGTGTAGCTCAACCAGCCGTTCCACTCACCGCGGTTCTTTTTAATACTGACCTCAGCGCCGTAAGCCCGGCCGACACCATTCAGGATCTCGGTTTCCAGGTGCGCATTGGTATTCAATTCGGCGAAGTCTTTGTAATCAAAGAGCTGATCCACAAAGCGGCCATAGACCTCCAGGGATGTTTCCCAGGCGTTGTTCTTGAAATTATGGAAGTATCCCAGGGAGACATTATGAGAACGCACCGGTTTGATGTAGGTGGTGCTCAGCTGCCACTGGCTGTTGGGGGTAGGGGAGTCCGAGTTAAATATCTGATTGATAAATTGTCCGGTGCGGCTGTAGCCGGCTTTGACGGAGCTGGCTTCGCTGACTTTCAACCGGAAAGAAAGACGGGGCTCCAGGCTGGTATAATCCACAATGCTGCCTCCGCTGTAGTACGTGGAGTCCACCAGGCTTAATAAACTGGGGTGCTCCGGATCGGAGTATTCGAAGACTGTCTTGGGTCCAAGGAAGTTGTAGTAAGCAAATCGCAATCCACCGGATATCAGGATATTTGGCGTTGCGGACCATTCACCATTAACGAATACGGCAGATTCCAATCCTTTTTCTGGCTCCAGTTTTTTCGACACGATCTCAGATTCATCGCCGTAGGGTGCACGCGTACTCGGGTCAACCTTATACAGTATGCTTTCCAGACCGGCATCGATCTGCAGCTGGCGGTTAGCTACGTAAGATACCTGTGCCCTGCCTTTTTGATAGGCAATTCGATTGGTCAGTTCTGCGCCGTCCAGTCCTCCCAGATCAAACTGTGAGCTGTAATAGTCGCTGTTGACATAGGCCAGTTTGGTGAATACCTTATCACTGAGGATGGATCTGAAGATCACCTGGCCCATCTTGGTACCGTAGTCAAAACCAAATTCATTGTTGTAGAAGAATTCGTCCTGGGTGCCATAAGCAGAAGCGATGAGGGTGTTGCGCGCTCCGATTTTAGCCGTCAGCCGCACATTACCATCGTAAAAGAAAGTGGTGGTGTTGTGGATATTGGGCTGCTTGATGGTTTTCAGCAACCAGTTGACGTAAGAGGAACGAATCCCGGCGAGGATCGAAATTTTGTCTTTTACAATTGGTGTTTCGAGGCTCAGGCGGGAAGATATCGGACCTATGCTGGCCTTACCCTTAAATTGTTCCATGCTTCCGTCGCGCATGGTCACATCGAGGACCGAAGCGATGCGGCCGCCATACGTTGCAGGCATGTTACCCTTGTACAGCTCGACACTGCTGATCAGATTACTGTTGAATGTCGAGAAAAAGCCCAACGCATGGGATGAATTAAACAGGAAACCTTCATCCTGGACGATCAGGTTTTGATCGACATCTCCTCCTCGTACATTAAAGCCCAGGGTACCCTCTCCTACGGACGTTACTCCAGGAAACAACAGCAGGTTTTTGATCACATCGGCTTCCCCCATGATGGTTGGCACCCGTTCTATATTTTTAACATCGAGCCGGGCGATTCCCACCTGCACTTCAGCCACACTGGCGTCGGCAGCCTGGGCCCGTACGGTGACTTCATCCAGCTGGATGGCAGATTTAGCCATATTGATGGTCAGTTCTCCGGAATTGTACACTGTGAGTGACGCCTTGTATTCGTCGTAACCGATGTATTGGATCACCAGGATGTGATTGCCTACCGGTACCTCCAGATCAAAGGATCCGTCTACCTCTGTGGCCGTACCGGTACCCAGATCTTCCAGTTTCACGGTGGCGCCAATGATCGGCTCATTGGTTTCTGCATCATTGATTATACCTTGAAATCGTGCTTTACCGGAAGGGTTTATCGAGCTGGCCACACCAAGTTGCAGTTGGTTTTCCTTATTTTCCTCATCCAGTGCTTTTTGTTGTAAGTCTTGCAAAGCCTGGTAATAGTTGATGGAATAATTTTCATTAATGACGGTCTTGGGCATGATGATGTATGAATCGCCGCGATACTCCAGGAAACCGAGGAGGGTGTTTCCCAGCAGATCATTGAGCGCCTCTTCGACTGTGACACCACTCAGCTCACGGCTGTAGGACTGATCAGGCAGGTCTGCCAATTTGTAATAAAAGTGTACCGGAGCTTGTGCCTCAATCTTAACAAAGATATCCGGTAGTGACTCGTTGGTAGCCTGCACGTCAATGCGAACTGGTGTGGTCTGGGCAGTTAATCCTGTAGCAATGCATAGGAATACCATTAGGGATGCCCAAAGTGTGGTCCATTTCATAGGTACAAATAGGTGAAAACAAACTAAATCTTAGCTTTCCAGCTATTCAAAGATAAAAAAAATGGTTTCAAAAGGCCTTAAATATGCCTGATTCGCAGCACCGGTACAATACTCATAAACCGGGATTTTCAATGGTCAGGACCGGCTCACGTCCGTTTTCTTTATCCTGTTGTAAAACGATCATAAGCCTCGTTTTATCCAGCATTGAGGCCAGTTCCTCACCCAACCGGTGCATTTGATCATCTTCTGGTCACTGGAACCCTTTACGGTAATATCTTACTCCAGTGAATCAACACCGGTAGGTACCCTGTGTCCCGGGGATCAATCCTGAGCTCCGTTATTTGATACGGGATTCATCGTATTTTGTCATTCATTAAATGGAAATACCGTGCTTCAGTCACCATATGCCGGCACCAATTTTATGGCTTATTCCTGGCGGAAATTTAAGCAGCATGCGTTATTGCATGGATTAAATCTGGCGGGCACAGCGCTGGCTTTCAGTGCGCTTTTATTGCTGTTCAGTTATTTGTATCAATCGTATACGTTTGAATATTTTCACCAGAACCGGGCACGCATTTTCAGACCTACCTACCTGACAAAATCGCCTGTGTTCACTTCCCAATGGGCCCGCATACCGGTGGATTACATCAATGCATTACCGGATGAGATACCGGAAGTGGAAAAATTGATCCGCTTCCAGAATCAGGAGCAAAAATATGTCCGGGTAGGAGACAAGCGCTTTAAGCCGGCCCATGCTTACGTGACCGATGCGGAGGTATTTCAGGTGTTTACCTTTCCTTTCCTGGCCGGTGATCCGGCAACCGCCCTGGTGAATCCCCATTCGGTAGTGCTTACGGCACAGGAAGCTTTGCGCTATTTCGGCACGGTGGATGCGCTGGGTAAACAAATCCAGGTTTCAGGTGACTGGAATCCAGAAGAGATTGACTATACGGTCACCGGAATCATGCAGGACCTGCCGGCCAATACGCACTTGCCAGTCACGGAGTTTTTATCATTTGATAATCCGGAAGAGCGGTCCGGCTGGGCTTACGTTTATATCTTATTGGCAGAACATGCTTCGATTCAGCAAGTGGAAGCCAAGATGGCAGACTTTGTCTCCAGTCATGTGGAAAAGGATGCAACCCATAAAGAGGAGTTTGTTTTTCAGCCTTTGCGTACTATTCATCTGCAATCCCATCTGGCCCGAGAAATTGTTCCCAACGGTTCGAGCATCTACCTCAGTATTTTCTGGTCGGTGGGTCTGTTTATCTGGCTGATCCTGATGGTCAACTTTTCCAATTTTAACCTGGCCATGACGTTGTCCCGGATCAGGGAAACCGGAGTCCGCAAGGTTCTGGGTGCCAGCGGGGGGCAACTGATGTGGCAACGATTTCTGAGCATCTTGCTGCAGACGGCCATCTGTGGGCTGCTGGCATGGGCAGTGGCCACTATTCTTGAGCCGGAACTGAACCGGATGACCGGATATTACCAACTGGCACCCCCAGTGATCTTACTGTCTTTTCTCTCCGGATTGATACTGGTGACCGCATTATTGACATCTTTATTGCCTGTCGTATTATCCCAATCTGTCCCCGTCATTCAGGCTATCCGGCACGGTTTAAAGCCAACGCAACCAGGTAAGTTTAATCTTCGGAAAGTCTTGATCACCATCCAGTTCAGCGCAGCCACCATCCTGGTGGCCACCACCCTGATCGCTTACCGTCAGTACCAGTTTATCCGGCATACCCAACTGGGATTGCAACCGGAACAGGTTCTGGCCATTTCCAATCTGCCGGATGCAGTGGTTGGGAAATACAGCGTGTACCGGGACCGGCTTCTTGGGCTACCCGGAGTCCTGGGAGTGAGTGCCTGTATGCAGGTGCCATCAGAAGAGATCAGGGATAGCGGACCGGTGATGCTGAAGGGGACCAATCAGGAGCCGGACCAGGCGCCGCACATGGATATCCAGATTGTCGACGGTTCTTTTTTCCAGATGATGGATATGCAATTTCTGGCCGGTGACGACCACTTGATGCGAGGTCCTCTGGACCCATATCCGGAGTTTAATGCCGAACTTACCCCCGCCAGGTACCTGGCTGAAAAGAGACGTTATTATGTAATCAATGAGACTGCGATGCGCCAACTGGGGATCAAAGATGCAACAGATGCCCTGGGCCGGGAGATTAATTTTTCCATCGGCGGCTTTGACCTGGCCTATGGCCCCATCACGGGTGTGATCCGGGATTACCACCAGGAATCGCTGCGCAATAAAATCGACCCTCTGGTTATCGTGGTCGAACCGATCTGGCTGAAGACTTTCCTCGTAAAGATCCGGCCCGACCAGTTGGATCAGACCATCAGTGCAATTGAGTCCACCTGGAATGATTTATTTCCTTATGCCCTGGAGTTCCATTTCCTCGATGACCTGTTTGAACGTCTTTACCGGGAGGACCGGCTCCAGATCATACTGCTGGGATTATTGGCGATTCTGACCCTGGTTATCAGCTTTTTAGGATCGGTGAGCCTGCTGATCTATACCCTCCAGCGCCGCCAGAAAGAATTGGCCATTCGACGTGTGATCGGTGCCCGACAGGTTCAACTGTATGGTATGATCAGCCGGGAATATATGATGCTTCTGGGGCTGGCGGTCTTCCTGGGCATGCCGGTCAGCTGGTATGTAGGACGGCAGTGGCTGAACCATTTTGCCTACCGTACCAGTATCAGCCCCTGGGTTTACCTGCTTACCCTGGCGTTAACCATGAGCATTTTGTTGCTGTTGGTGTGGGTGGTGAGTTACCGGACTACCCGTCGCAATCCGGTAGCTTTTTTACATGAAGATGGTTGACGATCACTGGTTCCTGACTGCCCCGGCCAGAAGCATGGTGTTCGTAATCTCATGCGCCCAGTGTTCCAGGTCGATACCAAGTTTGCTGCGGTTGGTCCGGATCACCTGATCGGCCAGATCGCCGGGGATTTTATGGAAACCTGCAAAGGCGCCGAGTATGGCACCGGTGACCGCACCTACGGTATCATTGTCACGACCATAATTGATGACAAATTCCAGTGATTGGCGGAAATCAAAGTCACAAACCAGCATAGCGGTAAGATTGATGAGGTGAATTTCACCGGCATGGAACGGAAAATCCTCTTTCAGGCGATCCAGGCTGGCAAAGGCCTGCTTCCACCGTTCTTCAACAGGCAATGCTTTCACCTGATCTGCAATACCCAGCGCTTCCCGGTAAATGCGGTAACTGCTGCGGCCGACCAGACGGCTGGCAAAATAATGATGCGGGTCGATATCCCGCAATGTCCGTAGGATCTTCGTGGGGGTAGATTGCTCTGCCATGGCTGCCGCGACCATGGCAGCAGTCAGTCCAGTGATGTCACGGGCATATCCCAGATCAAAGAGGGCCAGCTTATAGGCTGCCTGATATGCTTGTTCCGGAGCACCGGGATATAAGGCACCTACCATGGGTGCATACAGCATGCCGGCGCAGACCATTTCCCCTCCATAGAAGCGGTGCAGGTTCTCCTCATAACCCTGCCAATCATGGTCCGCATAAGGTTTGGCTACCTGTGCCCATTCCTGAAGCCAACTGATCCGTCGCATCTGACTTTCGATGGGTGCCGGATCAAAGCTTTTAGTCTCCCTGAGCCCGGATAATTCTTTGGTGTACTGATCGACAAGATATTGTGCGAAATGCACCGGTTCCGGACCTTGCGATGCGTAAAATTCACCGGGCTTATCCAGAAAATAATCCGCCATTAAAATTTTCCAGCGCGTATCATCGGTGGTGCCGCCGGCAGGAAGATTGAAGGCCCACGTACCTTCCGGGGAAGGCTCACGCACCATGTCATCCAACGAATCGACAAAACCATATTCGGTGCGGATCTGATCCCGCGACCACATTTCGGTCGGGGCTCCCATGGCATCCCCGATGGCTGAACCGACCAGGGCTCCCAGGACTTTATCGTAGAGCTGATCGGAAGTCATGGACGAATAGGGCAGGTTGACCATGGATATCGTATCCGGGATGGGTTCAAACAAAGGAGCTTTTGATTCTACCGGACGACAACCGGCAATTGCGAGGATCACGAAGACAATGGACCAGAAATATACTTTCATCAATTGGCATTTAAGGTGCCCTGTAGAATGGATCGTATTGCTGTCTGAATAAGGGATGCTTTTTCCTGGATGCTCCATCGCAAGGGCAACTGGGCAACTCCCAGCAACCGGCGCAGGACTTCCGTACCGCAGAACCCGGCGATGAGCTGTTCATCCAGATTGCGCTGTTTCTGGCAGTTCTCAAGGATCGCATCCCTGTGGCGAACCGGCTGCCCGGACAACAGCAGATGCGCTATCAGAACTCCGAGGTCAAATTCTGCAAAGCCCCTAAAACTAAATTCCGGGTCGATGATACGGATACCGCTGTCTGTTTTCAGCCAGCTTCCCGGGAAAAAATCACCATGGATCAGGATTTCTCCTTCAGTCAGATAGATCTGTCCAAGAGCCTGGATTTTTTCTTTCAAATCCTGATGGTGTTTTACCGGGTCAGCCAGGGCCTGTAGTCCTGGTTGGATGGCATCCAGGTCGAAATGATTTTTCGGATCAAATGGAAACCGGAAGATGTGTTCGTGATTAAGTACCCGCATACTTTGATTCCAGGGATAGGAAGACTCCTGGACCTGGTGCAGAGTTTTCAGATAGTGGACCAATGCCTGCACTTCTGTGCCGGACAGAGTTCCGGATTGGTACAGAAAACTGTAATCGCTGGCCGGACCCAGATCTGACAGGATCAGAATATTATTCGCATTATCCTCGAATAATAAATCCGGTGAAAATGACGACAGCTGGCGGAATTTCTGGGTGAGTTTAAAATAGCGGGCTTCGACGGCATTACGTTCGACAGGGGCTGATATCGAGGGATATTTTTCGACCCAGGGCCGCGCCTGCTTGATGATGAATGAACGGATGTTGGTGGTGATGCGCAGAACATAATTCATGTTCCCTTCTCCTGGTTTTTCAGCCTTCAATACCAATTCCCTGGGGTCCAGGAAGAAGTGTTCCCGCAGGTAGATTTCGAGGCTTTCCAGATCCCTAGTCAGGTAATATTTGCCGGGTAGCGCTTCCGCATAGCGTGTTTCCAGTTCATTCATGTTCTATCCCAAAGTTTCTCGGTGCAAAAATACAGAAAAAGTAGACTGGATGCGGTATGGGAGGGGTTCAGGCTTACATGGCAATATAATCTGGATACATTCTCGATTATCCGCTAACGGATGATTTTGGTCATTCCGACCTGCATTGATCGATGATAAAATGGAAATGTATTTTAATTGCTTGAAATCAATTCACATTTATGATGACAAACTATAAATGGTTAAAAACGGATTGTAATTGGTCATTTAATGTCATTGGAATAATTTGCGATAAAGGAGCACCGTGCTGGGTCTATTGAATTAACAGTGAAAACTTCCTATATTAATTGTAGATACTCAATATTTCCATGCACCCGAAAACTTTTTACTCATGAGAATGGTGTTAATGCTTTTGGTGATCGTATCCTGTTTGGCCTGTTCTAATCGCGGGGTAATTTCGGATTCTGCTGATCAGGTATGGTTAGAAGACCAGGCTTATCAACTCAATAACGGTGGACAGTTAGGAGCCTACATCGTAGCCATGCTGAACCGTCAGGAAATCATTGTCGACCAGGCCAGGACAGAGACCACTGCTGACGAAGAAGGGCATCAATACCGTGCCGTGGTGAGAACATATATGCAGAATGGCACCTTGCAGTCGGTCATCATTCCGATTGAAAAGACGGACCCTACCCGATGGGTCGGAGAATGCGCCATGTTCTGCGATTGTGCAGGTGATTGCTCATCCTGTGTCATCCGCGTCATTGAAAAATGCCGGCAACTTTCCGGGGTTTGCACGTCAGGAAAAGGTGGCGCTGACATAGGAGTGGTTGTCAAGGATGGCAAGCCTTAATGGATACCTGAAATTTCCTTTAGGCAACCTTTCAGGCTTTCTTCCCAGGAAGGTATTGGCAGTTGAAACGTCTCCTTAAATCTAGTCTTATCCAGCACCGAATAAGGTGGTCGCACAGCCGGAGTCGGATATTCGGATGTCGGGATTGGGTGTACAACAACATCGAGGTGCGCTTCCCGGAAGATGGCTTTGGCAAATTCATACCAGCTGCACACGCCTTCATTGCTGTAATTGTAGATACCGGAATATTTTGATAAATCACCCGGATTTTCCTCCAGGATTTGCAGCACAGCTTGTGCGAGGTCCCGGGCCCAGGTAGGGCTCCCGATCTGGTCATCGACAACACGCAGTTCACGCCGCTCTTTACCCAACCGGAGCATGGTTTTTACAAAGTTATGTCCAAAGGCAGAATAAACCCAGGAGGTCCGGAAGATCAGACTCTCCGGCAATATCTTACTGATTGCCTGTTCACCGGCCAGTTTACTCCGGGCATAGACACTATGCGGCTGTAGCGGGTCCTCTTCACGCAAAGGTTGGTTCAGACCATTGTGGTAGACGTAATCGGTCGAAAAGTGGATCAGAAAAATGTCCTTTGCCGCACAGATCCCTGCTAATTGTCCGGGAGCTTCGGCATTGATGAGAAAGGCTAGCTCCGGCTCGGATTCCGCGCGATCCACCGCCGTATAGGCTGCAGCATTGATGATGACCTGCGGTGCCAGATCGCGGATCGTCTTCTCTAATTCTTCGGTATGGCTGAGGTCCAGTTCGGAACGGTTAAAGAAGTGGGGTTCCCAATTCCATGCCTGTAGTTCATGGAGATAGCGGAACTCACGTCCAACCTGGCCGCCGGCGCCCAGTATCATTACCCGTGGTCTAGGCATAGCGGTGTTTTCCAAAAGGCGGCAGGATCTGATCCTTTTCGGATAAGGTGATTTTATCTTCCGGAACCAACCAGTCTATGTTTAATTCCGGATCCCCGTAATGAATACCCCCTTCGGCTTGTCTCGAATAAAAGGCATCGCATTTATAGCTGAAAATGGCGGTTTCACTCAGAACCACATAGCCATGGGCAAAGCCTTTGGGGACCAGCAGCTGGCGTTTGTTTTCAGCGCTCAGCCGCACTGCAACGTGCCTGCCGTAAGTGGATGATCCGGGCCTGATATCTACGGCCACATCCAGCACCTCCCCCTGGATGACCCGCACCAGCTTGGTTTGGGACGCTTCTCCGATCTGGTAGTGCAATCCTCGTAAGACACCATATTCGGACTGTGCTTCGTTGTCCTGGCAAAAGTCGAATTGCAGTCCCTGATGATCCAGTGTCTGACGGTTGTAGCTTTCGAAGAAATAGCCGCGATGATCTGCGAAGACCCGTGGCTCCAGGATCAATACACCGGGAATATCGGTTTCGATGACTTGCATAGCCCTATTTTTCGCGGAAATAGATGGCAACCGGGACGCCGGTAAAGTTGTACCGTTTGCGCAGTTGATTTTCCAGGTAATTCTTATACGAACCTTTCACGGCAGCCGGGTAATTGCAAAAAAAGGCGAATGCGGGGTAGGCTAGAGGCAATTGGTTGCCGTATTTGATCTTGACAAATTTTCCCCGGTGGGAAGGAGGCGGATGCGCCGTGGTGACTTCCTCCAGCCAGGTGTTCAGTTCCGGTGTGCGGATCTTTTGATTGCGTCGCTCGTACACATCCATAGCGACTTCGATGGCTTTGAAAATGCGGGTTTTTTCTGTGGCTGATATAAAGACTACCGGCACGTCATTGAAGGGCGCCAGCTTTTGCTTGATGCGGTCCTCCACTTCTTTTGCGGTATTGGTTTCTTTCTCGACGAGATCCCATTTATTGACCAGGATGACCACCCCTTTCCGTCTTCTTACGGCGAGCTGAAAGATCTGCATATCCTGGGCTTCGATCCCGGTCTCCGCATCGATCATCAAAAGGCACACATCCGCTTCCTCAACGGCGCGGATGGCCCGGATCACGGAATAAAACTCCAGGTCCTCGTGCACCTTGCCCTTCTTGCGCAGACCGGCCGTATCGATCAGCAGGAATTCTTTGCCGAATTGGTTGTAATGCGAGTGGATGGAGTCACGGGTGGTACCGGCGATTTCGGTAACAATATTGCGCTCGAAGCCAAGCAGGGCATTCGTCAGTGAAGATTTACCCACATTGGGTTGACCAATGATGGCAAAGCGGGGAAGTGTTTCTTCTTCCTCAGTTTCTTCCTGAAATTCAATGCGCTCGGCGATGGCATCCAGGATCTCACCGGTACCCGATCCGGAGATGGCTGAGAGGAAAAAGGTATTCTCGAACCCCAGACTGTAGAATTCATTGGCGGCTAAAAGCCGGTTTGGATTGTCAGCCTTGTTTACAATCACGAACACATCCTTATCGGTCTTGCGCAGCATACGGGCAACCTCTTCATCCAGGTCGGTGATGCCAGTGGTCACATCAACCATAAACAGGATGATGTT